>JACRAB010000454.1 GCA_016213575.1 Actinomycetota bacterium
GGCCGGGTTCTGGAAGATCTTCGTCGGCTCCGGCGCCGGCCTGCCGCTGTTCATGAACGTCCCCGGCGAGCACCTGCTAAACGTCATGTCCGCCAACGAGTTCCTCACCCGGGTCAACCTCATTCAGGGCCAGAGGGCGGACTACGAGACCCCGCTGCCGGAGATCGAGGGCAAGCAGGTGCTCGTCATCGGCGGCGGCAACACCGCGATGGACGCCGCCCGCACCGCACGCCGCCTCGGCGGCGAGGTGACGATCGTCTACCGCCGCACGCAGAAGGAGATGCCGGCCCGCGTCGAGGAGCTGCACCACGCCCTCGAGGAGGAGATCGCGCTGTCCGTGCTGCGCTCCCCCGCGGAGTTCCTCGGCGACCCGGCGACGCACTTCGTCACCGGGGCCGTGCTCGACGTCATGGAGCTCGGCCGGCCGGACGCCTCCGGTCGGCGCAGCCCGGTCGTCACCGGTGCGCAGGAGACGGTCGTCGCGGACCTCGTCATCATGGCGCTGGGCAACGCGGCGAACCCGATCATCAAGGACTCCGAGCCCCGGCTGCACACCTCGAAGTGGGGCACCATCGACCTCGACCACGACGGGTCTCAGGAGACCACGCTGCCCGGTGTCTACACCGGCGGCGACGCCGCCCGCGGCGGGTCGACGGCGATCATGGCCGCAGGCGACGGGCAGGCCGCCGCTCGCGAGATCATCGGCGCGGTCGACCTCGAGCCGGCCGTCGTCCGCGAGATGGTCGCGCGCGCCCGGGAGTACTCGGACGTCGCGGCGACCTCGCAGCGGATCCTGCACAAGGCCGAGCTGAGCGACGGGATCGACGAGTTCGTCGTCCACTCCCCGCTCGTCGCGCACGCCGCGCAGGCGGGCCAGTTCGTCCGGGTGCTGCCGTGGGAGCACGGCGAGCTCATCCCGCTGACCCTCGCGGACTGGGACGCCGAGGCCGGGACGATCTGCCTCGTCGTCCAGGGCGTCGGGACGAGCAGCATCGAGATCAACCGGATGGCCGTCGGCGACTCCTTCGCCGGCATCGCCGGACCGCTCGGGCGACCGAGCGAGATCCACCGGTACGAGCCCGGGACGACGGTCGTCCTCACCGCCGGCGGCCTCGGGCTGCCGCCGGTGTACCCGATCATGCGCGAGCACCTGCGGGCGGGGAACCACGTCACCCTGGTCACCGGGTTCCGCAGCCGGGACCTCATGTTCTGGACCGGGCCCGACGAGCGGGTCGGCCGGCTGCAGGCCGAGTTCGGCGACCTGCTCGACGTCGTCGTCACGACGAACGACGGCTCCTACGGCGTCCCGGGCTTCGTCACCGGCCCGCTCGAGCAGATGCTCGAGGCGAACCGGCAGGGCGAGGGACGCCGCGTCGCCGAGGTGGTGACGATCGGCCCGCCGCTCATGATGCGCGCGGTGAGCGACCTGTGCCGACGGTTCGGCACGCCGTGCGTCGCGAGCCTCAACTCGATCATGGTCGACGCCACCGGGATGTGCGGCGCCTGCATGGTGCCGGTCGTCGTCGACGGCAAGATGGTGCGCAAGCACGCCTGCATCGACGGGCCGGAGATCGACGCCGCCATCATCGACTGGGACAAGTTCCTCCCGCGGTTCGGCCAGTTCCGCAGCCAGGAGCAGCGGAGCAGGGTCGAGCACGGCCTGGCGTGAGGGTCAGGGCCCGGGCCGGGCCGGCCGTCAGCCGCGGCGGATCTCCGCGTCGACGTCCGCCTCGGTGATGGGCTTGCGCACGAAGGTGTCCCAGAAGCTCAGGACGACCCCGAGGCCCCACCCGCCCAGCACCCAGACCGGCCAGAAGTAGCCCCTGCCGGTCAGGGCCCACACCCCGACGAGGAAGCTGTTCACGACCACGTAGGCCACGAGCCCGGACGTCCAGGCCCGCTTCTTCTCCAGGCGCCTGCGCGCCGCGTGGCGGTCGTCGCCCGTCCGCACTGCCGTGGCACCCGCGGTCTCGGGCATCTCGTCGTCGAACTCGTTCTGCATCGCCGGTCACCTCCGGTACGCCGCGGCGCCCACTGACCTGCGGACGCACGCGTCCACCGCCCATCCTCGTCGGCGCCCGGCGCCGCGACCAGGGGCCAACGGTCCGTCGCGTCGTCCCGCCGTCAGGAGGCCGCGCGGTCGCGCCCCTCGGCGAAGAACGCCGCCACGGCGGCGGCGTCCGGCAGGTCCTCCACGGGTCGCGCCGCACCGAAAGGTGCGTTCCAGAACTCGCCCGTGCGCGGCGTCCAGGGGCCGACGTACGCGTACGGCGAAGGGTGGTAGCCGTCGCCGGGCGACAGGCCGTAGTTCACCTGGTCCACGGTGATCCCGACGTCGAAGTGCTCGGGCCACAGGATCGGTGAGGACTCCGGCGCCAGGACCCGCAGCGCGGCGTCACCGCGGGCCCAGCAGTCCGCGAGGTGGGCGGCCGCCGCCGCGTCGACGACGACCTCCTCGTCGGGGTCGATGCCCGTGACGTCGGTGTAGAGGTCGACGGCGACGCCGACGTCGACCCCTGCGGCCTCGGCGAGGCCGCGGTAGGTCCCCGCGAGCGGGACGCTCCCGCCGTCGAAGCGCAGCGTCGTCCCGTCGACGTGCAGCGGGAGGTGCAGGCCGCGGAACCCGCCCGGCGCGACGAGCAGCCGGATCGTGTCGAACCGGCGGTGCTGCGGCCCGGCGACGACCATCTCGGCGACGCCGTGCAGCGAGCGGCGGGTCGCGGCCAGCACGCCCGCGTCGATCTCGGTCCCGGTGCCCATGGTGGTCCTCCTGGAGTCGGTGTAACGATCATGCCCCTCACGGGGACGTCGACGGTGTCGTCCTCCGTCGGTCAGGGAGCGTTACATGGAGAGCACCGCGCACGTGCCGATCGCCCGGCTCGCCGATCTGGTGGACGACGTCCCCGCGGGTGCCGAGGCCGACGGCGTCGAACTGGTCCTCGTGCGCCGCGGCGGCACCGTCCACGTCTTCGAGGGCCGGTGCCCGCACCGGGGGGCGCTGCTCGCCGACGGCCGGGTCCAGGGGCCCGACCTGGTGTGCGGCGTGCACGGCTGGGACTTCCGCCTCGACACCGGCGTCTCGGCGTACGACCCGGCCGAGAGCATCCACCGGTTCGCCGCCTCGGTCGTCGACGGGCCGGTCGTCGTCGACGCCGCGGATCTCGCCGCCTTCCGGGCGGCGCGGCCGGCGCAGCCCGCCGTGCCGACGTACGACCGGCTCTTCGACGACCCGCACCAGGACACCCCGGAGGAGCCGTACGTCTCGGAGATCCACACGCTGGCGCGCCACGGGCTCGGCGGGCCGCACGGCAAGGTCGCGGCCATGGGCGTCCCCCGCGCCGAGCTGCCCCGGTGGGACGACCTCCAGGTCCTCACCGCCCAGCTGCACCGGTTCCCGCTGCTGGACGACGCCCCCGTCGACACCTCGGTGACGATCGGCCCGGCGGCGGCCCGGCCGCTGCACCTCGACATCCCGGTCTTCGTCTCGGACATGAGCTTCGGCGCGCTCTCCCAGGAGGCGAAGACGGCGCTCGCCCGCGGGGCGGAGGCGGCCGGGACGGCGATCTGCTCCGGCGAGGGCGGCATGCTGCCCGAGGAGAAGGCCGAGTCGTCCCGGTACCTCTACGAGCTCGCCTCGGGGCGCTTCGGCTGGGACGAGGCGGTGCTCGACCAGGTCCAGGCGCTGCACCTCAAGCTCGGCCAGGGAGCCAAGACCGGGACCGGCGGCCATCTGCCGGGCAGCAAGGTCGTCGGCCGGATCGCCGACGTCCGCGGCCTCCCGGAGGGCACGCCGGCCGTGTCACCGGCCCGGTTCACCGACTGGACGACCCTGCTGGACGCCCGGGCGCTCGTCGACCGGGTCCGGGAGCGCTCGGGCGGGATCCCGGTCGGCGTGAAGATGTCCGCCCAGCACGTCGAGGCCGACCTCGACGCCGCGCTCGACCTCGGCGTCGACTACGTGATCCTCGACGGCCGGGGCGGTGGCACCGGCGCGGCGCCGACGATCTTCCGGGACACGATCAGCGTCCCGACGATGGCCGCGCTCGCCCGCGCCCGGCGGCACCTCGACCTCGCCGGCGCCCGGCACGTCACGCTCGTCGCGACCGGCGGGTTCCGCCGCCCGGCCGACGTCGTCAAGGCCCTCGCCCTCGGCGCGGACGCCGTCGCCGTCTCGAACATCGCGCTCCAGGCGATCGGCTGCGTCGGCATGCGGGCCTGCCACACCGACAACTGCCCGGTCGGGATCGCCACCCAGAAGCCTCACCTGCGCGCCCGTCTGCCCGTGCAGCGCGCCGCCGAGCAGCTCACGCGCTACCTCGGCGCGATGACCGAGCTCATGGTCGTGCTCGCCCGGGCGTGCGGCCACGACTCGTTGAGCGGCTTCACCCCGCGAGACCTCACCAGTGCCAAGCGCGACGTCGCGGACCTCGTCGGCGTCTCCTACGCGGGAGTGACCCGATGACCACCGACGACCCGACCACCGACGACGGCGCCGGCCGCTGGCACCGGCTGGACGCCCTCCCCGACGAGGGCCGGGTGCAGACCTCGACCGTCGACGGCCGCAGCATCGCGCTGACCCGCTGCCGCGGCCGGGTCGGGGCGCTCGACAACCACTGCCCGCACCAGGGCGGCCCGCTCGGCGAGGGCTCGATCGAGGGCGGCCTGCTGCGGTGCCCCTGGCACGGCTACGACTACGACCCGCTGACCGGCAAGCCCCCGGCGGGCTTCTCGGACGCCGTCCCCGCCTTCCCCGTCGACGAGCGGGACGACGGCACGTACGTCTACCTCCCCGAGCCGGCGGCACCGGTGCGCACCGTGTCCGACGTCCTCGTCGAGACCCTCGTGGCCTGGGGTGTCGACGTCGTCTTCGGGATGGTCGGGCACTCCAACCTCGGCTTCGCCGACGCGCTGCGGCGGGCCGAGGAGCGCGGCGACCTGCGGTTCGTCGGCATCCGGCACGAGGGTGCGGCGTCCTTCGCGGCGTCCGCGTACGGCAAGCTCACCGGCCGCCCGGCGGCCTGCTTCGCGATCGCCGGCCCCGGCTCGACGAACCTGCTCACCGGGCTCTACGACGCCCGGCTGGACGGCGCCCCGGTGCTCGCGGTGAGCGGCCAGGTGCCGTCGAAGGTGCTGGGGCGCGGGGCTTTCCAGGACGTCGACCTGTCGGCGGTGTTCCGCGACGTGGCCCTGTCGACCGTCACCCTCAACAGCTCCTCGAACCACGCCGAGCTCGCGGCGACGGCGGTCAAGCGCGCCGTCGACGGCCGCGGTGTGGCCCATCTCGTGCTGCCCGACGAGGTGCAGGACGTCCCCTCGGACGCCCCCGCGGGCGAGCCCGACGGACGGCGCGCGCCGCGCGCCGTCCGGCCCGACCCCGAGGCCCTCGCCGCCGCGGCCGACCTGCTGCGCGCGGCCCGCCGTCCGGTCCTCGTCGTGGGCCAGGGCGCCCGGGACGCGCAGCGCGAGGTCCGGGCGCTCGCGGAGCGGCTGCGTGCCCCGGTGCTCACGACGTTCCGAGCCAAGGGCCTGCTGCCGGACACGCACCCGCTCGGTGGCGGCGTCCTCGGCCGGTCCGGGACGCCGGTCGCGTCGTGGCTCATGAACGAGGCCGACCTGCTGCTCGTCGTCGGTGCCTCGTTCTCGAACCACACCGGGATCGCGCCGTACAATCCGATCGTCCAGGTCGACGACACCCCCGGTGCGATCGTCCGGTTCGACGCCGTCGCCGTCGGCGTCCACGGCCACGCGGCGGTGACGGTGCGGGCGCTGGACGACGCGACCGCGGACGGTGTCGCGGCGCGGGACCAGCGCCCGGACGTCGAGGCCCGGTGGCGGATCTGGCGGGCGGAGAAGTCCCGGCGCGCGCACGACGACCGTGGGCGCGGCGTCCCGAGCGCTGCCGTGTTCGCGGCGCTGGGCACGCACTGCCCGGCGGACGCCGTCAACGCCGTGGACGTGGGCAACCACGCCTACTCGTTCGGCCGCTACTTCGAGAGCGAGGGCCAGCCGGTGCTCATGTCGGGGTACCTCGGCTCGATCGGCTTCGGCTACCCGGCGGCGATGGGCGCGTGGGCCGCCGACCCGGCACGGACCGTCGTCGCCGTCACGGGGGACGGCGGCTTCGGCCAGTACCTCGCCGAGCTGACGACCGCGGTGAAGTACGGCATGGCGATCAAGCACGTCCTGCTCGACAACGGCGCCCTCGGGAAGATCAGCAAGGAGCAGCTCGCCGCCGGTCACCCGGTCTGGCAGACCTCGCTCGTCAACCCGGACTTCGCCCGGTACGCCGAGCTCTGCGGGGCCACCGGGATCAGCGTGCGGAGCAGCGACGAGCTGGACGACGGGATGCAGCGGCTCTTCGAGACCGAAGGGCCCGTGCTGCTCCACGTGCACTCGGACGCCGACCTGGTCTGACTCAATCGCTCCAGACGTAGCTCCCGGCCGGGACGACGAGGACCGGCACGGGCGTGTGGCGCAGGATCTTGGTGGCGGTCGACCCGACGAACACCCGGGCGACCGCCCCGAGCCGGCTGGACCCGATGACGAGGAGGTCGTGGTCGTCCCAGTCGACGGAGTTCAGCGCGCCCTCCCAGCCGGCCCCGCGGGCGACGAAGGTCCGGACGTCGTCGATCCCGTGCTCCCGGCAGAGCGCGACGGCCTCGCTCTGGAGCCCGCCGGCCTGCTCGGCCCACTGGGCCGACACCAGCTCCTCGACGTCCAGCCCCACCTCGGGCGGGTACATGGTGCTCGCGCGCGGGACGAACGTGCCGACGTACAGCGGGGCACCGAACCGCCGGGCCAGGTCGCAGGTCGCGGCCAGCGCCTCGCGGGACCGGGCCGTCCCCGCGTAGGCGCAGGTGAGCGACGCGAACCGCTGACCTGGTTCGGCGTGGTAGCCCCGGGGCGCGAGCAGCACGGGCACCGGGGACGAGTGCAGCAGCCGGGTGGCGACGCTGCCGGCGAGCAGCGACCCCTGGACGGCGTCCCGGGCCGAACCCACCACGAGGACGTCGGCCCCGCAGGACTCCGCGGCCTCGATGAGCCCGGCGGCCACCGACGACGACGCGACCCGGAGGAACTCGATCCTGCCCTCGCCGTCGAGGAAGGCCCGGGCAGCAGCCTCGGCGTCGGCGGCCACCTGGTCGAGCCACGCCCGGAACTCCGCGTCGGGCTCGCGGGACTCCAGGGTGTCGCGGGAGGTCCGGGGCAGCACCGCGACGACCACGAGCTCGCACCCGACGGTGCGCCGCAGGATCGCGGCCAGCTCGAGCGCCTCCGGGGAGTCGTCCGCGTCCCGGTAGGCGATGACGGCCTTCACGGGCCGACCTCGTTGCCGGGCGCGAGGACCGAGTGCCGGCGGGCGTACGCGAAGTACAGGACCAGGGCCAGCAGGATCCAGAGCCCGACGGCGATCCAGGTCACGGCGGCGATGTTCGTCGCCGCCCAGGCGCAGGACAGGATCGACAGCACCGGGATGACGGGACCGAAGGGCAGCTCGAAGCCCTTGCCGCGCAGCTCGGGGCGGTCCCTGCGCAGGACGATGACGGTCGCCGAGACCACGATGAACGCGGCCAGGGTGCCGATGCTCACGAGGTCGAACAGCTTGTCGATGGGTACGACCGCCGCGAGGATCGCGATGAAGCCGCACGTGAACAGGACGTTCTTGTCGGGCGACAGGCTGCGCGGGCTCACCTCCTTGAACATCTTCGGCAGCATCCCGTCACGTCCCATGGCGAAGAGGATGCGGGTCTGGCCGTAGATGGTGATGAGGGTGACCGAGAAGATCGAGATCACGGCGCCGGCGGCGAGCACGAGGGCCGGGAGCCGGATCCCCGTGACGTCGGTGAGGATCGCCGCCAGACCCGCCTCCTGGCCCTCGAACCGGTCCAGCGGCTGCGCGCCCAGGGCTCCCACCGCGACGAGGAAGTAGAACAGGGTGACGAGCCCCACCGCGCCGAAGATGGCCCTCGGCAGACTGCGGTTGGGGTCCTTGACCTCCTCGCCGGCGGTCGAGACGGCGTCGACCCCGATGTAGGTGAAGAAGATCGCCGGGATCGCCGCGCCCACACCGGCGAGCCCGTACGGGAGGAACGGCGTCAGGTTCGCGGAGTCGAAGGCGGTGAACGAGATGACGATGAACATCGCCAGCACGCCGAGCTTGACCATCACCATGATCGCGTTGGCGCGCGCCGACTCCTTGGCCCCGCGGAGCAGGAGCAGGCAGCACATGCCGACGAGGACGACGGCCGGCAGGTTGACGATGCCGGGGTCGTCGGCCAGGGCACCGGCGTTCAGGGCGTGCGGGATCTCCCAGCCGAACGCGTCGTCGATGAACGAGTCGAAGTACTCGCCCCACCCGACCGAGGTGGCGGCCCCGGCGACCCCGTACTCGAGGATCAGCGCCCAGCCCACGAGGTACGCGGGGAGCTCGCCGAGCGACGCGAACGAGTAGGCGTAGGCGGATCCGGAGACCGGGATCTTGGAGGCGACCTCGGCGTAGCACAGGGCCGTGAGCGAGACGATGAGCCCGACGAGCAGGAACGTCAGCAGCACCCCCGGGCCGGCCTCGGGGACGGTCACGGCCATGACGAAGAAGATGCCGGTCCCGATGGTCGCGCCGACGCCGATCATCATGAGGCTGAACATGCTCATCGTGCGTTCGAGAGCGGTCTCACCGGCCCGTGACCCGAGCATCGCCGCGACGGACTTCCGTCGCAGCAAGGACGTGCTCGCGACCTGTTCGCTACCAGTGTCCATGGGAACCCCCCGGTCGGTCAGGACGCTGCGGCCGGCAGGCCGACCCCGGTCACTGTGTCAGCAGCACCACGTCGTTGGGTAGCCCCACGTGGTTTCGTCCGGGTCGAGGGTCCGGCTCCCGCGCCGGCCGGGCTCGCTACGACACGGTGGCGCCCCCCAGGCTGATTCGCTTGCGCGCCAGGTACTTCGCGCGCCCCCGTCGACCCAGCGCCTCGGCCGGGCCGAGCATCGGCGGCACGAGCCACGGCCAGAACGCGAGCACCCGGCACAGGATCGAGTCGCCGTAGGGGATGAAGTGCTCCAGCCGGCGCCTGCGCTGCGCCCGCTCGAAGACGTCGGCGACCTGCTCGGCGGTGCTCACGGCACCGAAGAAGTTGAGCAGGCTGCCGTCGTGGGTCGCTTCGTGGAGCAGCATCGGGGTGTCGACGGCGCTCGGGTAGATCCCGCCGGCCGCGGCGGTGGCCGAGCTCGTCGCGGTCACGTTCGACGGCCTCGCGCTCGCCTGGCTGGCCGACCCCGAGGGCTGCGCCCCGGACGCCGTCCTCGACCTGCTCGCCGACACGGTGGTCCGGGTCGCCCGTTCTCGCTAGGGTCGGATGCCCGGAATCCGTCCACCGTGGAGGCCTGATGGCGACCTTCGACCGCTCCGACGACCTGCAGGGAGCACGGTTCGTCGACGCGGACCTGCATGGCGCGCGGTTCGTGCGGGGCGATCTGTCGGGCGTCGTCATGCGCGGGGTCGACGTGAGCGGTGCGGACATCGACGCGCCGTGGCTGCTCGACGGCGAGGGCTCGCTGCTCGTCAACGGCGTCGACGTGGCCCCGCTCGTCGACGCCGAGCTGGACCGGCGCTACCCCGGCCGCGCGCAGCGGCGCGCCACGGACCCGGACGGCCTGCGTGCCGCCTGGGCCGCGCTCGAGCGCACCTGGGCGGCGACGGTGGAGCGGGCGTCCTCGATGCCGGCGGGCACCGTCGACGTCCCGGTGGACGGCGAGTGGTCGTTCGCGCAGACGTTGCGCCACCTCGTGATGGCCACGGACGTCTGGCTGCGGCGGGCGGTCCTGGAGGTCGAGCAGCCCTACCACCCGCTCGGCCAGCCGAACGTCGAGTTCGAGGCCGACGGCGGCGACATGTCGGTGTTCGCCACCGGGACGCCGCCGTTCGCCGACGTGCTCGAGGCCCGCGCCGGCCGCGTCGCCATGGTCCGCGACTTCCTCGCCGCGGTCACACCGGAGGACCTCGCCGTGACCCGCAGGAACCCGTGGGCGCCCGAGTACCCGGAGACGACCCTTTCCTGCCTGCACACGATCCTCGAGGAGGAGTGGGAGCACCACCGCTACGCCGTCCGCGACCTGGACGCGCTCGCGGCGGCGCCCGCGTAGTCCCGGGATGTCGTCCGAACCCGCCCCACCGATGATGGGGCGGTGCCGACCCTCCCCGCGATCCCCCCGGAGCGGCCCGGCGTGGTGGCCTGGGTGCGCACCCACCTCGGGCACCTGACGTGCGACGAGCCGGCAGCGTCGCCGGTCCGCGGCGGCCAGGCCGCGGCGGACGCGGCGCTCGCCGGGCTCGACGTCACCGGCTACGCCGCGCGCCGCAGCACGGTGCTGCCCGAGAAGGCCCGCGGCGCGACCGGCCTGTCGCCGTACATCCGGCACGGGCTGCTCCCGCTGCCGGTGGTGTGGGACGCCGTGGCGGGCGCACCGCCGCGCGACCGGGCGAAGTTCCGCGACGAGCTGCTGTGGCAGGAGTACGCGCGGCACGTCTACGCCCGGCTCGGGCGGGCGCTGCGGCGTCCGCTGCGCTACGCGCCACCGCACCCGGACGCGCCGTGGGCGGGCGAGCCCTGGCGGCCCGACCTGCCGTGCCTCGCGACGACGACCGCCGAGCTGCGCGAGAAGGGCTGGCTCGTCAACCAGTCCCGCATGTGGCTGGCCTCGCAGCACGGGGTGCGCGCCGGGCGGGACTGGCTCGAGGGCGCCGACGAAATGTACCGGCACCTGCTCGACGGCTCCCCGGCCGCGAACCTGCTCGGCTGGCAGTGGACCGTCGGTACCGCGACCGGCCGCCCCTACGGCTTCAGCCGGTGGCAGGTCGAGCGGCGTGCACCGCAGCTGTGCCGGACCTGCCCGCTGTCGGCGGCCTGCCCCGTCGAGGACCGGCCCGCGGCCGGGGCCGGCGCGGCCCTGCCCGCCGACCCCCGGCTGTCGGGCGGCGCCACGGACGCCGGCCCGCACGAGCCGCTGGTCCTCGGGGCCCCGGAGGCGGTCTGGCTCACGGCGGAGTCCCTCGGGGACGCCGACCCGGCCCTGGCGGCGCACCCGGACCTGCCCGCGGTCTTCGTCCTCGACGAGCCGCTCCTGGCCCGGCTGCGGCTGTCGGGCAAACGTCTGGTCTTCCTCGCCGAGACGCTGGCCGAGCTCGGCGCGCAGGTGCACCTCGGCGACCCGGCCGTCGAGCTCGCCGGCCGGCCGCTCGCGGCGACGTGGACGCCGGTGCCGGGCTGGAAGCGCCGGGCCGCCGCGCTCGACGTCGTCGCCCTGCACCCGTGGCCGTGGCTGCGCCGGCCCGGTGCCGGGTCGCTGCAGTCGTTCAGCGCGTGGGTCCGGCGATGAGCGCCATCCCGCCGGGCAAGCCGTGCGCCGTCTGCGGCCGCACGATCACCTGGCGCAGGAAGTGGGCCCGGGACTGGGACCAGGTGCGGTACTGCTCCGACTCCTGCCGCCGGGCCGGGGTGCGCCCGGTCGACACGGCCCTCGAGGAGGCCGTGCTCCGGCTGCTCGCCGCACGACCCGCGACCGCGACGATCTGCCCGTCGGAGGCGGCGCGGGCGGTCGCGGCGTCGTCGTCACCGACGGGGGAACCCGCCGCGGACGACGCGTGGCGGGCGCTCATGGAGCCCGCGCGCGCGGCGGCACGACGCCTCGTCGTCCGGGGCGAGGTCGAGATCACCCAGGGCGGACGCGTCGTCGCCGACCCGTCGCACGCCAAGGGTCCGATCCGGATCCGCAGGCGCCGCACGGGCTGACGGGTCAGTGGTGCCGAGCGCGGTGCGCGGCCAGCACGTCGAGCCCGAAGTCGGTGTCGGGGTCGCGCCACACCGAGTGGGCGTGGTTGGTGCCGCGCTGGGTGTTGTCCCACTCGACGAGCAGGCCCGGTGCCTGCAGCCGGTAGTAGTGCGGCTCACCGGGTTCGAGCGACCCGGCCCAGGCGACGTGGACGGCACCCAGCGCCGCGTCGTCCTCGTGCCAGGTCGGCGCGACGGCGTCGGGGACCCGCCCGAAGTAGGTGCCGAGCAGGGCCCGTGCGAGGTCCTTCTGCTCGGCGTCGAGGTCCGCGACGGCGACCCCCTTCGGCGTGCTCGTGTACTCGACGGCCCGCAGGTCGGCCTCCTCGAACCCGGCGGCGGCGTCGATGGCGTCGCTGAGGACCTGCAGCTTCGCCGCCTCGGCGGGGTCGGGGAACCGCTCGTCGCGCCAGATCCCCGAGAGCGGGACCTGGCGGTCGCCGTCGGCGACCCGCGTCCGGTTCGCCGTGACGAGGTCGGGCGGCGCCTTGGGCAGCAGGACCGCCCGCGCGCGCAGGTCAGGGGGCATCGACCGCACGAGGTCGCGGCCGAGGTCCTCGACGCGGCCCAGCGGACGGTGCAGGGCACCGCCGAGCAGCGGCGACACGGCCGGGTCGGCGCCGACGAAGCAGGGCGTCGTCGCGACGAGGACGCCGTCCACGACGAGGTAGTTCAGCGAGACGTGGTGCCCGCCGAAGCGCCAGCCCCACGGCGCCGTCCCGCCGGGCTCGCCGAAGACGCGCAGGTAGTACAGGTGCGGGTCGCGGGCCCGCTCCCGGTCGAACCGGGTGACGAACCCCTCCACGTGGTCGAGGACGTTCTCCAGCCCCATCGTCAGGGCGACCGTCACGTAGGCCGCGGTGGACAGCCCGGTCGCGACGAGGCGCAGGGCCGCGCGCTGCTGGGCGGGGCGCTGCCCGTGGAACGTGAGCCCGCCGTGGTCGGTGGGGGTGTAGAACCAGCGCCGGCGCTCGGCGTCCGTCGCGTCGTCCGCGGGGACGGCGCCGGCCGCGAGCCCGCGCTGCCCGGCGTCCAGGGCGTCCAGCCAGGCCGCGGCGGCCTCGGCCATCCTCGCGGCCACGTCGCGGCGGGCGGTCAGGTCCACGGCTCGGTCGACGGCGCTCATCTCGGTCTCCCTTCGGCTGTCGTCGGTGCACGACCCGGGTCCGGTGGCACCTCGTCGTCGGACCGTGGTGCCGTCGTCCCGCGGATGGCGGCCATGACCTGACGGTAGGCCCCCCGGTCGACCCTGGCGTCGACGAGCAGCGGTCCGCGCGGAACCTGCGCCAGCAGGGCGCGGATCCCGGCGGCGTCGGTCGCGACGCCCGACGGCAGCCCCATCGCCGCGGCGACGGCCGCGAAGTCCGTGCGGTGGTAGGCGACCGGGCGGGTGTCCACGACCCCCGGGGACCGTTTGAGCTCGATGAGGCTCAGGGTCGCGTCGTTGAAGACGACGACGGCGACGTCGAGGTCGAGCCGCGCGAGGGTCTCGAGCTCCGCGAGGACCATCCCGAGCCCGCCGTCCCCGACGAGGCAGACGACCCGCTCCCCCGGCCGGGCGAGCGCGGCGCCGATCGCCGCCGGCAGTGCGAACCCCATGGTGGCCAGGCCGTTCGAGATGAGGACGTGCGCCGGGCGGTCCGTCTGCCACAGCTCCATCGCGACGAGCATGTGCGCGCCCGCGTCGACGGTGACCGGCACGTCGCCGAGCTCGTCCTGCACCGCGCGGACGACGTCCTGCGGGCGCAGGCCCGGGGCCGGCGCGTCGAGCGCGCGGCGGCTCGCGGCGAGCGCCCGCGCCCCGGCTCCGACCGGCCACGTCGAGACCAGGTCCGCCAGCAGCGGGAGCAGCGCCGTCGCGTACTCGCCGACGTGCACGAGCGCGCGGCCGCCGAAGTAGGCGGTGCCGACCGGGTGGCGGTGGA
>JACRAB010000453.1 GCA_016213575.1 Actinomycetota bacterium
AGATCCTCGTCGCGACCGGCCGCTCGCCGCGCACGGCCGGGCTCGGCCTGGACTCCGTGGGTCTGACCACCGAGCACCTGAACCGCGGCTACGTCCCGGTCGACGACACCCTCGCGGTGACCGGGCCCGGCCTCGACCCGGCGGCGCCCTGGCTGTACGCCGTCGGCGACGTCAACGGCCGGAACCTGCTGACCCACATGGGCAAGTACCAGGCCCGGGCCTGCGGCGCCGCGGTCGCCGCCCGCGCCGCGGGCCGCGCGGTGGCCCCGGACGCCCGCTTCACCGCCGTGACCGCGACCGCCGACGGGCTCGGTGCCCCCGCGGTCGTGTTCACCGACCCGCAGGTCGCCTCCGTCGGGCTCACCGAGGCGGCGGCGCGCGAGCGCGGCCTCGACGTGCACGTCGTCGACCACGACCTCGGTGCGGTGTCCGGCGCCGCCCTGCTCGCGGACGGCTACCGGGGGAGCGCCCGGCTCGTCGTCGACCGCACCCGCCGGGTCGTCGTCGGTGCGACGTTCGTCGGCCAGGACGTCGCCGAGCTGCTGCACTCGGCGACGGTCGCCGTCGTCGGCGAGGTGCCGCTCGAGCGGCTCTGGCACGCCGTCCCGTCGTTCCCGACGATCAGCGAGGTGTGGCTGCGGCTGCTCGAGGCGTACCCCGATGCGTCCCGGCATCCGGGATGATCCCCAGGAACGCGAATGGGTCCCCGCTCGTCGGGCAGTACAGGAGCACGTACCGACCGACGACACGAGAAGGAGACCCCCATGGGCCTGTTCAAGGGTGCCGCCAAGGCCGGGATCGCTGCCAAGGCCATCCAGGTCGTCCGCCGCGAGGCGGCCAAGCCGCAGAACCAGGCCAAGGCCCGGGAGCTGTTCGCCAAGCTGCAGAACCGCCGCCGTCCGGGCGGCACGCCGCCGGCGAACCGCCCGCTCTGACCCGGCGGCAGGGCCGGTGGTGACCGTCAGACGCTGACGGTCATCACCGAGCCGAGCAAGCTGCCGACCTGCGCGAGCCGGTAGAGCTCGCTGCGGTGGAAGTCCACGCCCTCCTGGCGGACCAGGAGCAGGCCGAGGGGACCGTTGCCGATCGGCACGAGTGCGGTGCCGCTGTACGCCCGGTCGGTCGCCGGGTCCGTCAGGGTCACCGTCCCCAGGCGCAGCGGTGCGGTGATCCGGACCGCGTCCGGGGCCGGGGCGTCGCGGCTGACCGCGAGCACGTCCTCGTGGGCGCCGGTCGCGTCGAAGACGAGGACGGCGGCCCAGTCGGCGCCGAGCGCCCCGGGGGCGCCGTCGACAAGGGTCCGCACGGCCCGCTCCGGCTGCGCGAGCACCTGCTGGCACAGCTCGAGGTCGGTGTGCCCGGTCACCGGCGGGACCGGCTGCTGGACGCCCGCGACCTGGATCCCGGGCTCCGCGCTGACGGCCGACGTCACCGCCGCGAGGTGGACGGCGTCGCGCACGGTGACGAACACGTCGTCGAGCGCCCGGCCCGCCTGGCTCTCGAGCACGTCGACCGCGGCGATGTCACCGCCGGCGGCGCCGATGGCCGTCGTGACCCGGCCCAGTGTGCCGGGCGAGTCCGGGACGCTGATCCTCAACCGCGCGAGCACGTCGCCTCCTCGGATCCGTTGACCTGCTGCTTCGGGTCAGCCAAGCATCTCAGAGCCGCGTTCCGAGGGTGTTTCAGCGTCCCGTCATGATGGGGCCGTGACCGACGACCCCTGGGCCAGCACGTGAGGGGGCACGTGAGGGAGACCGTCACCCTGCGGTCGATCGCCGTCCCGGCCTACGGCCCGCCGTTGCTCTACGGCATCGGTCAGGGTGCCGTCGCACCGGCGATCGCACTCTCGGCCCGCGACCTCGGCGCCTCCCTCGGGGTCGCCGGGCTCGTCGTGGCCGTCCTCGGAGTCGGGCAGATCGTCGGTGACGTCCCGGCGGGGGCGCTCGCGGCCCGGGTCGGCGAGCGCCGCGCGATGCTGCTCGCGGTCGCCGTCGCGGTCGCCGCCCTCGCGGGCTGCCTCCTCGCACCGACGGTCGCCGTCCTCGGCGCGTCGGTCTTCGTGCTCGGCCTGGCGAACAGCGTCTTCGGGCTCGCCCGCCAGACGTACCTGTCGGAGGTCGTCCCGCTGCACCTGCGCGCGCGGGCGCTCTCGACGCTCGGCGGCACGTTGCGGATCGGGATGTTCGCCGGGCCGTTCCTCGCGGCGCCCTTCATCCGGGCCGGCGGCACCGACGCGGCGTACGCCCTCCACCTCGTCGTCGCCGTCCTCGCAGCCGTGGTCCTGCTCGCCGTCCCCGACCTGACCCGGCCCGCCGACGGCCGCTCCGGGCGCCCGTCGCGGGCCCGCCCCGCAGGGGTCGTCGCCGTCGTCCGGCGGCACCGCCGGGTCCTCGTGCACCTGGGGACCGCCGTCCTGCTCGTCGGGGCGGTCCGGGCGTCGCGGCAGGCCGTCATCCCGCTGTGGGCGGACCACCTCGGGCTCGACGCGGCGACGACGAGCGTCGTCTACGGCGTGAGCGGCCTGCTCGACACGCTGCTGTTCTACCCGTCCGGCAAGGTCATGGACCTGCGCGGCCGGGCCTTCGTCGCCGTCCCCTCCATGGCGGTGCTCGGCCTGGCGCACCTGCTGCTGCCGCTCACCGGCGGTCTGCCGTCGCTCGTGGCCGTCGCCGTCCTCATGGGGATCGGGAACGGGATGGGTGCCGGTGTGGTCATGGTCGTCGGCGCGGACGTCGCGCCGCCGGGCAGTCGCGCGGAGTTCCTCGGCGTCTGGCGGCTCTTCCACGACGCGGGCAGCGCGGCCGGGCCGCTCGTCGTCTCGGCCGTCACGGCCCTCGTCGCGCTGGGCCCGGCGGTCGCGGTCCTGGGGCGGGTGGGGGTCGGCGCCGCCGGGCTGCTCGCGCGCCGGTTGCCCGGTGCGGCGCCCGGCGCGGCCGCCCCGGCAGGTCGGGCCGGCCCGGATGCCGGAGAATGACCTCGAGAGCGATGCGTGCCGGACGGCGCGGCGCACCGGTCGGGTGACGCCCGCACCGGCAGGAGGGGTGGCATGACCGACCGGCGGACCGTGGACCGAGCGACGGCCAAGAAGTGGAAGGAACTGCTCGCGAGCGAGCGGGAGGCGGCCCAGCTGTACGAGCGCCTCGCCGCCGGCGTGAGCGGTGAGCGGGCGGACATCCTCCGCGAGCTCGCGGAGGTCGAGCGGCGGCACGCGGCGCACTGGGAGAGCAGGCTGCGCGAGGCCGGGCAGACGGTGCCCGAGCCGACCGGTCCCGGGCTGCGGACGCGCACGATGGGCCTGGCCGCCCAGCGGCTGTCGCTGGACGCCGTGCTGCCGCTCATCGAGCGGGCCGAGCGCGGCGACGCGGGGATCTACGACGCGGACCCGGACGCCGCCCCCGGGATGGCGGACGACGAGCGCGGCCACGCACGGACTCTCGCCGCGCTGCGGGACGGCGGCAACGGCGGGGGAGCGGACGGCCGGGCGAAGGGTGGCCCGGGAGGGCGGCCCCAGGACGCCCCCGGCCGGATCAACCGCCGTGAGCCCTGGCACCGCGGCGACCGCTCCGGGGCGCTGCGGGCCGGCATCTTCGGCGTGAGCGACGGGCTCGTCTCGAACACCGCCCTCGTCATGGGCTTCGCCGGTTCCGGCGCCTCCCGGTCGGCGGTGCTGCTCGCCGGGGTCGCCGGCCTGCTCGCCGGCGCGTTCTCCATGGCGGCCGGGGAGTACGTGTCGATGTCCGGCCAGCGGGAGATGTTCGAGCGCGAGATCGAGCTCGAGGCCACGGAGCTGCGCGACAAGCCGGAGGAGGAGCTCGAGGAGCTCGTCCTCATCTACCGGGCGAAGGGGCTGCCCAAGGAGCAGGCCCGCGAGGTCGCGACGAGCATCATGAGCGACAAGGACGTCGCCCTCGACACGCTCGCGCGCGAGGAGCTCGGGCTCGACCCGGACGCCCTCGGGTCGCCCTGGGGCGCCGCGTTCTCCAGCCTGGTCGCCTTCGCGATCGGCGCGGTCGTCGTCATCGTCCCCTACCTGTTCGGGGGCGGGACCACGGCGTTCGTCACGGCCGTCGTCCTCGCCGTCGCCGCGATGGCGGCCGTCGGGGCCGGCATCGGGGTGCTGAACGGGCGCTCGCCGGTCCGGTCCGCCGTCCGGCAGGTCGTCGCCGGCACCCTCGCGGCCGGGGTCACCTACGTCGTCGGCGCGATCATCGGGACGACCGTCGCGGGCTGACGGCGCGCGGGGACATCGCGGGGACCGAGGTCGCCGGGCGCCGCGGGCGGACCGAACTACACTCGTGTCATTCGAGGCGAACCGGACGCCGGGCACGGTGGGGCCGTGCGGACGGCCGCCACGGCCCGAGGGAGGCGGTCATGGCGTCCTGCCGCCGCTGCGCGACCGATCTGGTGCACTGCCACGGCACGCTCGTCCGGCACACCCGGGGTGACGTCGAGTGCAGCGACCCCGGCTGCGAGGGCCGGGTCGCGGTCCACGACTTCGTCATCCGCTGCGGCGACGTCGAGTCGGGCTGCTGCGCGCAGCAGACCGCGCGGGTGCCGCTGCCCGCGCGCGGGCGGCTCGCCCCGGCCCGCAGCGCCTGAGACCGCCCGGGCTCCCCGGCACCGTACGGTGACCTGCGTGGGCACCGTACGGGTCGGGATCTCGGGGTGGCGCTACCCGCCGTGGCGGGGGTCGTTCTACCCTCCGGGCCTGCCGCAGCGCCGTGAGCTCGAGCACGCTTCGCAGCAGCTGTCGAGCATCGAGCTCAACGGCTCGTTCTACGCGCTGCAGCGGCCGGAGTCGTACGCGGAGTGGGCGCACGAGACGCCCGACGGGTTCGTCTTCTCGGTGAAGGGGCCGCGCTTCGTCACCCACCTCAAGAAGCTCGCCGGTGTCGACGTGGCGCTCGCGAACTTCTTCGCCTCCGGTCTGCTCGCGCTCGGCCCGAAGCTCGGCCCGGTGCTGTGGCAGCTGCCGCCGAACCTCGGCTTCGACGCGGCCCGGCTGGAGGCCTTCCTCGACCTCCTGCCCCAAACCCACGGGGAGGCCGCGGCGCTCGGCGCCGGGCACGACGAGAAGGTCGAGGGCCGGGCGCTGACGACGACCGCGACGCCCGACCTGCCGCTGCGGCACGCCCTGGAGGTCCGGCACGCGAGCTTTGGTGCCGCCGCTGCGGACGGCCGGCTGCTCGACGTCCTCACCCGGCGCGGGGTCGCCCTCGTCACCGCGGACACCGCCGGGAAGTGGCCGTGGCTGGCGCACCTGACGAGCCCGGACCTCGCGTACGCCCGGCTCCACGGGGACGCCGAGCTCTACGTGAGCGGGTACGACGACGCGGCGCTCGACCGGTGGGCGGACCGGGTGCGGGAGTGGGCCGCGACCGGGCGCGACGTCTTCGTGTACTTCGACAACGACGTGAAGGTCCGCGCCCCGTACGACGCCCGGGCCCTCGCGGCGCGGCTCGGCGTCGCGTGGCCGCGGCGGGAGGTCGGGTGACGGTACGGCTGCTCCTGCTCGCGGACACCCACGTGCCCGCCCGGGCCCGCGACCTGCCCGCGCAGGTGTGGCGCGAGGTCGTGGCGGCGGACGTCGTCGTGCACGCCGGTGACTGGGTGGACGTCGGTCTGCTCGACCGGCTCGAGGCGGCCGCCGCACGTCTGGTCGCCGTGCACGGCAACAACGACCACGGCGCGCTGCGCGAGCGGCTGCCCGAGGTCGCCCGGGCCGAGGCCGGGGGAGTGCGGCTCGCGGTCGTTCACGAGACGGGCGCGGCGGCGGGCCGGGAGGCCCGCTGCGCCGCCGACCCGCGGTTCGCCGGGGCCGACGTCCTCGTCTTCGGGCACTCGCACATCCCCTGGGACACCGTGACCCCCGGCGGGCTCCGCCTGCTCAACCCGGGGTCGCCCACCGACCGGCGCCGGCAGCCGCGGTGCACGTACATGACGGCGACGGCCGACGACGGGGTGCTGCGCGACGTGCGCCTCGTCGCGCTGCCGCTCAGGCCCCCCGGCCGGTCTTCTCCTGCAGCCGGTCGATGAGCTCGGACGCCTGGGCCTTGGTGAGGCCGTCGGGGACCTCCTCCCCGGCCTCGCGGGCGAGGGTCGTCAGGTAGCTGTGCTGCGGGCCGGTCATCGGCTCGTCACCGGTGACCCACTGCTCCACGGGCTTGCTCGCGTCGTCCGTGCCGGACTGCTGGTCGGGTGCCTGGCTCATACCGGAACGCTATGCACGACTCGCGACCGCGCACGGCGACCTTGCCCCGGCCCGGCACGCGACGAGGCCCGCACCGTGGGGTGCGGGCCTCGTCGCGTCCGGGGGAGGAGCCCCGGGTCGTGCGGTCGGCGGTCGTCCGGGCCGCCGGGTGCGGACGGTCAGGCCTTCACGGGCTCGATCCGCTCGTGGACGCCACCGACGACCGCGTCGGCCGGGGTGCGCCGCGAGTGGACGATGCCGAGGATCGACAGGAGGAACATGAGCGCCGCACCGACGTAGGACACGGCGGCCGCGATGCCCGCGATCTTGCCCATGGTGCCGAACGCGTAGGCGTTGAGGAGCAGGCCGCGCAGCGTCTCGCCGCGGAACATGGTCTGGACCTGGCCGGCCAGCTCGGTGTCCTGCGGGTTGGCGCGGGAGAGCGTGCTCAGCTCGGAGTAGGTCTTGCCGCCCGCGATCTCCTCGAGGTGCTTGGCGATGAACTGGTCGGCGTACGCCTTGGCCTGCTCGCCCGTGACGAGCTGCTGGCCGCCGTACTGCTGGAGCCCGGGGTAGGTCTTCGCGTCGAGGCCCTCGCTGCCGGCCGGCGGGAAGAAGATCTTCTGCGCGACGAGCTGGTCGTGGACCTGCGTGTTGACGAAGGAGGAACCCCAGGACAGGAGCGCGCCGGCGACGAGAAGGATGACCGCGACGACGAGGCCGGCGGCGGTGAGCAGTGTGTCGAACGTCTTGCGTCGCATGACGATCTCTCCTTGTGGGTGAAGGCATCTTGCTGGTGGAACCGGCACCTGGTGGGCGGCGGGAGAATCGCTTCTCGGGGTAAAGCATCGCCCGCTTGCGCGCTCTCTGTGCGGGTCGTACGTCCCGATGGTTGAAGTCTCATCTCTTTGTGGTTGAGGTCTCATCTCTTGGCGCAAGGCATTGATCGACCGGTCGGAACCGCCTGGGGCAGAACGGGTTCCGTGCTGCCCGCGCGGCGTACGGTGACCTACGCTCAGGCAGGCGGCGGGGTCGACCGGCCCGGGCGCAGCGCCCGCAGGAACGGGCGCACGGGCAGCCCGCGGACGAACCGGGCGTCGTCCGCCCAGGTCGTGCCGTCGTCGAGGAAACGCAGCACCCGCAACGGGTCGTCACCGCCGAACATCGCGACGAAGGCCGGTCCCAGGACCGCGGGGTCGCGGGCGAGCACCCGGAGGAACACCGCGTCGAGCCACCGGTGCCGCGACGGCCGGCCCGGCACGTCGAACGGGTCGCCGTGCTCGACGAGCGAACGGACGACGG
>JACRAB010000062.1 GCA_016213575.1 Actinomycetota bacterium
CGGCGGGGCGCGCCGGACGGCGCGCCGCCAGCGGCGGGCGACCGCGGTGGCCGCCTCCGCCGCCTCGAGCCAGCCGTCGACGCCGGCGGGCACGGCGGGCGCCGGGTCGGCGCCGCGCTCCACGAGCGCCCCGGCGAGCAGGGCGAGCCGGCTCCCGCGGCCGGGCGGCAACCCGTCGAACAGGCAGCCGATCCGCTCCAGGGCGCGCGTCGCCGCGGCGGCGTCCGCCGACCCGACCTGCTGCCACACGGCCTGCATCGCCCGGCCGGCCGCGGCCCCGTCGGCGCGCAGCGCCGACTCGAGCTCCCCGAGGACCCTGTCGATCACGCGGACCACGCTAGTGCTCGGCGGCGCCGGGGCGGGGGACGTCGGGCCGGACGTCATCCGGCCGGACGGACCGTCATCCGCACGGTGCGGACGGCCCGGCCCCGCCGGCGGCGGTCAGAGCCAGCCGTTGCGGCGGAACAGCCGGTACAGCGTGACGCAGGCGACCCCGATGACGGTGAGCACCCCGAAGTACCCGTAGCGCCAGTGCAGCTCGGGCATGTTGTCGAAGTTCATGCCGTAGATGCCGGCGATCGCCGTCGGCACGAGCGCGATCGCCGCCCACGCCGAGATCTTGCGCATGTCCTCGTTCTGCCGGACGGCGATCTCGTTCTGCCGCACCGCGATCCGGCTCTGCCGGGCCGCGACCCGGGCCAGCTCGGCCTGGAGAACGTCGGAGAGCAGCCGGTCGTGCACCTCGATCGCGTCGGCGGCGCGCAGCACGTGGTCGTGGACGTCGCGGAAGTACTGGACGAGCTCCGCGTCGACCCCGGCGACGGCGCCGTCCGCGAGCCGCTGGAGCGGCAGCGCGAGCGGCGCGACCGCCCGCCGGAACTCGGCGATCTCGCGCTTGAGCTTGTAGATGCGCTCGGAGTTCTCGTCGTCGTCGACGTCGTGCTGCTCGGCACCGAAGACCTGCAGCTCGATCTCGTCGACGTCGACGTCGATCGAGGAGATCGCCTCCTCGTAGCCGTCGACGACGAGGTCCGCCGTCCGGTAGAGCACCCCCGTCGGGCCGTGCGCGGCGAGGTCGGACCCCTCGGCGTCGATCTCGGCGCGCACCCGGCGCAGGACGTCGCTGTGCCCGTGCCGGACGGTCACGACGAAGTTGCGGCCGAGGAAGACGGCGATCTCGGTGACGTCGACGACCTCCTCGTGGTCGACGTACCGCACCGGCTTGATGACGGCGAACACGACCTCGCCGTAGACCTCGAGCTTGGGCCGCTGGTGCGCCTTGACGGCGTCCTCGACGGCGAGGGCCGGCAGCCCGAACGCGTCCGCGACGACGGAGATCTCGTCGGCGGTCGGCTGCTGGAGGCCGATCCACACGAAGCCCTTGCCGCCCTGCACCGTCCGCGCCGTCCGGCCGGCGTCGGCGAGGTCGATCCGGCCCGGACGGCGGCGCCCGTCCTCGTACAGCGCGCAGTCGCCGATGACCTCGTCGATGCCCCGGCCGGGACCGGCGGGTCCGTCGGACGTCACGTCGCCGTCCTCGTCCGGTCCCGCGCCGTGCGACCCGGCCGCGGCCCACGGCACCGCCCGCAACGGGAGCGCCTCCCGGGCCAGGCGCGCCGCCCGCCGCCACGCCGCGTCCTCCCGGCTCACGGCCACCTCCCGTCTCGGGCGGCGCCTGCCCGCGCCGCTGCCACGACTGTACGAGCCGCACGTGCAGCGCGCCGGGACGTGCCATGCTGGACGAAGGCCCGTCGCGGTGCGATCACGGAAACCGACCGGAGATCCACCGAACGACGGAGAGCCTCGTCCGTACGGCCCCCCTCATGCAGGGGGTGGCCACCCCCCAAACTAGGGGGAA
Source organism: Actinomycetota bacterium (assembly GCA_016213575.1). GTDB lineage: Bacteria > Actinomycetota > Actinomycetes > Actinomycetales > Kineosporiaceae > R-H-3. The sequence continues at coordinate 1,859 of JACRAB010000062.1, forward strand.
TTTTAAGACTCCCTTAGCCGTGAGCCCTTTCGCGGTGGAGCCTCGGTAGTGACCGGCGGGGCAGCCGGTCCCTTGGGGACTGCGAAGGTATTGGGGCATCACATGAATCGCACCGCTGCGCTGCCGCGCGCCCTTGCGCGCCGGCTCCGATCTCTCGACAAGCCGACGCGGATGGGCCTCGCGGTCGTTCTCGCGGTCTCCGCCGGCGCCGTCGGCACGCTGACCCTGGCCTCCTCGGCCTCGGCGGCGGTGCCGGCGTTCCCGAACAACATCGTCGTCTTCCCGGACCGCGACTTCGTGTCCGTCGAGGGGTACGAGGAGGACGCGGGCAAGACGATGACGGTGACCGTCACCCGCAACAACGAGGTCATCGGCAAGGGCGAGGGAGAGATCGCCCCCGGCGGCGTCGCGATCGAGGTCAACCACCCCGGCGGCGTGTGCTGGGGCACCGGTACCGACGCCCCGAACGTCACCCCGGACATCAAGGCCGGCGACGTCGTGAGCATCGCGATCGACGGCGAGGCGGTCGCGGACACCCGCACCGGCTCGGGGACCGCCGCCACCAGCGCCTCCGCGCCCGGCGACCTGTTCAGCGGTCCGGCCGTCCAGGTCGTCGGCTCGACGCTGTACGTGCGCGGCACGGTCGGCGCCGACATCGTCCTCGCGCAGGGCGAGCAGCGGATCATCAACCCCGACATGGTCGACACGGCCATCCAGCGGCGCGACGTGCGCGCGGTCCCCGGACCGCTGACGCCGGCGCCCCGCGGTGGCTACTCGTCGATGCTCGAGTTCGACGCGGCGGGGCCCAACGGCCCGGCCCGGTTCCTCGCGACGTACCAGTTCGACACCCCGCAGCTCGCGGCGCTCGCCGCCGCAGGCGGCACGCGGTACATGTCCTGGGAGCTCGAGGACCTCGACGCCAACCGTCAGGGTCTGACGATCGCCGAGTTCGGCGAGCTCGGCGGCCCCGGCTTCGGCGGCTGCCCGGCCGGCCCTCAGCAGGCCGGCCCGCCCGCCCCCGGCAACGTCAAGGCGATCCGCACCGGCAACTCCGGCCAGGTCGACGTCAGCTGGACTCCGGCCGCGGCGGTGCCCGGCACGCCGGCGATCACCGGCTACCGCGTCTCGGCGGTCAGCACGACGAGCACCGTCGGCACGCCGACCACCGTCACCGAGCAGGAGGTCCGGGGCGCGGTCGTCACCGGGCAGGCCGGCACCGGGACGACGCTCACCGACCTCGACTCGGGCCAGAACTACACGGTGAACGTGCGGTCCATCAACGCGCTCGGTCTCGAGACGCTCCCCGGCGTGACCGTCAGCACCGAGGCGCCGGACATCATCGCCCCGACCCTGACGCTCACACCGGACGGCGGCACGTTCAACGAGCCGACCCAGTTCACGCTCGACGCCGACGAGGGCGAGATCTACTACATGCTCACCGACATCGGTGACCCGGAGCCGGCGATCTCGCTGCCCGGGGGGACCGTCGACCCGCTCGCGACGCTGTACACCGCTCCGTTCACGCTCTCGCAGACCAAGCGGATCAGCGCCGTCGCCGTCGACGAGGCCGACAACGCCACCGTCATCCACCGGATCGCCACGTTCGACACCGTGGCCGCTCCGACGATCGCGCCGACCCTGGTCGACGCGACGGGCGGTGCGTCGTCCATCGGGGTGACGTGGGCGGCCGTGACCACGACGCCGCCGGCGCCGGCGATCACCGGATACCGGATCACCTACACCGGCACGACCGTCGGTGCGGTCAGCGGTTCGGTCGAGGTGCCGGCGACGCCGCTGAGCAAGACGGTCACCGGGGTCGCGCCCGGCACGTACTCGGTCACCGTGGCCGCCCGGAACCTCGGCGGGTACGGACCCGAGTCGGCGGTGGACACCGCGGTCGTCAACGAGCTGCTCAGCGTCAACGCCGGTGCGGACGGGACCATCTCTCGCGCCGGTGCCGCCGTCCCGCTGAACGCGAGCACGCCGAACGCGGACGTGACGTACCTCTGGGAGCGGGTCACCTCTGACTCGGTCACGGCGCCGGTGGCCACCGGGCCGAGCTGCCTGTCCGCGAGCGC
>JACRAB010000071.1 GCA_016213575.1 Actinomycetota bacterium
CCCACGCCCTGAACACCAGGCCCCGCAAGACTCTCGGCTGGAAGACTCCCGCCGAAGCGCTCGACGAGCATCTACGATTGGCCCAACAAGCCGGTGTTGCATCGACCGGTTGAATCCGGTCAGTACACGTCCATCCGCTACTCGGACCGGCTCCACGACGCCGGCGCGGTCGCCTCCATCGGGACCGTCGGAGACTCGTATGACAACGCCCAGGCCGAGTCGCTGATCGGGCTCTACAAGCTCGAGTGCGTCCGCCGGGACGGACCCTGGCGAGGCGTCGACGACCTCGAGCTCGCCACCCTGTCCTGGGTGCACTGGTTCAACGAGCACCGCCTCCACGGAGCCCTCGGTTACGTTCCCCCGATCGAGTACGAGCACGCGTACTACCGTCAGAACGTCTGCGAGAACGACCCGTCAGTGAACCCCCAGCCGCACCCGCGGCCGGGAGAACTCACCCGTCACTGAACCGGGGACGGTTCACTGCACATCCGCATCGTCCACGCCGCCACCGGCGAACTCCTGCGCGAACTGACCATCGACCCACGCCGCGACTACCAACCCCGCGGCCTACCACCCGGACCAGCACTCAAAACCAAGGACGCCTGAACCCACAGTCCGTAGGTTCAGGCGTCCACGATGTCCTGAGACATCACACCGTCGGGATGACAGGATTTGAACCTGCGACCCCTTGACCCCCAGTCAAGTGCGCTACCAAGCTGCGCCACATCCCGGTCACCTGTCGGGCCGCCCTTGCGGGGCGAACCGGCTTCAGGATGCTACCCCATCGTCGGGGTCCGACTCACACCGGTAACCGCTCCGCGAACCGGTCCGGGCGCCGTCCGGCGGGCGCGGCTATCGTCGGGCAGATGCCGGGGACGCGACCGACGAAGGCCGAGCTCGAGGCGGCGTACGACCGGGCCGTCGACGACCTCGTCGGGCCGGGGCTGCGGGTGCTGCTCGTCGGGATCAACCCGTCGCTGTGGGCCGGGTGGTCGGGGCTGCACTTCGGGCGGCCGTCGAACCGGTTGTGGCAGACGCTCTTCGAGGCCGGGCTGACGGCGCGCCGGCTGCAGCCCGAGGACGCGGCCGAGCTGCTCGCCTCGGGCATCGGGATCACGAACTTCGTCAACCGGGCGACGGCGCGGGCGGACGAGCTGGACGACGACGAGATCCGGGCGGGGGTCCCGCGGCTGGAGGCGCTCGTCGAGCGGTGGCGGCCGCCGCACGTCGCGGTGCTCGGGGTCACCGCGTACCGGGTCGCGTTCGGGCGGCCGAAGGCGCGGGTCGGGCCGCAGGAGGAGACCCTCGGCGGCGCGCGGCTCTGGGTGCTGCCGAACCCGTCCGGGCTCAACGCGCACTACCAGCAGCCCGACCTCACCGCCGAGTACGCCCGCGTTGCCGCCGCACTCACCACCTGACCGACGGCAGCGCCCGCCCGTACCGGCCATGGAGCACTCAGGCACCCGACGTGCACCCTTTCGAGGCCGGACCGGGGCCGGATCGGGTGCACATCGGGTGCCTGACCGGACGACCTACGTTTCGGCGACCTACTTCTTGCGCTTCTCGCGCGGACGCACCGAGACCTCGATCGGCGTCCCGACGAAGCCGAACTCCTCGCGCAGGCGGCGCTCGACGAACCGCCGGTAGCCCGCCTCGAGGAAGCCCGTCGTGAAGAGCACGAAGCGCGGCGGCTTCGTCGAGGCCTGGGTGCCGAAGAGGATCCGGGGCTGCTTGCCGCCGCGGACCGGGTGCGGGTGCGCCGACACGATCTCGGCGAGCACCGAGTTCAGCCGACTCGTCGGCACGCGCAGCTCCCACGACGCGAGGGCGGTGTCGATCGCCGGCACGAGCCGGTTCGTGTGCCACTTCGTCAGGGCCGAGAAGTTGATCCGCGGTGCCCACTGCACCTGCACGAGGTCGACCTCGTGCTCGCGCTCGAGGTAGCGACGGCGCTCCTCGTCGACGAGGTCCCACTTGTTGTAGGCGAGGACGACGGCGCGGCCGGCGTCGACGACCATCTGGATGACCCGGGTGTCCTGCTCGGTGAGCGGCTCGGACGCGTCGAGGAGGACGACGGCCACCTCGGCCTTCTCCAGCGCACCCTGGGTGCGCAGCGAGGCGTAGAAGTCCGCGCCCTCCGACTGCCGCACCTTGCGCCGGATGCCCGCCGTGTCGACGAACTTCCAGGCCCGGCCGGACAGCTCGATGATCTCGTCGACGGGGTCGCGGGTCGTGCCGGCGACCGAGTCTACGACGACCCGCTGCGACCCGGCGAGCGCGTTGAGCAGGCTCGACTTGCCGACGTTCGGGCGGCCGACGAGGGCCACCCGGCGCTGCCCCGGGGTGTTCGGGCCGCCGACGGCGGACACCGGCGGCAGCACCGCCATGCACGCGTCGAGCAGGTCGCCGCTCCCCCGGCCGTGCACGGCCGACACCGGGAACGGCTCCCCGAGCCCGAGGTTCCACAGCACCGAGGCGTCCGCCTCGCCGCGCTGGTCGTCGACCTTGTTGGCCGCGAGGACGACGGGCTTGCCCGAACGCCGCAGCAGCTTGACGACGGCCTCGTCGGTCGCGGTCGCGCCGACGGTCGCGTCGACGACGAACATCACGGCGTCCGCCAGCCCGATGGCGATCTCGGCCTGCTCGGCGACCCGGGCGTCGATGCCGTTGACCTGGCGCTCCCAGCCGCCGGTGTCGACGACGACGAACCGGCGCCCGGCCCACTCGGCCTCGTAGGTCACGCGGTCCCGGGTCACCCCGGGGACGTCCTCGACGACCGCCTCGCGGCGGCCGATGATCCGGTTGACGAGCGTCGACTTGCCGACGTTCGGCCGGCCGACGACGGCGAGAACCGGCAGCGGCGCGGAGCCGTCGCCGTCCGCGTCGTCGTCCGCCCGGCCCTCGAGCAGGGCGAGGTCCTCGTCGGAGAGCGCGTACTCCGACAGGCCCACCCGCAGCGCGCGGGCGACGTCCGGCCCGCCGTCCTCGGTCGGCGCAGCAGGCGCGGTCTCGGTGGGCGCGGTCTCGGCAGGAGCGGTGTCGGCGGCCGCGACGCCGACGGCCGCGCTGCCGTCCGTGCTCGTGGTCGGGTCGTGGTCGGTCACAGGTGCTCCCCTCGGGCGACCTGTTCGGGGGACCATCCGAGGTCCTCCGGCAGGCTCTGTCCGGTCAGTTCGACGGCGCGGGTGACGTGCTCGGCGAGCGCGTCCCGCACCGATGCGGTGGCGTGGACGAGTGCGGTGCGGCCGGGGACGCCGTCCGGCGCCGCCACCGCGAGCGGCGGGCCGAAGACGACGTCGAGCCGGCGGCGGGGCCGCGGCAGGTGGTTCGTGCCCTCACCGGTCCGCCGCACCCCGAGGCACGCGGCCGGGACGACGGGGGCACCGGAGCGCAGCGCGAGCCTGGCCACCCCCTGCTGGACGGCGGCGACGTCGCCGCGCCCACGGGTCCCCTCGGGGAACATCCCGAGCACCCCGGACGATTCCAGGACGCCGAGGGCGGCCGTCAGCGCGGCCCGGTCACCGGTGTGCCGCTCGACGGGGATCATCCCCGCGCGGCGCATGACCGCGCCGAGGACGCCGCGGAACGCCTCGGCCTTGACGAGGCAGACCGTCCAGCGCGGGCTCGCCGCGATGAGCAGCGGCCCGTCGAGCAGCGCGCTGTGGTTGCTCGCGAGGATCACCGGGCCGCGCGACGGGACGTTCTCGGCCCCGTGGACCCGGACGGGCCAGACGGCCCCGAACAGCAGAGCCGCGATGGGACGGACCCACCACGGCGGGTTCACGACGCGGTCCCGCTCCGACCGCCTGCGCCCGTGAGCGTGCCCTCGAGGTCGACGGTCAGGGTGTCCGGCTCACCGTCGACCCGCGCCGCGGCGACGAGGTCAGCGACCACCGAGCCGGACGACGCGGCTTTTCCCGGCGTCCCCTCCACCGTCTCGAGGACGACGTCGAGGACGGCCCCGACGGTCTCCTCGAAGCTCAGGTCGGAGGAGTCGAGGTGCAGGACGCCGTCGGCGGCCTCGTGGAAGCTCGACACGGTCGAGTCGTCGGCGTCCCGGCGGAGCACCTGGTCGCGGGTCGCGGCCAGCGCGGACTCGTCGTCCGAGCCGTGCACCTCGCGGGCGCGGCGGGCGAGCCGGGCGCGCTCGTCGGCGGTGAGCAGGATGCGGACGTCGGCGTCGGGCGCGACGACCGTCGTGATGTCGCGGCCCTCGGCGACGACACCGCCGCGGCCGTCCCGCTCGGCCTCGATGATCTCGCGCTGGCGGCGGCGCAGCTCGGCGCGGACCTCGAGGTTCGTCGCGACGGCGCTCACGGCCGCGGAGATCCGGGTCTCGCGGATCGCGGCGGTGACGTCGGTGCCCTCGACGACGACCGTCGGGGTGTCCGGGTCGGTGCCGACGACGAGGTCGACGGTGCGGGCGCGGTCGGCGACCGCCGCGGCGTCCGTGAGCTCGATGCCGGCGTCGAGGATCGACCAGCAGACCGCGCGGTACATGGCCCCGGTGTCGAGGTAGCCGACGCCGAGCCGGCGTGCCACCTCCCGCGAGACGCTCGACTTGCCGGACCCGGAGGGCCCGTCGACGGCGACGACGAACGGACGGCGCGACGCGGCGGCGTCAGGTGCGGGCACGTCGAGAGACCCTTCCGGGAGGCGATCGGGTGGCGTACAGGTCGTGGAGGCCGTGACGGCCCCGTCCAAGGGTAGTCGCTGCGCGGCCCCGCCCCTGCCGCCCGACGCCCGGACGGCGCACACCGCGCCTGCCCGCACCGGACGATCAGGCGACGATCTTCCACCCCGCGGCGTCGAGCGCCGCCTCGAGCCGCTCCCGGACGCCGGGCAGCACCGAGACCTCGACGAGGCCGACGGCCCGGCCGGGCGCGTGCTCGAGGGCGAGCTCCTCGACGTTGACGCCTGCGTCGCCGATGTCGGCGAACAGCCGGGCGAGCGAGCCGGGGGCGTCGGGGACGACGACCGTCACGACCGCGTACCGGGTCGCCTGCCCGCCGTGCTTGCCGGGGATCCGCTCGCGGCCGACGTTGCCGTCGGCGACGACCTTCGCGACCGCGGCCCTGGCCCCGAGCGCCGGTGTGCCGGCCCCCGGCCCGCCCTCGGCGGCGATGGACGCCAGCCCGGCGATGACGCCGTCGAGGTCGGCGCGCAGCGCGGTGAGCACGTCGAGCACGGGAGCGGCGTTCGCGGAGAGGATCTGCGCCCAGAGCAGCGGGTCGCTGCTCGCGATCCGGGTCACGTCGCGCAGGCCCTGCCCGGCGAGGCCGACGGCGCCCTCGGGGGCGGTGCGCAGGCGGGCCGCGACGAGGCTCGCGGCGACCTGCGGCACGTGCGAGACGACGGCGACCGAGGCGTCGTGCTCCTCGGCGCCCATGACGACCGGGGTCGCCCCGAGCGCGAGGGCGAGCCGGCGCACGAGGTCGACGCGGTCGCCGTCCGCCTTCTCCCCCGCGCAGACGACCCACGGCCGGCCGATGAACAGGTCCCCGCGGGCGGCGACCGGGCCGGAGCGCTCCCGGCCGGCCATCGGGTGACCGCCGACGTAGCGCGACAGGTCCCCGCCGCGGGCCGCGACCTCGGCGAGGATCCCGGACTTCACGCTCGCGACGTCCGTGACGGTCGCCGCCGGGTGCGCGGCGAGCTCGGCGAGGACGACGTCCGCGGTGACGTCCGGCGGGGCCGCCACGACGACGAGGCCGACGTCCGCACCGTCGCCGGCGGCGGCCGAACCGGCCCCGAGGTCCCGGGCCAGCGCGAGCGCCGTCGGCGAGGGGTCGGACAGCAGGACGCGCGCACCGCCGGACGCCAGCCCGAGGCCGACGCTCGTGCCGAGGAGGCCGGTCCCGACGACCTTGACGGTCGGCAGGCCGGCGGCGACGGCGGCGTCGAGGCTCACGCCGGGTCGCCGTCCCGGTCGACGTCGATCACGGGCGGGACGTCGGCGCGGAGCACCTGGGTGCCGTGGAGGTACACGTTGACGATGTCGGCACGCGGACGGTCGGTCTCCACATGCGCGAGGAGCCGGACGACGAGCGGCATGCCGCCCTCGACGTACATCTCCTGCGCGCAGATGAGCGCGACCTCGTGGAAGCCGAGCTGGCGGGCGGCGAGGGCGGGCGCGACGCTGACGATGTCCCGGGTCGCGGTGAAGACGATGCTCACGACGTCGTCCTGGGCCAGGCCGTTCTCCGCCATGACCTTCTCGACGAGCTCACGGCTGGCGGCGAGCACGACCTCACGGTCGTCCGCCGACACCTGCGTCGCTCCGCGCACGGCCCGCAGTGCCACCGTGTCCTCCTTCGTCCGGAAAACCGCAGGTCACGCGCCTGCTGCCGGATCCACGCTAGCCGGAGCGTCCACCACCCGGACGGCAGGTCCGGATGGCGGAACCGCGGCCTAGAGCCCCACGGCCTCCATGAGGGAGGCGATCTCACCCTTGTTGAGGACGCGGCTGCGGCCCGTGCGCAGGTCGCCGAGCCGGATCGGGCCGACCTTGACCCGGACGAGCTGCTCGACCGGGTGCCCGACGGCGGCCATGAGCCGCCGGACGATCCGGTTGCGGCCGTCGTGCAGGGTGACCTCGAGGAGCGCCTTGCCCGGGCGGGCGTCGACGACCTTGAACGAGTCGACCGTCGCGATGCCGTCGTCGAGCTCGACGCCGGTCATGAGCTGCTTGCCGACGTCCCGCTCGACCTTGCCGGCGACCTCGACGAGGTACGTCTTGGGCACCTCGTAGCTCGGGTGCGTGAGCCGGTTCGCGAGCTCGCCGTCGTTCGTGAGCAGGATGAGGCCCTCGGTGTCGACGTCGAGGCGGCCGACGTGGAAGAGCCGCTCCTCGCGGTCGACCATGAAGTCGCCGAGGGTGAGCCGGTCGTCGCCCTGGCCGAGCGTCATCGACGACAGCACCCCGACGGGCTTGTTGAAGGCGACGTAGATGAGGGTCTCGTCGAGCTGGATCCGCAGGCCGTCGACGTGCACGGACTGGCTCTTCGGGTCGATCCGGACGCCGAGCTCGGTGACGACGTGCCCGTCGACCTGGACCCGGCCGGCCTCGATGAGCTCCTCGCACCGGCGGCGGGAGCCGACGCCGGCCTGTGCGAGCACCTTCTGCAGGCGGATGCCGCCCTCGACGTGGACGTCGACGGTCTCCTTCGGCGGCACCGGACCGCGCCGCGGCGGCTGCCCGACGGGGCGGCCCTGGACGGCGCCCGTGCGGGTCGTCGGCCGGCCGCGGCCGCGCTCGCCGGGGACCTTCGGGGTCGTGCCGCGGCTCGGCGACGCGCTCGGGGTCGCGCTGGGGCCCTTGCGGTGCCCCTTGCTGCCGCCGGACCGGCCGGCGGCGCCG
>JACRAB010000460.1 GCA_016213575.1 Actinomycetota bacterium
CGTGAGCAAGGTCGATGCGCAGCGCGCGATGAGAGAAGCCCGGTTCGCCGAGTACAGGTCGAAGCTGGCCGCCGAGCGTTCGGCGGCCGGTGGTGCACCCGCGGCCACCGCGGCCCGGGTCGCCGCGGCGCCGGCGGCCGACGGCGCCGCGCCGGCGGTGGAGAAGCCGAAGCGGGCGAGGTCGACCAAGCCGCGCACCGTCGCCGAGGAGGCGGCCGACGCGGCGGCCGAGGCGGCGGCACCCGGGGCGCCGGGTGACGAGGCCGAGCCCGAGGAGGCGCTCTGCGGTCACCGCAACATGAGCGGCAAGTCGTGCAGCCGCCCGTCCGGGCACTCGGAGAAGAACCACCGCTACGGCTGAGCGGGGCCCTGCCTCGGGTCGTCGCCCTGCTGCGGTCAGACCGCCAGCGGGTCGACGACGTCGTACTCGCCGACGTGGTCGGCAAGGGCCTTCAGGTGTGCCGTCCGGCCGCCGAGGAGCTGGTCGATCGCGGTGAGCCGTGTCGTGTAGTGCCCGACGGCGTACTCGGCGGTCATGCCGATGCCGCCGTGGAGCTGGATCGCCTCCTGGCCGATGTGCCGGCCGGCGGCGCTCGTCTGGACGACGGCACGCGTCGCCGCCACGACGGCGGCGTCCGGGTCGCCGTCCGCGAGCACGAGCGTCGCCCACAGCGCCATGCTCCGGGCGAGCTCGAGCGAGACGTACATGTCGGCCGCGCGGAAGGTCAGCGCCTGGAACGTCTTGAGCGGGACGCCGAACTGCTTGCGGGTCCGCAGGTACTCCGTCGTGAGGTCGAGGGCCGTCGCCATCGCGCCGACCGCCTCGTGGCACAGCGCGACCTGGGCGTGCGCGGTGACGAGGGCGAGCACGTCCGAGGCGTCCGCCCCGGCCGCGCCGAGCGGGGCCGCCGGCGTCGAGGCGAAGGTGACCCTGGCCGCCCGGATGCCGTCGTACGTCGGGTAGTCGACCCGGTCGAGCCCGGCGGCGTCGGTGGCCACGACGAACAGGCCCGTGCGGTCCGTGCCGCCCGCGTCGACCCGGGCGGAGACGACGAGCACCCCGGCCTGCGCGCCGTGGAGGACCGGCTCCTTGACGCCGTCGAGCAGCCAGCCGTCACCGTCCTGCGTCGCGGTCACGCTCCGCGGCGGGGTGCCGGCGGCGGCTCCGGGCTCGAAGTGCGCGAACGCCGCGACCGTCGTCCCGTCGACGACGCCCGGCAGCAGGTGCTCCTTCTGCTCGGCGCTCCCCGCGGCGGCGACCAGCCCGCAGGCGAGGACGACCGCCTCCGCGAACGGCTCGGGCGCGAGGACCCGCCCGAGCTGCTCGGCGACGAGGGCGACCTCGACCGGGCCGGCGCCCATGCCGCCGTCCTCCTCGGTGAACGGGAGGCCGAGCACGCCCATCTCGGCGAGCCGGCCCCACATCCCCTCGTCCCAGCCCGGTGCCTTGGCGGTCGCGGCGCGGCGGCCGTCGATCGACGCGTACGTGCTCGCCAGGAGGCGGCGCACCGCGTCGCGCAGGGCGGTCTGCTCGTCGTCGAGCTCGAAGTCCATGGTCGTCAGCCCTTCTGAGCCGGTCAGAGCCCGAGGATGGTGCCGGCGATGATCTGCCGCTGCACCTCGTTGGAACCGCCGTAGATCGAGGCCTTGCGGTAGTTGAGGTAGCGCGGCGCGGCGACCCGGGCCCACTGCGGGACGGCGGACGTGTCGTCCGCGCCCGAGGCGACGCCGCCGGGGCCGGCGAGGTCGACGAGCAGCTCGGTGACGGCCTGCTGGAGCTGGGTGCCGCGCAGCTTGAGCACGGACGACGCCGGGTGCGGCTTGCCGTCCGCGGAGTTCGCGACGACGCGCAGCGCGGTGAGCTCGAGCGCGAGGAGCTCGGTCTCCAGCTCAGCGAACCGGGCGGCGACGAACGGGTCGTCGAGCCGGTCCTTCGCGAGCTGCTTGGCCCGGGCGAGCACGCTCTTCGTCGAGCCGACCGGCGCGACGCCGACCCGCTCGTTGCCGAGGAGGAACTTCGCGTAGGTCCAGCCCTTGTTCTCCTCGCCGACGAGGTTCGCGACCGGGACCCGCACGTCCTCGAAGAAGACCTCGTTGACCTCCTGGCCGCCGTCGATGAGCTTGATCGGCCGCACCGTGAGCCCGGGCGACGTCATGTCGATGAGCAGGAACGAGATCCCCATCTGCTTCTTCGGGGCGTCCGGGTCGGTGCGTACGAGCGTGAAGATCCAGTCGCCGTACTGGCCGAGCGTCGTCCACGTCTTCTGGCCGTTGACCACGTAGTGGTCGCCGTCGCGGACGGCCGCCGTCCGCAGCGAGGCGAGGTCGGAGCCGGCGTCCGGCTCGGAGAAGCCCTGCGACCACCAGATGTCGATGTTGGCCGTCGCCGGGAGGAACCGCTCCTTCTGCTCCTGGCTGCCGAACGCCGCGATGACCGGGCCGACCATCGAGGTGTTGAAGGCGAGCGGCGCCGGCACGTTCGCGAGCTGCATCTCCTCGTGCCAGATGTGCTTCTGGAGCGAGGTCCAGCCGCGGCCGCCCCACTCCGCCGGCCAGGCGGGGACGGCGAGCCCGGCAGCGTTGAGGATCCGCTGCGTCTCGACGATGTCGTCCTTGCTCAGCTCGCGGCGCTCGGCGACGACGGACCGGATCCGTTCGGGGACCTGCGTCGTGAAGAACGCGCGCATCTCCTCGCGGAACGCCGCGTCGGCCTCGGACAGGCGCAGTCTCATCGTCGAGCTCCCTCGCCGGTGGGGGACCGGCGTGCGTCACCGGTTACTGAAGAGTAGCCAACGGCCCTGTGGGTGGCGAGCCGTGCTCGGGGGTCGGGTCCGGCGAGCCGTGCCACGGATTCCGCCGACCCGGTTGCCCCGGCGCCGCCGGGCGGGCATGGTCGATGCCGTGATCGTCGACTGGGGGCAGATCGTCGACGCGGGGTGCCCCGTCCCGCCGGGCGTCCCGCTGGAGGACCTCCTCGCCGACCTCGAGGACATGCTCGCGAGCCCGGTGATGGCACTCAGGGACGGCACGGCCTACCCGATCCTCGCCGCCTGGGTCGAGCGCGGTGCCCTCGATGCGGAGCTCGAGGAGCTCGGGAACCGGCTGGCGGCACGGTTGGGCGACCCGCGACCGCAGGCGCGGTCCTTCGCCGTGCTGGCCCTGGCCGAGGTCGTGGGGCGGGTGGCCGTCACCGCGGGACCGCTCGTGCCGACGGGGGTCGTCCGCGCGTGGCTCACCGCGACGATCGCCTGGTACACCAGCGAGGGCGACCTGCGGGCCTGGGACGACGACTGCGGCTGGCTGCACGCGCCGGCCCACGGGGCCGACGCCCTCGGCGTCTTCGCGCTCTCGCCACGGCTGACGGCGGCCGACGTCGGGCGGATCGCCACGGCGTTGCTCGACCGGCTGCTGGACCCGGCCACACCGCTGTTCGCGGACGGCGAGGACGCCCGGATCGCGCAGGCGTTCTACGGGCTGTGCTGCCGCGACGACGTGGACCGGGACGCGGTCGACGGCTGGTTCGCGCTCGTGGAGGCGCGGGTCACCGCCGGCGCCCGCGGGTCCGCCCGGACGCCCCCGTGGCTGTCGAACACGGTGCGCGCGCTGCAGATGCTGTACGTCCTCGTCGACAGCCGGGCGGCGGTCACCCTCGTCGGGACCCCGGTCGTGTGCGGCTCCGCGGACGCCGTGCGGGCGGCCGTCCTGCGCTCGCTCGCGCCGTGGTGGCCGCCGCTGCGGCCCTGAGGGCGCCGAGTTGGCGGCGGCTCCGTGCTACAGGTCGTGCTCGGCGAGCTCACGGAACTCGTCGGGGACGCCGGCCCCGCGGGCGAGCTCGACCGGGGCGTAGCCGACCGCGTGCCGGCCGAACTTCTCCCGGACGGCGTCCACGGTGCGGTCGACGACCCAGCGCGCCGACCCGGTCGGCGAACCGGGCCGGTGCGGGTCCTCCGGCCGGAAGGGCAGCTCGAGCTGGACGACGCCCTGGTGCTCGAGGTTGGAGACGGAGATCCCGAGCAGGGTGATCTCCGGCGTCGGGCCGGTCTCGTCGCCGATCGCCTGCCAGGCGAGCCGCTCGGCGACCTCGGTGAGCGAGAGGGTCGAGGAGATCGCGGCACCGAGCGTCGTCGACCGGGTGACGGCGCGCATGCCGGTGTAGCGGACCCGGACCGTGATCGTCCGACCGGCGCGCTCCTTGGCCCGCAGCCGCGTCGCGACCCGGTCGGCGAGGTGGGTGAGGACCCGGCGGACGAGCTCGGCCTCGGGCATCCGGCGGCCGAGGGCGGACTGGGCGCCGACGGAGCGGGCCCGGGCCGACGTGACGATCCGGCGCGGGTCCTCGTTGTGGGCCAGGGCGCTCAGCTTGGCGCCCACGGCGTCGCCGAGCAGCCGCTCGAGGGCGGACGACGGCGTCGCGGCGAGGTCGCCGATCGTCCGGATGCCGCGCTCGGCGAGCCGCTGCTGCGCGACCGGCCCGACGCCCCACATGAGCGCGACCGGCAGTGGGGCGAGGAACTCGCGCTCGTCGTCCGGCTCGACGACGACGAGCCCGTCCGGCTTGGCGACCTGGGAGGCGACCTTCGCGAGGTGCTTCGTGCGCGCGGCGCCGACCGAGATCGGCAGCCCGACCTCGGTGCGGACCCGCTGCCGCAGGGCCTGCGCGATCGCCGTCGGCGGCCCGAAGAGGTGCGTCGCCCCCGAGACGTCGAGGAACGCCTCGTCGATCGAGATCCGCTCGACGGCCGGCGTGAAGTCGTGCAGCACCGTCATGACGTCGTCCGCGAGCCGCTGGTAATCGCGGAAGTGGCCGCCGACGAACCGGATCGCCGGGCACAGCCGGCGGGCCCGCCACCCCGGCATGCCGCCGTGCACGCCGAAGGCCTTCGCCTCGTAGGACGCCGCGAGCACGACCCCGCCGTCGGCGCTGCCGCCCACGGCGATCGGCCGCCCGCGCAGGGCCGGGTCGAGGAGCTGCTCGACGGAGGCGTAGAAGGCGTCGAGGTCGGCGTGCAGGATCGTCGGCCCGGCCCTCGGCTGCTTCTGAGGCATCCGCATGAGGACATGGTATTCGAACACCAGTTCGAACGCCATGAGCGTGGGTCCGCCTGGCGTTCCGCCGGGCTTTCCCCCGGTTCTGCCTGGTCGCCCGACGACGGGGTGCCTAGCCTGCCGGGCCATGAATGATCACCGAGAGATACGCACGACGACGGCCGGCCGACGGATCGCCGTCCTGTTCGGCGCCCTGCTCCTGGCCTCGGGCCTCGTCGCCTGTTCCGCGGGTTCCGACCTGTCGGACCCGGCAGGCAGCTCCGTCGACGGGGCGGCCGGCAGCGCGGACGGGGACGCCGCAGGCGGGGATGCCGGGCAGAGCCCGGCGCAGACCGACGGCCAGACCGCCGAGCAGGCGGCCGGCGGCTCCGTCTGCGACCGGCTCGACCCCGCGACCGTCGGGCAGATCGTCGGGCTGCCGCCGGGGGACGCCGAGGCGATGGACGGCTACCCGCCGCGGCTGCTCGGTTCCCCCGAGGGGATCGCCTCCTTCAGCGGGTGCCAGTACGAGCTGGAGGACCCGGCCGTGCCCCAGGGCCTGAGCGTCGACGTCTACTACGCCGACGCCGGCCACGAGGAGTTCGAGCAGATCCGTACCACTGCGGTGCGGGCGCCGAAGCCGCTCCAGGGGCTGGGCGACGAGGCGTTCGTCGCGCAGTCGCTGCAGACCTTCGTCTACGTCCGCAAGGGGAACCGCATCGTCGTGTGCAGCTACCTGGTGCAGCACGAGGACGATGTCGTCAGGGTCGCCCGCGAGGTGGTCGGGACGCTGTGACCGGAACGTTCGGACCGGACCCGGCCACCGGGGCCGTTCCGGGCGGCGCCGTCCGCAGCCACATCCGCTGGGCGGGCGGGGCCGGCACACCCGCTTCCGCCCGTGCCGCCGTCGCCTCCTGCCGCAGCCGAGCGGCAGCGCCAGGGCGCGACGAGGCGAGCACCACGGCCAGCCGCTCCAAGGTCCGGGCCCGCTCCGCGACCCCGGAGACGTTCTCCAGGGCCTGCAGGTACAGCGTCTCGGCGGCGGTCAGGTCCCGCTGTTCCGCGGCGAGGTCGGCCAGGCGGGCCAGGGCCATCCCGATGACGGGCCGGTTCCCCGCCTCCCGGGCCAGGGCCAGGGCCTCCTCGGCGGCCGACGTGGCACGGACGGTGTCGCCCAGTCGGAGCCGCGCCTCGCTGAGCAGGGCCAGCATGTACCCCGTGCCGCGCGGGTTCGTGGAGTTCGGCTGCAGGCCCATCGCCTCGACCAACCCGGCGGACGCGTCGCCGAACTGCGCCTGGTCCAGGGCGAGGGCGGCGAGGTTGGCGAGCGCCACCGTCTGCCCGGGGACGTCCCCCAGCCGTCGCTTCGCGGCGAGGCTCTCCAGGTAGAGGGTGCGCGCCGTGTCGGCGTCGCCCCGGTCCTGGGCCAGGGTGCCGAGGTTGTTCCGGGCGACGCTCGCCCTCCCCTCGGCCCCGGCCGCCTCGGCGGCCTGCAGGGCGTCCGAGTAGGCCTCCCACGCGGCGACGAGGTCCCCGAGCTCGCGGTGCGCCGCGCCCGCGAGGATCCGGGAGTCGCAGAGCCCGACGACGTCCCCCACGCTCGCGAACACGGGCGCTGCCCGCAGCGCCAGCGCGAGTGCGGTCGCGTAGTCCCGGTCCTCGTTCGCGGCCACACCGGTCCCGTGCCAGGCCACAGCGGCGGCGGCCTGCACGGGGGTCGCCGCGGCGAGCAGCGGCAGTGTGTCCCGCGCGTCGTGGAACCGCCCTCGCCCGAGCAGGTAGCGGGTCAGGGCACGGACGGTGACGGGGTCCAGCTCTGCCGGACGGCTCGCGACCGCCGTCAGCGCGGCGGCCCGGATGTTCTCGAACTCCGCCTCGAGCTCGTCGTCGGAGGGCTCCCGGTTGCGCAGCAGGTCGAGGAACACCCGGCAGTGGGCCACGGCCACCGCGGCGGCCCGGGACGACCGGTCCAGCCGTGCCGCGGCCACCTGACGGACCGCTTCGAGCAGGACGAGCCGCGGCCGACCGTGACGATCCGTGCGCACGGAGACCAGGTTGGCCCCGGCGAGTGCGGCGGCAGCGGGCTCGACCGCGGCGGAGAAGCCGGCCTCCGCCGCCACCTCGGCGAGGTGCTGCGGGTTCGCGCCGCCGACGAAGGCGCCGAGCATCTCCAGCAGCCGGACCTCCTCGGCGCCGAGCCGACGGGCGCTCCACTCGACGGTGGCCTCGAGCGAACGGTGCCGGTCCGGGACGTCGACGGCGGGGTTCTGCCAAGGCGGTGGAGTGTCCGTGCGGGCGGCCGGCCCGCCCAGCGCGCCCCGTAGCTGCGCGGCGATCTGGGCCGGCTCGCTGAGGCGGAGCTGGGCCGCGGCCAGCTCCAGCGCCAGCGGCAGGCCGTCCAGCAGCCGGCACACCTCCGCGACGTCGGCCGCGTTGGCGACGGTCACCTCGAAGCCGGTCCGGACAGCCGCCGCTCGTTCCACCAGCAGAGCCACCGACGGGAGCCGTCGCAACCCGGTGAGGGCCGGCCCCGGTTCCTCGACGTGCCCCTGCGCCGACGTGGGAACCGTCAGGGGGCCGAGCTCCCGGACGTGCTCGGCGGACAGCCTGAGCGGCGTCCGGCTGGTGACGAGGACCTTGAGCCGCGGGCACCGGGACAGCAGGAGTGCCACGTCACCCGCCGCCGGAAGCACGTGCTCGAAGTTGTCGATCACGAGGAGCCAGGCGCAGTCCCCGATGATGTCCGCCACCGAGTCCAGCGTCCTGCTGAGGCCCCGGGGGAGTGACACGCCGGCTGCGAGGGCGGCGGCGACCTGGCCCGGCTCGGTCACGGCCGCGAGGTCGACGAAGTCCGTCGTCTCGAAGCGCGGGGCAGCCCGGCGCCCCGCCTCCAGGGCCACCCTCGTCTTGCCGACCCCGCCCGGACCGGTGACGGTCACCATCCGTGGCTGGTGACCGGTCAGCAACCGGGTCACGTCGGCGAGCTCGTCCTCGCGGCCGATCGTCGAGGTGCTCGGCACGGGCAACCGGCAGCGCCCCGATCGTGGTTCGCGTGGTGGCCTCGCCTGCCGTGCTGCTTCGGCGAACTCCCGGGTCTCGACGGCGTCCAGGGCCAGGGCGTCGGCCAGGGCCCGGACCGTGGCCACCTGCGGTCGCTGCGTGGTCCCGCGTTCCATGTCGCCGATGGCTCGCACGCTGATCCCGGAGCACTCGGCCAGCTGCTCCTGGGACAGGTGAGCGCGCAGCCGGTGGCCGAGCAGCGCGGCGGCGAAGCGCCCCGCGCCCGCGCCCGAGCCATACATATCGGACAGTATGCCAGCGCGGCAGTCCCGCCGGTCCGGCGTCGTCGCGGCGGGCACCCGTCAGGACGAGCGGCGGAAGGACCAGGTCCCGCTCACGCCTCCGGCACCGTCCGCGACCAGGGTCAGCTCGGAGGACGTGCACGTGAAGCCCTGCCCGGAGCCCAGCGGGCTCCCGCCGAGCCGGACACCGGATCCGACGGAGTCGGCCAACCGGGCGAGGGGCTCGTGGTCGAGCACGGTGTCGTCGAACGGGCTGGTGATCCGTACGGTGACCTTGACCCCGTCGAGGTCCACCGCCTCGGCCCCGATCGTCCCTGTGCTGTCGTCCGTGGTCGGGAGCTTCAGCCGGTACCGGGCGGTCCCGTCGTAACGCAACGTGCCGGCCAGGCCCTGTCGCGCCCGGAAGGTCACAGGCCGCATCGCGTCGAAGCGCAGGGCGGCCGTCCCGTCGGCATCGATCCGGAGCACGGCCCCGGCGCCTCCGGTCTCCACGACCCCACCGACGAGGGTCAGCCTCGACCCGGTCGTCGTCCACGTGCCCGGCAGGCACCGCGGCGGCCGGGCGCAGCGCTCGGCGAGCGTGGTGACGGTGACGGTGACGGTGGCCTTGGCCAGCCCGCCGGTGATCGCCAGGTCGGCCGGACCGGCCGCCACCCCCGGCAGCCGGACCCCGGCGGCCGGGCTCCCTTCCGGGCAGCTGCACCCGCCGGTCGTGGTGCACACCGGCGTGGCCAGGAGGTCGGGAACCGGGTGGTCGCCGTCCGTGCTGCCCAGCAGTCCTTCGGGTCGACCGACCGCGGTCAGCGTCACGACGGCATCGGGCGGCAGGATCATCGGGACGACGTCCACCCCGGCGGCCGGAGCCTGCGCCCGGGCCGTGTCACCGGGGGCGAGTCGAGCTGTTGTGACCTGACCCGGTCGCGTCGGTGGGATGCCGTACCCGGTGATGTCCCAGGCCGCGCCCGGGCGACGGCCGTGCAGGGTGCCGGGGGCCCAGCCCCGCAGGAACGCCGCGCGGGCACCGCAGGCCCGCCAGGCTCCGGCGTTGCCGCCGGTGCCGAAAGCCCGCAGCATCGGGTCGATCCGGGACCAGACGTCCACGCCCGACCCGGCGAGCTGGGCGTAGAAGCCGATCGCGTCGTAGCTGCGGGCGAACAGCGAGCGCCGGTCCGGTCGCAGGTACCGGTACCACTTCTCGGTGGCCTTGGCGTCCCCGCCGCGCAGGGCCACCTGGACCCACATCGGGATACCTTCCTGCAGCCACGGCGCCAGGTCCTCGGCCGCAGGCCCGAGCAGGTCCAGCACGTAGCAGTGCATCGCCTCGTGCACCAGGAAGGCCGAGCGGTCGGCGTCGCTGAAGCCGGCGTCGAGCGCATGAGGGTTCACGTGGATGGTGCAACCGGTCGGTCGCGTCCCGTCGGCCGGGCCACCGCCGCGGCAGGGGTAGGTGTACATGACGGTGAGGGACCCGTCGGGGTGGTTCTCGCGTTGTCCGCGGTTCATCGCCAGGTGCACCGGGATCCGCAGAGATCTGCCGAGCCGGCGCGCGATGTCCGAGACCGCTGCGTCCAGGACCGGCCGGAGTCTGCCGGAGTCCGGGCTGTCGGCAGTGGCGCACGGCAGGTCGGGGTCACCCGACCCTGCCGCGACGAACGCGGCCGGAGCGGTGTGCCGGTCGAGGAGGGCGCCGCGGACCGCGCCCTGCTGCTCAGCGTCCAGCTCGCGCCAGTGCGCGAGCGTCCACCAGACCGCGGCCGTCCCGGAGGGCCGCACACCGGTCGCGTCGCTCACGGCCGGCGCACCGGGCACGGGTCCGATCGCCACCGAGAAGGCGGCCAGGGCGGTGGCCCGCTCGACCGTCCCGTCCTGCCGCACCTGGTGCAGAAGGCGGTCGAACCCGGACTCTGCCGCCGGGGCCGGTGCCGGACCCTCCGAGGTGGCCGGGTCCGGCGGGCCGGCACAGCCGGTGCCGAGCAGGACGGCCGCCACGGTCAGCGCCAGCAGTCGGAGTGCGTGCACGAGAGTCCCCGAGGTCGGTGGATGTCAGGTCGGCGGGAGCCTAGGCACCGCCCCGGTGCGACCTCCATGCGCAATCGGCAGAACCTCCGGCAGGTCCTGCTGCGGAACCTGAAGCTGCCCGGACCGGGCAGGTCGTACGCCACTGGCCGTGCCGCCCCCGGTACCTGTCCGTTCGGGCAGGTCGCCCCGGGCCCTTGGGCGGGTCTGCGGCCAGTGTTCGCCGTCACATCTTCTGTCGCCGTCCGGGACCGGCTTACGGTCCAGGCCACCCCAGCGGACCCCAGCAGGAGGAGGCCGACCATGCAGGTCGAAGAGCTGCTCAAGCCGTTCCCCATCAAGGAGTTCCACCCGTTCCCCCGGGCGATGCTCGGCCCCGGCGCGCACGAGCTCATCGGGCCGGAGGCGCTCAAGCTGGGCTTCCGCCGGACGCTCATCATGACGAGCGGGCTGCGCGGCACCGACATCGTCCACAAGATCTCGGAGTCGATGAAGTACCACGGCCTCGAGGTCGTCGTCTACGACAAGGTCGAGTCGAACCCCAAGGACTACAACGTCATGGACGCCGTGGCGCTGTACCAGGAGAACAAGTGCGACTCGTTCGTGTCGATCGGCGGCGGCTCGTCGCACGACGCCTGCAAGGGCGCCCGGATCTCGGTCGCGCACGACGGCCGCAACGTCAACGAGTTCGAGGGCTTCAACAAGAGCGAGAACCCGAAGAACCCGCCGCACATCGCGGTCTCGACGACGGCCGGCACCGGCTCGGAGACCTCGTGGGCGTACGTCATCACCGACACGACGACGGACCCCGACAACCCGCACAAGTACGTCGCCTTCGACGACGCCTCGGTCGCGACGCTCGCCATCGACGACCCGGTGCTCTACTACGACTGCCCGATCGACTACACGGCGCAGTGCGGCTTCGACGTCCTCGCGCACGCGAGCGAGCCGTACGTCTCGCGGCTCAACTTCCAGCCCTCGCTCGGCAACGCGCTGCACGCGATCAAGCTCACCGCCGAGAACCTGCGGGCCGCGGTGTGGAACGGCCAGGACCTCGCCGGCCGCGAGGGGATGATGTACGCCCAGTACATCGCCGCCCAGGCGTTCAACTCCGGCGGCCTCGGGATCATCCACTCGATCTCGCACGCCGTGAGCGCGTTCTACGACACCCACCACGGGCTCAACAACGCCATCGCGCTGCCCCGGGTGTGGGCGTTCAACATGCCGGTCGCCTACAAGCGCTTCGCCGACATCGCCCGGGCGATGGGCATCGACACCCACGGCATGACCGACGTCCAGGCCGCCGAGGCCGCGCTCGCGGCGGCGATCCGGCTGCTGCGCGACGTGGGCATCCCGGAGCGCTTCGTCGACGTGACCCAGAGCTCGTACTCGAAGAACCGCCTCGGCGTCGGCCCGACGAAGTTCTACGAGAACGCCTCGGTCATCACGGGTGACGAGAAGGACGTCGACCGGATCACGCACCACGTCCTCGGGGACGCCTGCACCCCGGGCAACGCCAAGGAGTGCACGTTCGAGACGGTCCGGCCCGTCGTCGAGCACTGCATGACCGGCGACCTCGACGACCTCCTGTCCTGACCCGCCCCGCACTCCCCGCAGCTACCAGCCGGTCTGACCCACCAAGGGGGTCAGACCGGCTGGTGACTCGGTGGGGTGGCGGTCTTCGTCTCTGTTGAGGAGTGAGATGGCTTCCGAGGTCTCCCGCCCTGCTACCGGGCACGACGGGCCCGCCGCCCGGGCCGCCGGTGACCAGTCCTTCGGGGCCGGCGAGTTCGCCGACGTCGAGGACGTCGTCACCCGGTTCGCCGAGGTCGGGTACCTCGCGGACCGGCGGCTCGCGACGACCGTGTTCCTGCAGTCCCGGCTCGGCCGGCCGGTGCTCCTCGAAGGTCCGGCCGGTGTCGGCAAGACCCAGCTCGCCGCGACGCTCGCCGCGGTGACCGGACGGCGGCTGCTGCGGCTGCAGTGCTACGAGGGCCAGGACGAGACGAAGGCCCTGTACGAGTGGGACTACGGCAAGCAGCTGCTCTACACCCAGCTCCTGCGGGACAAGATCTCCGAGGTCGTCGCGGACACGACGACGATCGGCGAGGCGGTCGCGCGGATCGGGGAGCAGGACAGCGCGTTCTTCTCCGAGACCTTCCTCGCGGCCCGCCCGCTGCTCGAGGCGGTGCGCTCGCCCGAGCCCGTCGTCCTGCTCGTCGACGAGATCGACCGGGCGGACGAGGCGCTCGAGGCCGTGCTCCTCGAGCTGCTCGCGGAGTTCCAGGTGTCGGTGCCGGAGCTCGGCACGTTCCGCGCCGTCCACCAGCCGTACGTGATCCTCACCTCGAACACGACGCGGGACCTGTCCGCGGCGCTCAAGCGGCGCTGCCTGCACCTGTACCTCGACTACCCGAGCCCGGAGCGCGAGCTGGAGATCGTGCGCTCCAAGGACACCGGGCTGCCGGACGCGCTCGCGCGCAGGCTCGTGGACGTCGTCCGCTCGCTGCGCGGGCTCGACCTGCGCAAGGCGCCGAGCATCTCCGAGACCGTCGACTGGGCGCGCACCCTCGCCGTCCTCGGCGTCGAGGAGCTCACGGCGGCGGTGCTGTCGGACACGGCGAACGTCGTCCTCAAGTACCAGCGCGACCTGCAGCGGGCGCTCGACACCCTGCCGGCGTTCAGCGACCCGAACGCCGTCGTGCCGTCGTCCCTCGACGCGCACGACCACGGCCACTCGCACGGGCACGGGCACTCGCACGGCCCGGGGGAGCCGCACCACGACCACGGCCCGGGCACCCACTCGCACGCCCCGGTCGCCGAGGACGGCGACGTCGACGGTCGCGCGGTGCGTGCCGCGAAGGACCGGCCCGGCCGGCACGACGAGGCCTACTACGGCAGCCCGACCGCCGGGGAGCAGGCCGTCGCCCGCCGGACGGTCGGCCCCGGGCAGGGTGGCCGGTCGTTCGCGGCAGCCCTGGGGCGCAAGGGTTCCGGCTCCGGCAAGGCGCCGGGCAAGGGGCGCTGACGGTGGAGGGCGCCGTCCACCGGTTCGTCCGGCTGCTGCGGCTCATGGGCGTGCGGATCTCGGTGTCGGAGACCCTCGACGCGGTGCGGGTCGCGGCCGTCCCCGGCGTGCTCGCGGACCGCGACGTCCTGCGCGACGCCCTCGCCGTCACCCTCGTCAAGGACCGCCGGGACCAGCCCGCGTTCGACCGGGTCTTCGACGCGTTCTTCCGGCTGCGGCCGGTGCTGCCGCCCGCACCGGAGGGCCACGGCCACACCCACGACGACCTCGACGACGGCGGCGAGACGGAGGCGATGACCCTCTCGGAGGAGCCGTCGAAGACCCCGCAGCAGGGCCACTCGCACGGCAAGCCCGCCGACATCCGCGACTACTTCGACGAGCAGGACCTCGCCGAGCAGTACAACCTGCACCAGGAGTCCAACAAGATCGACCTCGCGGCGCTCACCGACGAGATCGTGCTGTCGACCGACCGCACGAGCGTGCTCGGCGAGGCGGCGCGGGTCGAGCTGACCGTCTCGCGGCTGCACGGTGCCGGTGCCCCCGGCGACCTCGTGCGCTCGGACCGGCCGGCGCTCGACGTCATGCTCTCCGTCGCCCAGGAGCTCGCGCTGCTCGACTGGCTCGCGGGCGAGGTCGGGTCGGACGGCGACCTCGACCCCGAGGACCTGGCCCGGCTGCGTCGCCGGATCGGCGGGCTGCTCGACGGTCTGCCGGAACGTCTCAAGGACCACCTCGAGAAGCTCCTCGCGCTCGACCGCGAGGTCGAGTCGCAGGGCCTGACACCGGCTCCCGTGCACGACCCGTTCGACGAGGAGCAGCGCGCCGACCTCGAGGAGACGCTGCGCCGCCTCGTCCGGACGAGGCACGGCGCCCCGCGGGCCCGGCGCCGGGTCAGCGCCGCGGGCCGGGTCGACGGCAGCCGGACGATGCGGCAGTCGATGCGGTACGACGGCATCCCGTTCCGGCCGGTCACGGTGTCGCGCCCGCACGACAGGCCGCGGCTCGTCGTCCTCGTCGACGTCTCGCTCTCGGTGCGGGCGACGTCCCGGTTCACCCTGCACGTCGTCCACGGCCTGAGCAGCCTCGTCTCCCAGGTGCGGTCGTGGGCGTTCGTCGCCGACGCCGTCGAGACGACCGACCTGTTCGCGGAGCGGCACCCCGAGGACGCCCTCGGCCTCGTCGTCGCAGGCCTGCCGGCCGGCGGCGTGCTCGACGTCGACGCGGACTCCGACTACGGCAGCGTCTTCGGTGCGTTCGTCGAGGAGAACGGCACGGCGCTCACCCGGCGGACGACGCTCGTCGTCCTCGGCGACGGCCGGGGCAACGGGCACGACCCGAACGTCGCGGCGTTCGAGGAGATGACCCGTCGCGTCCGGGAGACGGTGTGGCTCACCCCGGAGCCGTCGTACTCGTGGCGGCTGGGCCGGTGCGACCTGCCGCTCTACGCCGAGCACTGCTCGCGGGTGCAGGTGGTCCGGGACCTGTCGGGCCTCGACCGGCTGGCCCCGGGCGCATGAGCGCGCTGCCGGCCGGTGAGCCGATGTCCGTCGACCCGTTCCGCCCCGCGCCCGACGGCCGGTACGTCGACGAGGCGGTCGTCGTCGTCCGGCGGCGGCCGATGGCCCTCGCCGGCCCCGAGCGCTGGGTCGGCCGGACGACGCACTTCGGCATCGGCCGCCTCGGCGGGCGGCTGCTCGTCGTCCACGGCCTCGGGACGACCTCGGTGTCGGCCGACGTCTCCGCGCTCGTCGCCGACGAGCTCTTCGCCCCGGGCTGGGTCGTCGGCGCGGACGCCTTCGAGAGCATCGTCACGGGCGTCGTCCTCACCTGCCACGAGGACCCGGGCACGGCGTGGGAGGCGTTCTACCGCAACACGTTGTACCGCCTCGCCGAGCTCACGGACGGCACACGTGCCGGTTCCGGCACGGCCGGGGCCGGCACCCTCGCGGAGTTCGCGCCGATCTACCTGCGGGCCGAGGCGCTCGTCGCGCAGACCGGTGCGCGCAGCCTGCTCGACCTCGGGTCGTGCTTCGGGTTCCTGCCGCTGCGGGTCGCGGACGGCCGGGCGGGTGCCGTCCGGGACGTGCTCGCCTGTGACGTCGCGCCCGGCACCGCCCGGCTGCTCGACGTCATGTCCCGCCGGCTCGGGACGCCGGTGCGCACGATGGCGAGCGACGCGGCCCGGGTGCCGCTGCCGGACGCCGCCGTCGACGTCGTCACGGTGCTGCACCTGCTCGAGCACGTCGACGCGGCGCACGGGGCGCGGATCCTCGCCGAGGCGACGCGGCTCGCCCGTCGCCGCGTCGTCGTCGCCGTGCCGATCGAGGACGACGCGGACCCGACCTTCGGGCACGTCCGGACGATCGGCCTCGACGACCTCCGCCGCGCCGGGGAGCCGTTGCGCGCCAACGGCTGGGCCGCCCGCGTCGACGAGCACCACGGCGGCTGGCTGGTCCTCGACCGGTTGTGACGCCGTCCGCCGCAGGCTGTCGGGTCGGGGGTCAGATCAGGCCCAGCTTGCTCGCGGCGTACACCGCCTCCGCACGGCGGGAGACCTCGAGCTTGCGCATGACGTTGCCGACGTGGAACTTCACGGTCGTCTCGGAGATGAAGAGCTTGCCGCCGATCGTGCGGTTCGACATGCCCTGGGCGAGCATCCGGAGCACCTCGAGCTCGCGCTCGGTGAGCCGGCGGGCCTCGGCCTCGCCGGCGGCGTTGAGGCTGCGGACCATCGCGGCGGCGCTGCGGGCGTCGAACGCGCTGCCGCCCTGGCGCACGGCGCGGATCGCCCGGACGAGCTCGCTCGTGTCGACGTCCTTGACGACGTACCCCTTGGCGCCGCTCGTGATCGCGTCGAGGACCAGCCGGTCGTCGAGGAGCGTCGTCAGCACGAGCACCGCGACCGAGGGGTGCTCCTTGGTGATCCGGGCGCACAGGTCGAGGCCCTCGGTGTCCTGGTTCGGGGACAGCTTGAGGTCGAGCAGCAGCACGTGCGGCGTCGCGTGCCCGAGGACGGCGAGCACCTCGGCCGGGGACGACGCCTCGGCGACGACGCGCAGGTCGTCCTCCCGTTCGAGGACGGCGCGCAGCCCCTGCCGGACGATCGCGTGGTCGTCGACGAGCATGAGGTCGGTGCTCGTCGGGGGGCTCAGGGCGGTCTGGGTCATGACGCTGCTCTCCGGACGACGGGCACCTGGACGAGGGTCCGGACGCCGCCGAGGCGGGACCGGCGGACGGCGAAGCTGCCGCCGAGCTCCTCGGCGCGGCTCGCCATGTTGACCAGGCCGCGGTGCCGGCCGTCGACGTCCCCGGCCTCCTCGACGCGCAGCAGGGTGCGCAGCGTCGCCGGGTCGCCGGTGCCGTCGTCGTCCACGGTGAGCCGGATCTGGCTGCCGCCGTAGGAGAGCCGCACGACGCAGCGGTTCGCGCCGCTGTGCGCGGAGACGTTGAACAGCGCCTCGCCGGCGAGCCGGGCGAGGGACTGCTCCGCGGCCGCCGGCAGTGCCACGGGGGAGCCCTCGAGCCGCAGGTCGACGGCGAGGCCCGGGCGGGCGTGCAGCGCGCAGGCCTGCTCGAGCAGGCGCGGCAGCACGGGGGCGTCGCCGTCCCCGGTCTGGTTGAGCGAGTAGATCGCGGCCCGGAGCTGACCGACCGCGTGCTGGGTGAGGTCACGGGCCTCGGCGAGCCGGCGGGCAACGTCGGTGCCCTCGAGCTCGCCGCGGGCGACCTCGACCGCCATCCCCGCCGAGAGCACGTACTGCGTGACGCTGTCGTGGAGCTCGCGGGCGATCCGGTGCCGTTCGGCGTCCAGCGCCTCGCGCTCGCGGGCGGCGATGAGCAGGGCCTGCGCGCTCTGCAGCTCCTGGCTGCGGACGGCGAGGTCGTGGGCGTGCTGGTTCGCCTCCTGGGTGAGCTGGTCGGCCCGGGTGCGCAGCGCGACGCTGGAGTTGTAGAGCGAGGCGGTGTGCAGCGCGACGGCCGCCTGGTTGACGAGGATCCGCAGCACCGACAGGTCGAGCGGCTCGGTGAGCTCGGGGGAGGCCGCCCGGCCGGCGACACCGCCGACGGGGACGCCGTCGATCGACATCGGGACGACGACGAGCCCGGACTCCTCGGCCTCCGCGCGGTCCGGCGGGTCGCCGCGCAGCCGGGCCAGCCACGGCCGGGCCTCCTCGGGCAGCGCCTCGACGGTGTCCACGACCCGCCCGGTCTCGTCGAGGCCGAGGAACCGCGGGCGTGACTCGGGCAGGCAGCCGTCGGCGACGGCGAGCACGACCCAGCGGGCCTGCAGGTGCTCGGCGGCGGCCTGGACGACGGCCGTGAGCAGCGCGCGCGGGCCCTCGACGGTGCGGACCAGGGCGACCGAGATGTGGTCGAGCGAGCGGACGGCGGCCTCGAGCCGCTCGGAGCTGCGGCGGAACTCGCGGTAGTAGGAGTTCTTGCCCGAGCGGACGCCGGTGAGCGACGCGAGGTCCGCGCTGCTCACGGCACGCTCCTCACAGGGCGGCCCGGAAGAGCGCCTCGACGGCGGTCGCGTCGGTGTCGCGCGGGTTCGTCGTCAGGCAGGCGTCCTCGAGGGTGGTGCTCGCCAGCCGCGGCAGGTCGGCCTCGCTGACCCCGAGCTCGCGCAGGCCCTTCGGGACGCCGACCCGGTCGCCGAGCGCCCGGACCCAGTCGGCGAGCATGAGCGCGGCCTCGGACGCGGGGACCCCCGACACCGGCAGCCCGACGGCGTCCGCGAGGACGGCGAACCGGCTCGGGTCGGTCGCGGCGTTGTAGCGGATCACGTGCGGCAGAAGGACTCCGTTGCACACCCCGTGCGGCGCGTCGAGGAGGCCGCCGACCTGGTGGCTCATCGCGTGCGTCGCGCCGAGGATCGCGTTGGTGAAGGCCAGCCCGGCCTCCAGGCTCGCCTGCGCCATCCCGGTGCGGGCGGGTTCGTCGTCCGGCTGCACGATGGTGCGCTCGAGGTCCCGGCCGATGAGCCGGACGGCGGACAGCGCGTGGATGTCGGTGAGCGGGTGGTGCGCCCGGGAGACGAAGGCCTCGATGCCGTGCGTCAGGGCGTCGAGCCCGGTCGCGGCGTTGAGGTCGTCGGGCATCGTCGTGAGCAGCCGCGGGTCGGTGAGCGAGATGTCCGGCACGAGGGCGCGCCCGATGATCGTCACCTTCATGGCGCGGGCGGTGTCCGTGACGATGCAGAACTGGCTCACGTCGGCGCCGGTGCCGGACGTCGACGGGATCATCATGAGCGGCGGGATCGGCCGGTCGGCGCGGTCGACGCCAGCGTAGTCGAGGATCCGCCCGCCGTTGCCGGAGAGGATCGCGACGCCCTTCGCGGCGTCGATGCACGAGCCGCCGCCGATCGCGATGATGACGTCCGCGCCGGACTCGAGGTACCGCTCGTAGCCCGCGGCGATCTCGTGGTCCTTGGGGTTCGGGGTGACGTCGGTCCAGACGGTCGCGGGCAGCCCGACGGCGGTGAGGTGCCCGACGAGCTCGGCGACCCAGCCGGCCTCGACGATGCCGGGGTCGGTGACGACGAACGGCCGTCGGGCGCCGAGGCGCAGCGCGCAGTGCCCGGCCTCGGCGAGGCTGCCGTGGCCGAAGACGATCTCGGGGGCGTGGAACTTCACGACGGACGCCGGCCGTGCGGCAGGGTCGGTGACCTGGGGCAGCGCGTCGGGCAGATCAGGGAGGCTCAGCGTCACGATCGCGGCCTCCTTCGTCGGAGTGAACCAGCGCCCGCGGGACTCGCGGCGGCCTTTCGACGGTACCCCGCTGCGCAGGGTGAGCGCAGTAGCGGAAGCGGGCTTTCCGGACATGGGGCGTCCCGCGGGCACTGCGCTCATCGCGGTCCTCCTGGGGCGTCGTCGTCCCGTGCGGCGTCGTCGGAGGTCGGCGGAGGTGGTCCCCGTCCTGCCCCGTGTGGTGACGGTAACCGACCGGGCGGGCCCGGTCCCCGGCCCCGGCGGCCAGTCCCGACCTGCCCGATCGGGTAGGTGTCTCGATCTTCGCGACGGTGTAAGGGCTGGTCGTCAGGCGCCGAAGACGAGGAACGAGGCGGCGGTCGCGCGGGCGAGGGCGTCGTCCGCGTGCTTCTCGCGGGCCTGGCGGGCGGCCTCGACGAGGCCCAGCCCGCCGGCGAGCCCGGCATGGACGGCGACCATGAAGCCGACCGTGGCGGCGTCGTTCACCGGCGAGATCGGTGCGAGGACGCCGGTCGTGCCGAGCGAGACGAGGCACGTGACGAGGCCGAGCAGCTCGTCGGCGCCGGCCGGGGCCATGACGCCGGAGTCGCAGCTCGCGAGGACGATCCGGTGCGGCGGCCGGTGCAGGCGCTCGAGGTCGAAGACGGTGAGCGGGCCGTCGGCGAGGCGCAGCGAGGAGAACTGCGGGTTGTCCGACCGGAACGTGCCGTGGGCGGCGATGTGCGCGAGCGTCGCCCGGTCGATCGTGGCGAGGACCCGCTCGGCGGTGGCGTCCGGGCCGGTGAGCACGGTGGGGTCCTTGTGCGCGGCGGCCAGGGCGCCGAGCTCGCCACCGCCGGTCGCGAGGCCCGGGCCGGAGACGAGGGCGACGTGCCCGTCGCGCGGCGGCCGGGTGGCGTCCGCCCGGCGCCAGGCCTGGCTGGACGGCGACACCGAGACGCCGAGGTCGGCGAGCCCGGGGAGC
>JACRAB010000457.1 GCA_016213575.1 Actinomycetota bacterium
CGCCCGGTCCCATTCCGAACCCGGAAGCTAAGCCTGCCTGCGCCGATGGTACTGCCCGGGGGACCGGGTGGGAGAGTAGGACGCCGCCGGACACCCATTGCATGATGGCCACCCCACACCGGGGTGGCCATCACGCATTTTGGCACCAGACCAACGGCGCCGTCTGCGGATGTCGATGCCTTCAGCGCGTTCGGCGCTCGGTGTCCCGCTTCACCCCCGCTTGCTACTGGGGCGAGAGCCTGATCACGCCGGTTGCCGGGTGGCGGCCGGGCGGGTACGGTCGCCGCCGGCCAGAGACGAGGTGGACATGGGGCGGGCTTTCCTGCGACCGGAGGATCTGGGTGAGCTGGTGGCGCAGGAGTTCGGCACTGATCGGCGGCTCGAGGTCCTGGACCGGCTTACCGGCGGTACGAAGAAGGGTGTCTACCGGTTGCGTCTCGATGACCGGACCACCGTCATCCTGTACGTCTGGGCAGCCGGGGAGAACTACTGGCCGCCGTCCGCGTGCGTACCTGACGACCCGTTCACCGATGCCTCCGGGGCAGAGCTGTTCGTTGCCGCTCACGCAGCGCTGAGCGCGGCGCGCGTGCGCACCCCGCGCTTGCTGATGCTCGACCGGGACCGCAGGCATTTCGACGCGGACCTCGCGCTGGTCGAGGATGTGGGCGACACCCGGCTCGAGTCGTTGATCGAGACCGACCGCTCCCTGGCCTGCACGACTTTGTCCGCGCTCGGCGACTCGTTGCGCGGCATGCACACACTCTCGGGGCCTGCGTACGGAAGAGTCGCTGCCGTGGCCCAGGGCGCGGCGCCGCAGACCCGGTGCACCGAGGACATCGTCGTCGACCGGGCGCTCACGCACCTGGACGCTGCGGCTTCCCGCGACGCACGGATTGCCGAGGCCCAGGACCGGGTCGCCGGTCACGTGCACGACCTCCGCAGCACCGTGTCCGCCCGCCAGACGTACGGTCTGGTCCACGGTGAGCTCGGTCCTGATCATGTCCTGGTCACACCGGCCGGGGAGCCCGTGGTGATCGACATCGAAGGGCTGGCGCACTTCGACATCGAGTGGGACCACGCCTGGCTGCAGTTGCGCTTCGGTGAGGACTACCGGGCACTGAACCCTGTCGAGCTGGACCCGCACCGGCTGGAGCTGTTCCGGTTCGCGCAGGTGCTCTCCCTGATCGAGGGACCCCTGCGCATCGCGGACAGCGACTATCCCGACCGTCAGTGGATGCTCGACCTCGCCGAGCGGAACATCGCCGAGGCACTCGCCTCGGTCTGAGGTGCAGATCGGTCGGCTCTCTGGTCGGGGACCCGGCCAACGGCTCGTAGCCGGATCGTGAGCAGAGGCCGAAAGGGCGGTGGTGGCACTCGGCTGGCGTCCGGCGTTCAGGAGCTCTGTCGGATGTGCGGGCGCCACGGCTCGTGTTCGTGCGACAGCCAGACCAGCTCGGGTGCGAGGGCACGCACCAGGTGCTGGCCCTCGGTGCGGGGCTCGTCGAGCTCGGCGAAGAAGACCGCTGTGTCCCCGGCCACCACGACCGGACGGCCGGCCGTCTCGATGACCACGACCTGCGAGCCCGGTGTGTGGCCCGGTGCGGGGACGAGGCGGACGCCCGGCAGGAGCTCGAGCTCCCCGTCGACGGGGACGTACTGCACACCGGGTGCGTCGACCCACTCGCGGATCGTGTAGTCGTCCTTGCTGCGGGCGTCGTCCAGCTCGCGGCGCTGGACGTAGACAGGTCTGCCGGGGAACAGGTGGTTGCCGCCGCAGTGGTCGAAGTGCAGGTGCGTGTTGACGACCAGGTCGATGCTGCCGAGGTCGAGGTCCGCGTGCGTGCCCAGCGGGACGAGACGCGGGTCCATGTCGGCCACCGCCGGATGGAGCTGCGTCAGACCGGTGTCGACGAGCACGCGTGCGTCCGGATGGTCGATGACGTGCACGTAGACCGGCATCCGCTCACCCTCGGCGAGCAGGTCGGCCACGAGGACCGGGGTGACGGTGGGCGGCGTGCGTTGCTCGTGCTCCATGTCACCTGTTCTACCCGAGTGCCGACGGTACGGTCTCCGGCGCGCGGCGGTGGTCGTCTCCGGACGGGAGGGGACGGCGCTGGGTACGGTGCCGCGATGAGCGCCACCAACGTCCCGCTCGCCACGGCTCAGCTGCCCGTCACCGGGGACGTCCGGGCGAACTCGGCGCGCGTGCAGACGGCCATGCGCGAGGCCGCCGCACACGGCGCCCGGATGGTCCACTTCCCGGAGGGCATGCTCTCGGGGTACGCGAAGAACCCCATCCAGGACTGGTCCGAGGTGGACTGGCCCGCGGTCGCGGAGGAGCTCGAGAGCGTCGTCGCCCTCGCCGGTGAGCTCCGGATCTGGGTGGTGCTCGGCAGCGCGCATCCTCTGACCGGGCCGCGCCGGCCGCACAACAGCCTGTACGTGATCTCCGACGAGGGCAGGCTCGTCACCCGGTACGACAAGCGGGTGTGCTCCGCGACGGAGGTCACGCGGTTCTACACACCGGGGCACGCGCCGATCGTGTTCGAGGTCGACGGCGTCCGCTTCGGGTGCGTGATCTGCATCGAGATCAACTTCCCCGCGCTGTTCATGGAGTACGAGCGGCTCGGCGTGGACGTCCTGCTCCTCAGCGCGTACCCGGTGGACAGCATCTTCTTCGTCAAGGCCCGGTCGCACGCCGCCATCCACAACGTCTGGGTCAGCCTGTCGGCCCCGTCGGACACGGACGCGCTCTTCCGGTCCGCCCTGATCGACCCGCGCGGCGAGGTCGTCGCGACGGTGCCCGGCGTCGAGGGCGTCGTCGTGAGCGTCCTCGACAGGAACGCCCCGCAGCTCGACATCTCCCTCACCAAGGCGCGGCCGTGGCGGGCGAGCGTCCAGGACGACCCCCGCTACGACACGGCCGGTCTCACCGACCCGCGCAGCACCGACCGGACGTGCATCTGACGACCTGCCACCGGTCACAGGCAGCCACGGATTCGGTGCTTCCGGGGGGTGTGCGGGAGGATGGGGTCAGCGACGCGGTCCTCGACCGCGGAGCCTGCACCCGCGTCGAGCGGGTACTGACACGAGAACAGTGGTGAGGACGGACCGCCCCGGTCCGCGAAGGCTTGATGAAGGAGACACGTGGCCGACGACGAACGGCGCCAGAACCGAACCCCCCGTACGGGGAGCGGGTCGGGAGGCGCCGGCGCTGGCCGGAACCGGGGGACGTCGCAGGGCGGGGGAGCCGCGAGGCCCTTCCGCGCCGGTGGTGCGAACCGTCCGACCCGAAACACCTCGTGGGACGACCGCGGGGCTCCCGGAGCGCAGCGCTCCGGTGGAGCCGGCGGTGGCGAGCGCTCCGGCGGTCGCAGCTACGGCGGCCCGGCCGGCTCCCGCACGCCCACCGGTGGCGGCCGTCCTTTCCAGTCGCGCCCGCAGGGTGACCGGCCGCAGCGTCCGTACGCCGACCGCCCGCCGACCGGGGATCGTGCGCCGCGCACGTCCTACGGGGATCGGCCGCAGCGCTCGTATGGTGACCGTCCGCAGGGTGACAGGCCGCAGCGTTCCTATGGCGATCGTCCGCAGGGTGACCGGCCGCAGCGTTCGTATGGTGACCGTCCGCAGGGTGACCTGCCGCAGCGTTCCTACGGTGACCGTCCCCAGAGCGACCGCCCGCGGCGTCCGCAGGGGGATCGGCCGCAGCGTTCCTATGGC
>JACRAB010000456.1 GCA_016213575.1 Actinomycetota bacterium
CAGCGCGCGGGCCGCGGCGACGCCGGAGATCAGCGGCACGACGGGCACCGGCCTGCCGATGCGCCGTCCGGGCGCCAACCTCGTCCCGTCCGCGGCGGGCGCCACCACGGCGTCGGCCCCGGCCGCCGCCGGCGGCCGCCCCGCGGCCGTGGCGACCGCGCCCTCGGCGCCGGTGCACCGGGCAGACCCCGAGGCGGTCCGTGGCCGGCTCGGCAGCTACCAGCGCGGCCTGACCTCCGCCCGGCGGTCGCGGCGCGCACCCGGCGACGGGGACACCCTGTTCGCCGGCTCCAAGGACGGCAACGGCACGACGAAGACACCCGAAGGCACGGGAGGAGACACGTGAGCACGGGGACAGGTACTGACGTCGGCTGGCTGGTCGACGGGTTCACCCACAGGGTGCCCGGCGTGGCCCACGCGGCCGTCGTGTCGGCGGACGGCCTGCTCATGGCGAGCTCGGCCGGGCTGCCGCGCGACCGCGCGGACCAGCTCTCGGCCGTCGCGTCAGGGCTGGGCAGCCTCACGAACGGGGCGGCGCTGTGCTTCTCGGCCGGCGCCGTCGTCCAGACGGTCGTGGAGATGCAGGGCGGCTTCCTGCTGCTCATGGCCATCTCCGACGGCTCGTGGCTGGCCGTTCTCGCCTCACCGACGTCCGACATCGGCCTCGTCGGCTACGAGATGACGCTGCTCGTCGACCGGGTGGGCGAGCACCTCTCGCCGGCCCTGCGGCAGGCACGCGGCTGGTCGGGCTCGGCCTGAGGCGACGATGAGCCAGACCTTCGAACCCACGCGGAGCGCCGACGAGCGCCCGCGTCCGTCGCGCGAGCCCGGTCGTGGCTCGCGGGGCGGTCCGTCGCGGGGTGACGGCCCCGTGACGCCGTGGAGTCGGGGGGACTCGGAACGCGGCGGGACACCCGCCGAGGCAGGCGCACCAGCGGGCCGGCGGGTGCCGGCCCAGCCGCAGGCAGGGACGGCGGTGCGCGGCAGCGACCCCGCGTCGTCCGACCACGCCGCGGCCCGCGCCTGGACCCAGGACATGCACGGCTTCGGCAGCGGCCGCTCGATCGGGATGCCCGCGTCGTCCGCCCCGGCCGTGCCGGACGACGTCGCGGGACCGCTCGACGCGCTGACGGCAGCGGCCGCCGTGGACGCCCAGTCGGTCGTGCTCGGCCTCGACGCACCGGTCATGGCGCTCGTCGGCGCCGATGCCGGCTACCTCGGGGCGGACCTCGGCGGCCCCGCCTGGGGCGGACCCGGCGGGCAGGGCACCGGCCGCGCCGAGCAGGGCGACGGCCGGCGTGCGACCCGCCGCGGGATCGCGGAGGCCAACGCGGCCGCCCCCGAGGGCGGCGACGACCGTGGGGCACGGCGCGGACGCTCGTTCAGCGGGCCGGCCGCGGCACGCGCGCTCGGCAGCAAGATCTCGGCGGAGGACGGCGGCAGCAACGGCCGCGGTTCGGACCGGGGCCGGCCGGGGCGGCGCTACATGCCCGCCCCGCAGGAGACCGGTGACCTGGCGGCCGTCGACGACCCGAACAACCCCGTTCCCATGGGCCTGCAGCCCGGCCAGCTGCCGCCGGGCATGCCGGGCGCGCCGATGCAGCCCGGCCCGATGCAGCCCGGGCTCATGCACCAGGACGCCGGGCCCGTCCCGCCCTACGCCGCCCCGCCGCCGCCCCCGATCAGCACCGGCTCCGTGCCGTGGCTGACCGGCGAGCAGGACGCCATCAGCATCACGGCGGCCCTCGGTGACCCGTTCACGGACACCGGCGCGACCCAGATGCTCCGCCCCTACGACGACGCGGCAGACCTCCCTGCGGAGGGTCCCGCGCCGTCCCTGGTGCGGCCCTACGCACGGACCGGCGGGCGCACCAAGCCCGGGCACGATCTCGACCTCGAGGCGCTCGTCGTCACGACGGTCAACGGCAGGGAGGCGTGGTCCAGCCCCCTGCTCAACCCGGAACACGTGCAGGTCATCGGCCTGTGCGTCGACACGACCAGCGTCGCCGAGATCGCCGCGCGGCTGTCGGTGCCCATCGGCGTCGCCCGCGTGATCATCGCCGACATGGTGGACCTGGGGCTCGTCGAGGTCGGCAAGACCTCGGCGAACACCGGGGACGAACGCGACCCAGCATTCCTGAGGAGGGTACTCAGTGGCCTTCAGCGGCTCTGACAGCCGACCGACCCGGTCGACGAAGATCGTCGTCTCGGGCGGTTTCGGCAGCGGTAAGACGACGTTCGTCGGGGCCGTGTCCGAGATCGTCCCGTTGCGGACCGAGGCGGTCATGACGTCCGCCAGCATCGGCGTCGACGACCTGTCGGCGACGCCGAACAAGACGACGACGACCGTCGCCATGGACTTCGGCCGCATCTCGATCGACAGCGAGCTGGTCCTGTACCTGTTCGGGTCGCCCGGGCAGAACCGGTTCTGGTTCATGTGGGACGACCTCGTGCGCGGTGCCATCGGTGCCGTCGTGCTCGTCGACACCCGGCGCCTGCAGGACTGCTTCGGGCCGATCGACTTCTTCGAGGCCCGGAACCTGCCGTTCGTCGTCGCGGTCAACGCGTTCGACGGGGTGCTCCAGCACCGGCCGGAGGAGGTCCGCGAGGCCCTCCAGCTCGGCCCGGACGTCCCCGTGCTCGTCTGCGACGCCCGTGAGCGGGAGTCCGCCAAGCAGACGCTCATCGCGGTCGTCGAGCACGCGCTGCGGACCTGGACCTCCGCGTCGGTGCCCCAGTAGCAGCGGTACCGCCCCCGTCACGGGCGCCCCGGCCGGCATCCGCCGGTCGGGGCGTTCGCGCGTCCGCGCTCAGCCGGCCGGGGTGAGGAAGCCGTCAAGGACGAGCCCGCGGACGTCCGGCAGCACCTCCGCGGCGAGGGCGTCGGCGGGGACGTCGAGCAGGTCCGCGAGCGCGCCGACGATCGCCCCGACGGGCAGGTCGCCGTCGCACGCGCCGACGAGCCCGGCGAGCGCCGTGCCGGCCCGGACGCCGCGCCCGTAGCCGCCGCCCTGCCGCAGCAGGACGACCGAGGGGTCCTCCTCGCCGGGACGGTGGTGGCGCTCCTCGGTGACGTCGGGGGCGACCCGGAGCCGGGCCGCGGCGAGCGCGGCGTCGTCCGTGCCGGCGAGCCAGGCGTGGGCGTCGAGGACGGCGGCGACGTGCTCGCCGAGCGGGGCGTCGAGCGGGGCACGGACGTCCTCGACCCGGCGCAGCGGCCGGCCCGGGCCGGACGCGGCTGCCGAACCGGGCGCCGGGCGGTGCAGGACGACGATCCCGAAGCCGACGCCCTCGACCGCGCGGCGCTCGAAGTCGTCGAGCCAGGCGGCGTAGAGCGCGTCGTGCTGCGGGCCGCCCGAGGTGCCGCCGTCGCGGATCCACATCTCGGCGTACTCGGCGGGGTCCTGCACCTCGCGCTGGACGACCCACGCGTCGAGGGCGCCGTCCCCGCGCTCGTGCGCGGCGCGTGCCGCGTCGTCCAGCCAGCCGCCGACGCGGTCCTGCCACGGGACCCCGGCGCGGTGCTCCCAGTTGCCGAGCATGACGGCCGTCCCGCCGGGGGCGAGGACCGCGCCGGCACCGGTCACGAGCCGCCGGACGATCTCGTCGCCCTCGAGGCCGCCGTCCCGGTACTCGTACGTCGTCACGCCGTCCGTGCGCGGGGTGATGACGAACGGCGGGTTGCTGACGAGGAGGTCGAAGCGCTCCCCCGCAACGGGTTCGAGCAGGCTGCCCAGGCGCAGGTCGACCGCCGCCGCCGACGACGTCGTCGCCGCCGGGCCGTCGGCGTTGAGCGCCCAGGTGAGCGCGGCCATCGCGAGCGCCCGCCGGGAGACGTCGGTCGCGACGACGGAGCGGGCGTGCCGGGAGGCGTGCAGCGCCTGCACCCCGCACCCGGTGCCGAGGTCCAGCACCCGGCCGACGGGACGCCGGGGCGTGCAGCGCGCGAGCATCGTCGAGGCTCCCCCGACCCCCAGCACGTGGTCGGGCCGCAGCGCGCCGCCGGTCGCGAGCTCGCCGAGGTCGGAGACCACCCACCAGTCGGCGCTGCCGCCGGCGTCGACGGCGCCGTACGGCCGCAGGTCGACCCGGGCCCGCACGGGATCGTCCGGGGCCTCACCGGCCGCGTCGACGAGCCCGAGCCGCCGGGCGCCGTCCGCACCGAGCCGTGGCAGCGCCCGGTCGACGAGGGAGCGGGGCACCGGGAGCCCGAGGACGAACAGCCGCAGGAGCGCCGCCACAGGCTCCGTGCGGGCCGCGGTGGCCCGGAGCACCGGCACGACCTGTTCGCGGCCCAGCGCGGCGTGGGCGACCGGGCCGACGAGGTCGGTGACGGCGTCGACGGTCCAACCGTCGAGGTCGGCCCGGAGCGCGGCGACGAGGGCCGGGTCGACCCGGGGCGCGTCCGTGGCCGCGACCGTCGTGGCGTGCTCGTCGCCGGTGGTCGTGCTCCGGCCGGTGGCCGCGCTCAGGCCGGTGGTCGTGCTGGCATGTCCGGCGCTCACGCGCCCAGTCTGCCGGGTCGCGCCCTGCTCTGCCCGCACCGGCGAGCCACCCGCCCGGGCTCTGTGATCGCCGGCTCCGTACCCGTAGGGCGACCGGAACCGCCCTGCGGGTAGGCACGCGCCGATCATGCGGGGCGGCGTGGCCCGGCGGCACGCAGCGAGGCCCCGGACGCGGTCGGCGTCCGGGGCCCCGGTGCTGCTGGTGCTGCTGGTGGTGCTCGTGGTGCTCGGTGCTGCTGGTGCTGGGTGGTGCGTCGTTCCGGTGCCCTGGTCAGGCGGTGACGGCTGCCTTCGCGGGAGCGTCGTCACCGATGACCGAGCGCCGCCGCTTCGAGACCGTGACCGCCGCGATGATGATGGCGACGGCGACGAGCGCGATGGTGATCCGGACGGCGGTGTTCGCGTCGGTACCGACGCTCAGCTGGACGACGGCCGGGGCGATGAGCACGGACACCAGGTTCATGACCTTGATGAGCGGGTTGATCGCCGGGCCGGCGGTGTCCTTGAACGGGTCGCCGACGGTGTCGCCGATGACCGCGGCCGCGTGGGCGTCGCTGCCCTTGCCGCCGTACTGGCCGTCCTCGACGATCTTCTTCGCGTTGTCCCAGGCACCGCCCGAGTTGGCGAGGAAGACGGCCATGAGGACACCCGCACCGATCGCGCCGGCGAGGTAGCCGGCGAGCGGGCCGACGCCGAGGCCGAAGCCGACGGCGATCGGGGCCATCGCGGCGAGCAGGCCGGGGGTGGCCAGCTCGCGGAGCGAGTCCCGGGTGCAGATGTCGACGACGCGGCCGTACTCCGGCTTCTCCGTGCCGTCCATGATCCCGGGGTGCTCGCGGAACTGGCGACGCACCTCGTAGACGATGGCACCGGCGGCGCGGGTGACCGCGTCGACGGCGAGGCCGGAGAAGAGGAAGACGACCGAGGCGCCGATGATGAGGCCGACGAGGACGTTCGGGCTGACGATCTGGTAGAGGTCCGCTCCCGCCGTCTCGCCCGCCTTGGTGAACGCCGTGGTGACCGCGTCGTTGTACGACCCGAAGAGCGCGGTCGCCGCGAGCACGGCCGTCGCGATCGCGATGCCCTTGGTGATGGCCTTCGTCGTGTTGCCGACGGCGTCGAGCTCGGTGAGGATCTGCGCGCCCTCGCCGTGGACGTCGCCCGACATCTCCGCGATGCCCTGGGCGTTGTCGCTGACCGGGCCGAAGGTGTCCATCGCGACGATGACGCCGACCGTGGTCAGCAGGCCGCAGCCGGCGATCGCGATGAGGAACAGCGACAGGGTGACCGAGCCGCCGCCGAGCAGGAAGGCCAGGTAGACCGCCCCGCCGATGGTCAGCGCCGTGTAGACAGCCGACTCGAAGCCGACGCCGATGCCGGACAGGACGACGGTCGCCGCACCGGTGAGGGTCGTCCGGGCCACGTTGTTCGTGGGGGGCGAGTCCGTGCCGGTGAAGTAGCCGGTCAGCCAGAGGATGATGCCCGCGAGGACGACACCGATGACGACGGCGGCGGTCGCGATGAGCCGCGGGTCGCCGTCCTGGCCGGCCAGCGGGGTGCTCTCGAACGTCGCCGGCAGGTACACGTACGCCGCGATGGCGCAGAGCACCGCGGCGACGATCGCCGACAGGTAGAACCCGCGGTTGATGGCCGTGAGGCCGTTCTCGCCCGGGCGCGGCTTGGTGACGTAGACGCCGAAGACGGCCGTCAGCGCACCGATGGCGGGGACGATGAGCGGGAAGACCAGACCGGTCTCGCCGAACGCCGCCTTCCCGAGGATGAGCGCCGCGACGAGCATGACGGCGTAGGACTCGAAGAGGTCCGCGGCCATGCCCGCGCAGTCGCCGACGTTGTCGCCGACGTTGTCGGCGATCGTCGCGGCGTTGCGGGGGTCGTCCTCGGGGATGCCCTGCTCGACCTTGCCGACGAGGTCGGCGCCGACGTCCGCGGCCTTGGTGAAGATGCCGCCGCCGACACGCATGAACATCGCGAGCAGCGCCGCACCGAAGCCGAAGCCCTCGAGCACCGCCGGGGCGTCGCCCCGGTAGATGAGGACGACGACGCTGGCGCCGAGCAGGCCGAGGCCCACGGTCGCCATGCCGACGGTGCCGCCGGTGCGGAACGCGATGCGCATGCCTGCGTCGCGGCCGCCCTCCTCGCGCGCCGCCGCGGCGACCCGGAGGTTCGCCCGCGTGGCGAGCCACATGCCGAGGTACCCGATCGTCGCCGAGAACCCGGCGCCGACGACGAAGAAGAGGCTCCGCCCGATCTTGATGCCGTTCTCCCCCGGAAGGAAGAACAGCAGGACGAAGACGAGCGCGACGAACCAGACCAGCGTCTTGAACTGTCGGTTGAGGTACGCCGACGCGCCTTCCTGGACCGCCTTCGCGATCGTCTTCATGTTCTCCGTGCCCTCGCC
>JACRAB010000458.1 GCA_016213575.1 Actinomycetota bacterium
CGCTGTCGGTCGCCGACGAGGTGCCGCAGGCGCGGGTCGTCGCGCTCGAGCTCGACCCGTCCGCCGTCGCCTGGGCCCGGCGCAACGTCGAGCGGCTCGCGCTCGGCGACCGGGTCGACGTCCGGGCCGGGGACGTGACCCGCGCGGACGTCGTGCTCGCGAACCCGCCGTACATCCCGCCGGGGATGGTCCCGACCGAGCCCGAGGTCCGCGACCACGACCCGGAGGTCGCGCTCTACGGGGGCGGCACCGACGGGCTCGAGGTGCCGCGCGCGGTCGTCGCGTGCGCGGCGGCCCTGCTGCGACCGGGCGGCGTCCTCGCGATGGAGCACGCCGACGTCCAGGGCGACTCCGCCCGGGCGCTCGTCGCCGGCGCCGGCTGGACCGACGCGCGGACCCTCACCGACCTCGCGGGGCGCCCGCGCACCCTCGGGGCCCGCCGGGTGCCAGACTCGTCCTCGTGAGCTTCCGCTTCGACTGCCTCGACGAGCGCGAGCGAGAGCGTGGCATCTCGCGCGCGGCCGTCTCGGTCTCCGAGGGCCTGCTCGTCGTGCTCCCCACCGACTCCGCGTACGGCGTGGGCACCGACGCGTTCTCGCACGAGGGGATCGCGCTCATGGCGCAGGCCCGCGGCCGCCGGCAGGCGCCGCCGGTGCTCGTCGCCCACGGGCGCACCCTCGACGGCCTCGCGACCGGCTTCAACTCCGGCGTCCGCGACCTCGCGGACGCGTTCTGGCCCGGCGGGCTGACCCTGCTCTGCAAGCACCAGCCGACCCTCACGTGGGACCTCGGCGACGGCTCCGGCACCGTCGCGCTCCGGATGCCGCTGCACCCGGTCGCGCTCCGGCTGCTCGAGAAGACCGGCCCGATGGCCGTCACGAGCGCGAACCGGCCCGGCACCGAGCACGCCGCCGTGCCGCTCACCTACGAGGAGGCCTGGGCCGCCCTCGTCACCACCGCCGACGTCTACCTCGACGCCGGGCCGATGACCCGCACGGAGCTGTCGACCGTCGTCGACGGGACGGACAGCTCCCGGCCGCCGCGGGTGCTGCGGGTCGGCGCGATCGGCCTCGACGCGCTGCGCGCCGTCGTCCCCGACCTCGACACGAGCGCCGTCGAGCCGGCGCCCGACCGGGACCCCGAACCGCACGCCGAGCCGGACTCCGACCCGGACGGCGACCCGGAGACCGACCCGGACGGCGAACCCGCCGGGACCGACAGCGAGGCCGCCCGCTAGTGCGCGCCTACGTCTTCGTCCTGCTCGTCGCGTTCGCCGTGACCTACCTGACGACGCCGCTCGTGCGCCGGCTCGCGCGCCGGGTCGGGGCGATCACCCCGGTCCGGGACCGCGACGTGCACAGCGTGCCGGTGCCGCGGATGGGCGGCCTGGCGATGTTCCTCGGGTTCGCCGTCGCCCTGCTCGTCGCGAGCCGGACGCCCTTCCTCGACCGCACCTTCGAGAACGGCGGGGCGCCCTGGGGCGTGCTGCTGGGGGCGGGCACGGTCTGCGCCCTCGGGGTCGCCGACGACCTGTGGACCCTCGACGCCGTCACGAAGCTCGCCGGGCAGTCGCTCGCCGCCGGGCTGATGGCCTGGCAGGGCGGCGTCCAGCTCGTCGCGCTCCCGCTCGGCGGCCAGACGATCATCAGCCGCAACGGGCTCATCGTGCTGACGATCGTCGCGGTCGTCGTCGCGGTGAACGCGGTGAACTTCGTCGACGGCCTCGACGGGCTCGCCGCCGGCATCGTCGCGATCGCCGGCGCGGCCTTCTTCGTCTACTCCTACCTGCTCTCGCGCTACACGTTCGACCCGACGGACTACTCCTCGCTCGCCACGCTCGTCACGGCGGCCACCGTCGGCTGCTGCCTGGGGTTCCTGCCGCACAACTTCAACCCGGCACGGGTCTTCATGGGCGACAGCGGCTCGATGCTCATCGGCCTGCTGCTCGCGACCTCGACGATCTCCATCACCGGGCAGTTCGACCCGGGGGAGCTGTCGAACGCGCAGGTCGTGCCCGCGTTCCTGCCGCTCGTGCTGCCGCTGGCCGTGCTCGCGCTTCCGCTCGTCGACATGGGCTGGGCCATCGTGCGCCGGGTCGGGACCGGCAAGTCGCCGTTCACCCCGGACAAGCTCCACCTGCACCACCGGCTCCTGCGCCTGGGCCACAGCCACGCGAACGCCGTCCTCGTCATGTACGTGTGGACGGCGACCTTCGCCTTCGGCGTCGCCTCCTCGGCCTTCCTCGAGCCGATGACGGCGCTCGTGCTCGGCCTGGCGGCCGTCACGGCCGCGGTGCTCGTGACGCTCGGGCCGCTGCGGGGCCGCTGGCTCGGCGGACGGGCGCGCAGGGGCCACGTATCGTGACCGGACGAGCCCCGACCCGGGACTTCGTGACTGATTTCACAAGCGCTGCCGAGAGGTCTTTCGATCATGGATGACGCGACCGCGGACGAGTTCTCGGACCGCGCCTGGGCCGCCACGATCCGGGGCGGGGCGTACCCCGCGCTGGCCGCCGGAGCCCTCGTCGTCGTCGCCGGCGCCGTCTGGGGATGGCGCTCCATGGTCGGTGCGGCGATCGGCGCGTTGCTCACCGTGGGTGCGTTCGTCGTCGGCCCGCTCGTCGTGCGCACAAGTTCACGATGGTCGCCACCTGCGGTGATGGTCTCCGCGGTGCTCGCGTACGGGACGAGCGTGCTCGTCCTGGGGCTCGCCTTCCTCGCCCTGGCCAGGGCCGGGTGGCTCGACCAGTTCTTCGTCGGGGTCGCCATCTTCGCCTCGTCGACGGCCTGGCTCATCGGTCACGTGCGGACCGCCGGGCGGCTCCGGGTGCTCGCGTTCGGGTCCTCCCCGGACGCCGGGACGACGCATGACGTCGCAGGTCACGACGGTTCCGGACAGTCATCAGGACCTACGTCTCACTGATAGGGTCCGTGCTGATGGACGACGACGCCCACCGCTCAGCCGGCGCCGCTGGCGAAGCAGAGGCGTGGACCGTCCTCGCGCACCTCATCAGCGGACCACTCCTCTACGGGGGCCTGGGCTGGCTGGTGGATCGTTGGCTCGGCACGAAGCCCGTCTTCGTGGTGGTCGGCATCCTCGGCGGCATGGGCCTTGCTCTCTACCTGGTGTGGTTCCGATACGGTGCGCACGACCGACGCCCGCCTTCGGCGTCCCACGACGCCGGTCACGCTGAGTAAGGAGACCTCGTGAGCAGCCTGCTCGCTGCCGGTGAGGGCACCGGCTTCGAGGCCCCCGACCCCATCGAGACGTTCTGGCAGCCGCTCTGGGGCGGCAACTCCCAGTTCGCGCTCACCCGCCCGATGGTCATGGCGGTCTTCTCGGTCATCCTGCTGTCCGTCTGGTTGCTCGTCTCGACGCGCAAGATGGCGCTGGTGCCCGGCAAGGCGCAGTTCGTCACCGAGAGCGTGTACGGGATGGTCCGCAACGGCCTGGGCCGGGACATCCTCGGGAGCAAGGACTTCCTCCGGTTCGTCCCGCTCCTCTTCACGATGTTCATGCTCATCCTGACGAACAACCTCTTCGGCATCATCCCGCCGATCCAGTACCCGACGATGAGCCGCTTCGGCTTCCCGCTCGCGCTGGCCCTCATCGTGTTCGTCGTCTACCACGTCGTCGGCATCCGCTCGATGGGCCTCGGCGGCTACTTCAGCCACATGGTCCCCGCGGGTCTGCCCAAGGCGATCGTGCCGCTCATCTTCTTCCTCGAGCTGCTCACGTACTTCGTGACGCGGCCCGTGACGCTCGCGCTGCGGCTCTTCGGCAACATGTTCGCGGGCCACATCCTGCTCGTCCTGTGCGTCGTCGGCGGCGAGCACCTGCTCTTCGGCGACACCGGCATCGCGCTCAAGGGCACGGGTGTCCTCGTGTTCGTCGGCGGGTTCGTCATGACGCTCTTCGAAGGCTTCGTCCAGTTCCTCCAGGCGTACGTCTTCACGCTCCTCACCGCGCTCTACATCGCCGGCTCCCTCGCGACCGACGAGCACTGAGCCGGAGCACCGACCACCGGGCCCCGGCTCGGGCAGTACCGCACCCGCACGACCAGAGCACGCCCATCACGAGCACCAGCAGTCCGAGTCGTCTCCCCGGCGCCCAGCTGTGGAGCGCACCACCAGACCCGTCGCCGGCAAGTGGCGACGACACAGAAGGAAGAGAGACCATGTACGGTTCCCTCGCGATCGTGGGCTACGGCCTGTCCGCCATCGGCCCGGGTATCGGCGTCGGCCTGATCTTCGCCGCCTACGTCAGCGGTGTGGCGCGTCAGCCCGAGGCCCGCGGCATCCTCCAGCCGATCGCCATCCTCGGCTTCGCCCTCGCCGAGGCGCTCGCCATCTTCGGCATCGCGCTCGCGTTCGTCTTCGCGGGCACGCCCCCTCAGTGATCCTCGCTCCGCGTCCGACGACTACCTGAGGAGCCAGCGTGCAGATCGCAGCAGTCCTCGTGGCCGC
Source organism: Actinomycetota bacterium (assembly GCA_016213575.1). Classification (GTDB taxonomy): domain Bacteria; phylum Actinomycetota; class Actinomycetes; order Actinomycetales; family Kineosporiaceae; genus R-H-3. The sequence goes on from JACRAB010000458.1 coordinate 4,467, forward strand.
TGAAGGCGACGAGGTCCTTCCTTCGTGGCTGCAGTACCCCGTCCTCCCGCATCTCGGTGAGCTGATCTTCGGCTTCCTCGTGTTCGCGATCCTCTACGTCGTGGTGGCCCGCAAGGTCGTGCCCCGGCTCGAGCAGATCTTCAACGAGCGCACCGCTGCCATCCAGGGCGGGATCGAGAAGGCCGAGAAGGCGCAGGAAGAGGCCGCCAAGGCGCTCGAGGAGTACCAGGCGCAGCTCACGGAGGCGCGGGCCGAGGCCTCGCGCATCCGCGAGGAGGCGCGGGCCGAGGGCGCCACGATCATCGCCGAGATGCGTGACCGTGCGCAGGCCGAGGCCAACCGCATCGCCGCGGCGGCGCAGCAGCAGATCCAGGCCGAGCGCCAGCAGGCGGTCGTCCAGCTGCGCGGCGAGGTCGGCCGGCTCGCCACCGACCTCGCGTCGCGGATCGTCGGGGAGTCCCTCGAGGACCACGTCCGCGCGAGCGGTGTGGTCGACCGGTTCCTCGCCGAGATCGAGGGCGCCGAGCCTGCGGGCCGGGTGTCCTGATGGTCCAGGGCGTCAGCCGGGAGTCCCTCGCCGCCGGTCAGGAGCGCCTCGCGGCGCTGCTGTCCGTGCCGGGCACCGACCCGACGCGGGTCGGCGAGGAGCTCCTCGGCGTCACCGACGTGCTCGCCTCGTCCGCCGGTCTGCGGCGGGCGCTCACCGACCCCTCGCGGGACGGTGACGCGAAGGCGGGCCTGGTGACGCAGCTGCTCGGCAGCCGGATCGGCAGCACGACCGCCGACTTCGTCGCGGGCCTGGCCCGCGCCCGGTGGTCGCGCCCGGCAGACCTCACGGACGCCGTGGAGTCGTTCGGCGTCTCGGCCGTCCTCGCGGGCGCCGAGCAGGCCGGCCGGCTCGACGCGGTCGAGGACGAGCTGTTCCGGTTCTCGCGGACCGTCGCCGGGGACAACTCCCTGCGTGACGCGTTCTCGGCCCGGACCGCCGGCACCGACCGCAAGGCCCAGCTCGTGCGCACGCTGCTCGCCGGCAAGGCCGCCCCGGAGACGGTGCGCCTGGCCGTGCAGGCGGCGACCGCCCCGCGCGGGCAGCGCACCGAGGTCGTGCTCGAGGGCTACGTCGAGGCCGCCGCGCAGCGCCGGCGCCAGCTCGTCGCGGAGGTCACCTCCGCGGTCCCGCTGACGCAGGCCCAGCGCGACCGGCTCGCCGCGGCCCTGCACCGGTTGTACGGCCGCGAGGTGCGGCTCAACGTCGACGTCGACCCGTCGGTCGTCGGCGGCCTGCGCGTGCAGGTCGGCGGCGAGCTCATCGACGGCACCGTCGTCGGCAGGCTCGACGAGGCCCGCCGCCGGATGGCCGGCTGACCACCGCTCCACGCACGCCGCACCACCCGCTGACACACCAGCACGAAGACATCTCGGTCCCGGTGAGGGGCCGGACGAGACGGTCCACAGGACAGAGAGCAGGGACTCATCCCATGGCGGAGCTGACGATCCGTCCCGAGGAAATCCGGGACGCCCTGGACGCCTTCGTCCAGTCCTACGAGCCGGGCGCTGCCTCGCGCGAAGAGGTCGGCCGCGTCAGCGAGGCCGGCGACGGCATCGCCCGCGTCGAGGGCCTGCCGAGCGTCATGGCCAACGAGCTGCTCCAGTTCGAGGACGGCACGCTCGGCCTGGCGCTCAACCTCGACGTGCGCGAGATCGGTGTCGTCGTCCTCGGCGAGTTCAGCGGCATCGAGGAGGGCCAGGAGGTGCGCCGGACCGGCGAGATCCTCTCGGTCCCCGTCGGTGACGCCTACCTCGGCCGGGTCGTCGACCCGCTCGGCAACCCGATCGACGGCCTCGGCGACATCGCCGCCGAGGGTCGCCGCGCCCTCGAGCTGCAGGCGCCGACCGTCGTCCAGCGGCAGAGCGTCAACGAGCCGATGATGAGCGGCATCAAGGCCATCGACTCGATGACCCCGATCGGCCGCGGCCAGCGCCAGCTCATCATCGGTGACCGCCAGACCGGCAAGACCGCGGTCGCGCTCGACACGATCATCAACCAGAAGGCCAACTGGGCCTCGGGCGACCCGAAGCAGCAGGTCCGCTGCATCTACGTCGCGATCGGCCAGAAGGGCTCGACGATCGCGTCGGTCCGCCGCTCCCTCGAGGAGAACGGCGCCCTGGAGTACACGACGATCGTCGCGGCCCCGGCCTCCGACGCCGCCGGCTTCAAGTACCTCGCCCCGTACACCGGCTCGGCCATCGGCCAGCACTGGATGTACGCCGGCAAGCACGTCCTCATCATCTTCGACGACCTGAGCAAGCAGGCCGAGGCCTACCGCGCCGTGTCGCTGCTGCTGCGCCGTCCGCCGGGCCGCGAGGCCTACCCGGGCGACGTCTTCTACCTGCACAGCCGGCTCCTCGAGCGCTGCGCGAAGCTGTCCGACGACCTCGGCGGCGGCTCGATGACGGGTCTGCCCTTCGTCGAGACCAAGGCCAACGACGTCTCGGCGTACATCCCGACGAACGTCATCTCCATCACCGACGGCCAGATCTTCCTGGAGTCGGACCTGTTCAACGCGAACGTCCGGCCCGCGATCAACGTCGGCATCTCGGTCTCCCGCGTCGGTGGCGCGGCCCAGACCAAGGCGATGAAGAAGGTCTCCGGCTCGCTGCGCGTCGACCTGGCGCAGTTCCGCGCACTCGAGGCGTTCGCGATGTTCGCCTCCGACCTGGACGCGGCCTCCCGCGCCCAGCTCGCCCGCGGCCAGCGCCTCGTCGAGCTGCTCAAGCAGCCGCAGTACGCGCCGTTCGCCATGGAGGAGCAGACCGTCTCGATCTGGACCGGCACGAGCGGCGAGCTCGACGACGTCCCGACCGAGGACGTCCGCCGCTTCGAGAACGAGCTGCTGGACCACCTGCGCCGCAACACCAAGGTGCTCGACACGATCCGCGAGACCAACGCGGTGAGCGACGACACCGAGAACGCCCTGCGGGACGCCGTCCGCGAGTTCAAGCGCGGCTTCCAGACCGGTGAGGGCAAGCCCCTGGCGTCCGTCGGCAAGGAGAGCGCCGAGGCGCTCGACGAGGCCGAGGTCGAGCAGGAGAAGATCGTCCGCCAGAAGCGCGGCTGACGGTTCCGGCACAGGGTCAGGGAGGAGGCACGGCATGGGAGCACAGCTCCGCGTCTACCGAAGCCGCATCAAGGCGGTGCAGGGGACGAAGAAGATCACGCGGGCGTTCGAGCTCATCGCCGCGTCCCGGATGGTCAAGGCGCAGCAGCGCACGGCGGCGTCCGCGCCGTACGCACGGGCCATCACCCGTGCGGTCTCCGCGGTCGCGACGTACTCCAACGAGGACCACCCGCTGACCACCGAGAAGCGCGAGGTGACCCGGGCGGCGATGCTGCTCGTCACCTCCGACCGCGGTCTCGCCGGCGCGTACTCCTCGAACGTCATCAAGGAGGGGGAGCGCCTCGCCGAGCTGCTGCGCGGCGAGGGCAAGGAGGTCGTCCCCTTCATCGCCGGCCGCAAGGGCTCGTCGTACTACCGGTTCCGCCGGCGGTCCGTCGCGGCCGAGTGGGCGGGCTTCTCCGACGCGCCGCAGTTCGAGCACGCCAAGGAGATCGCCGACGCGCTCATCGATGCGTTCCTGCGCCCGACCGAGGAGGGCGGGGTCGACGAGATCCACGTCGTCTCGACCCGCTTCGTCAACATGGTCACGCAGACCCCCGAGGTCGTGCGGCTCCTGCCCCTCGAGGTCGTCGAGGGCGACGAGCCGCCGGCGCCGGACGACGTCCTGCCGCTCTACGAGTTCGAGCCGTCGGCGGCCGCGGTGCTCGACGCACTGCTGCCGAAGTACGTCGAGAGCCGGATCTTCAACGCTCTCCTGCAGTCCGCGGCGAGCGAGCTCGCGGCGCGGCAGCGGGCGATGAAGTCCGCGACGGACAACGCGGAGGAGCTCATCAAGCGCTACACCCGGCTGGCGAACACCGCGCGCCAGTCGGAGATCACCCAGGAGATCAGCGAGATCGTCGGTGGCGCGAACGCGCTCGCCGACGCCTCCGCGTCGGCCTGACGGCCGGCACCTGTTCCACCCAGCAGTCGAACCGTTGCCAGAACCGTTGCCAGACCGACGTGGGTACGACCCGAGAGTGAGAGAGACATGACTGCCACTGCTGTTGAGAACGCCGCCGAGGCCGGCGCCGCTGGTGTCGGCCGCGTCTCGCGCGTCATCGGGCCGGTCGTCGACATCGAGTTCCCCGCGGACTCCATGCCCGAGATGTACAACGCGCTCCACGTCGACGTGACCCTCGGCGACGTGACCCGCACCCTGACGCTCGAGGTCGCCCAGCACATCGGCGACAACCTCGTGCGCGCCATCTCGATGCAGCCGACCGACGGCATGGTCCGCGGCTCGGCCGTCACCGACACCGGCACCGCGATCAACGTGCCCGTCGGCGACGTGACCAAGGGCCACGTCTTCAACACCATCGGGGACTGCCTCAACCTCAAGGAGGGCGAGACCCTCGAGGTCACCGAGCGCTGGCCGATCCACCGCAAGGCGCCGGCCTTCGACCAGCTCGAGAGCAAGACCGAGATGTTCGAGACGGGCATCAAGGTCATCGACCTGCTCACGCCCTACGTGCTCGGCGGCAAGATCGGCCTCTTCGGCGGTGCGGGCGTCGGCAAGACGGTCCTCATCCAGGAGATGATCTACCGCGTCGCGGAGAACTTCGGTGGTGTGTCGGTGTTCGCCGGTGTCGGCGAGCGCACCCGTGAGGGCAACGACCTCATCGCCGAGATGACCGAGACCGGCGTCATCGAGCGCACGGCCCTCGTCTTCGGCCAGATGGACGAGCCGCCGGGCACCCGTCTTCGCGTCGCGCTCTCCGCGCTGACGATGGCGGAGTACTTCCGCGACGTGCAGAAGCAGGACGTGCTGCTGTTCATCGACAACATCTTCCGGTTCACGCAGGCCGGCTCCGAGGTCTCGACGCTGCTCGGCCGCATGCCGAGCGCCGTCGGCTACCAGCCGACCCTCGCCGACGAGATGGGCGTGCTCCAGGAGCGCATCACGTCGACCCGCGGCCACTCGATCACGTCGATGCAGGCCGTGTACGTCCCCGCCGACGACTACACCGACCCGGCCCCGGCCACGACGTTCGCGCACCTCGACGCGACGACGGAGCTCTCCCGGACGGTCGCCTCGCTCGGTATCTACCCGGCCGTCGACCCGCTGACGTCCACGTCGCGGATCCTCGACCCGCGGTACATCTCCGCGGACCACTACAACACCGCGATCCGGGTCAAGCAGATCCTCCAGCGCAACAAGGAGCTCCAGGACATCATCGCGATCCTGGGTGTCGAGGAGCTCTCGGAGGAGGACCGGATCATCGTCCAGCGGGCGCGCCGCATCGAGCGGTTCCTCTCGCAGAACACGTTCGTCGCCAAGGTCTTCACCGGCCTCGACGGCTCGTTCGTGCCGATCGCGGACACGATCGAGGCGTTCACGAAGATCGCCGACGGCGAGTACGACGACGTGCCGGAGCAGGCCTTCTTCATGTGCGGCGGTCTCGACGACGTCGAGCGCAAGGCCGCCGAGATCAAGAAGCAGACCGGCGCCTGACCCGACGCGTGCGTGGGACCCCGGGCGACCGGGGTCCCACGCGCTGCGTATCCTGACGACTTCTCATCCCCCTGGAGGATCCCGTGCCGTTGCAGGTCGAGCTCGTCTCCGCCGACCGCAAGGTCTGGTCCGGCGAGGCGTCGATGGTCATCGCGCGGACCGTCGAGGGTGACCTGGGCATCCTGCCCGGCCACGCGCCGGTGCTCGCGGTGCTCGCGTCCGGTGAGCTGAAGATCCGCCCCACGTCCGGTGACCAGATCACGGTGACGGCCGAGGGTGGGTTCCTGTCCGTCGAGCACGACCGCGTCACCGTCGTCTCGGACATGGCCGCCGTCGCCTCCGGGTCCACCGCCAACTGACGTCGCGACGGCGGCGGCGTGGAGGACCTGGTCGTACCCCTGACGGCGCTCGCGACGGCCGTCGCGGTCCTCGTGCTGGGCTTCGGCTCCCTCGTCGCACGGCGGCTGGTCCTCAGCCGTGACGTCGGCACGTTCGACTGCTCGATGCGCCGCGAGGTGCGCGGCGGCGCCCGGGCGCACCTCGCCGGCAGCTGGATGCTCGGGCTCGCGCGCTACGAGCGGGACCGGCTCGACTGGTTCCGGTTCTTCGCCTGGAGCCTGCGCCCCGCGCGGTCCCTCGAGCGCGGGCGCCTGGTCATCCTCGGCCACCACGCGCCGTCCGGCGCGGAGGCCGGCACTGTGCTCCCGGGCTGGGTCGTCGTCCGCTGCGCCTACGGCACGGTGACCGTCGAGCTCGCGATGAGCGAGGGCGCCTACAACGGCCTCGCGGCGTGGGTGGAGTCCGCCCCGCCCGGCCAGGGCATCAACGTCGCCTGACTGTGCCCCCCGCGGTTACCAGCCCGTACGACCCGGTAACCGGGTCGTACGGGCTGGTAGCCCGGGGAGGGGCGGGGGTCAGTCCTCCTGCGGCGGCGGGGTCGCCCGGCCGCCGCCCGGCGCCCACAGGACGTCCCCGGTGTCGCGGTTCGTGTAGCGGCACAGGATGAACAGCAGGTCGCTCAACCGGTTGAGGTACTGGGCGGTGAGCGGGTTGACGCCGCCCTCGTCGCCCGTACCATGCGCGTCGACCGCCGCCCAGACCGCGCGCTCGGCGCGCCGGGTCACGGTCCGCGCGACGTGCAGGTAGGCCGAGGCCGGCGTGCCGCCGGGCAGGATGAAGGAGCGCAGCGGGGGCAGCGCCTCGTTGTAGCGGTCGCAGGCGGTCTCCAGGTCCGTCACGTACTCCGCGGTGACCCGCAGCGGCGGGTGCGCCGGGTTCGCCGTGAGCGGGGTGCAGAGGTCCGCACCGACGTCGAAGAGGTCGTTCTGCACCCGGCGCAGCAGGTCCGCGACGTCGGCGTCGAGGCTGTCGGCCGCGCAGACGAGGGTGACCCCGAGCGCGCTGTTCGCCTCGTCGACGTCGGCGTAGGCGACCAGGCGCGGGTCGTTCTTGGACGTCCGGCTGAAGTCGCCCAGCGACGTCGTGCCGTCGTCCCCGGTCTTCGTGTAGATGCGCGTCAGGTTCACCATGGGCGCCAGCCTAGGCAGTCCGTCCGCAGGGCGCCCGGCGCCACCGGTGGAACCGCTCACAACCTGCCCGGGCCCTGGTCGGGAGCGCTCCGCCGGGGCCCTACGATTCGGCGGGTGGAAGCCTTCAGGGTGGTCGGTGGCACCCGTCTGGCCGGTGACGTCCGGGTCCCGGGCGCGAAGAACAGCGTCCTCAAGCTGATGGCCGCGTCGTTGCTCGCGACCGGCCGGACGACGCTGTCCGACGTGCCGGACATCGTCGACGTCCGGATCATGGCGGAGCTGCTGCGCCGGCTGGGCTGCGAGGTCGAGCACGACCCCGAGGGCGGCGTCGTCGCGATCACCGTGCCGCAGACCCCGGGCCACCGGGCGGACTACGACCTCGTCCGGGCGATGCGGGCCTCGATCAGCGTGCTCGGGCCGCTCGTCACCCGGTGCGGCTCGGCGGACGTCGCCCTGCCCGGCGGGGACGCGATCGGCTCCCGCGGCCTCGACCTGCACATCCTCGGGCTCACCGCGTTCGGCGCCCAGATCCGGGTCGACCACGGCTTCCTCGTCGCGGAGGCGCCGGACGGCCTGCACGGCGCCGACGTCCGGCTCGACTTCCCGTCCGTCGGGGCGACGGAGAACCTGCTCATGGCGGCCGTCCTCGCCCGGGGGACGACGACGATCGAGAACGCGGCCCGGGAGCCGGAGATCGTCGACCTGTGCCGGATGCTGCGCCGGATGGGCGCGCAGATCGACGGGATCGGCTCGTCGGCGCTGACGGTCGAGGGCGTCGAGGCGATGACCCCGGTCGACCACCGCGTCGTGCCCGACCGGATCGTCGCCGGCACGTGGGCGTTCGCCGCGACGATCACCGGCGGCGACGTCGTCGTCCGCAACGGGGAGCCCGGCCACCTCGGGGTGGTCCTCGACAAGCTCACCCTCGCCGGCGCCGTGGTGTCGGTGCTCGGGGACGGCTTCCGCGTCGTCGGCCCGGAGCGGCCGCGGGCCGTCGACGTGGCGACCCTGCCCTACCCGGGCTTCCCGACCGACCTGCAGCCGTTCGTCATCACCCTCGACGCCGTGGCCCAGGGCGCCGCGATGGTCACCGAGAACCTCTTCGAGGCCCGCTTCCGGTTCGTCCAGGAGGTCGCCCGGCTCGGCGCCCAGGTGCGCGTCGACGGTCACCACGCGTTCGTCCGCGGCGTGCCGAGGCTGTCGGCGGCGCCGGTGGAGGCCAGCGACATCCGGGCCGGGGCCGCCCTCGTCATCGCCGGGCTCGTCGCGGACGGCGAGACCGTCGTGTCGGGGGCACGGCACATCGACCGCGGCTACGAGCGGATGGACCACGCGCTGCGGGCGCTCGGGGCGAACGTGTCCCGGGTCGAGCACCCGGACTTCGCCTTCGTGTGACCGGCGCGGCCGGTCAGCCCGGCTCGTGCCCCGCGGACCGCAGCACGAGGCGGGCGTTCTTCACGTCGTCCGGGAAGACCATGACGGCGGGCCCGTGCGTCGTCGGGGCGAGCGTCGCGCGCAGTCCGGCGTCCTCGAGGTGGCGGCGCATCACCTCGGCCTCGACGAACGTGCGGGGTGCGGCCACCCGGACGAGCAGGCCGTACTCCTCGGGGCTGCCCGCCTCCGGGCGGCGCTCGACGAGGGACTTCCCGTGCGCGAAGGCCCAGCGCAGGAGCAGCACGATGACGCCCACCACCCCGAACGCGAGCAGGGGCCCGAAGGCGTAGGAGAGGCTTCCCCAGCCGGTCATCAGGAGCAGTGTGCGGTCTTCCCGCACCGGGCGCATCCCGCCGGCGTGGACGTCGTCCGACCGGCCGCCCCCACCGGCCCCGCACCGGGCCCGCACGGGTCCGCACGGGTCCGCACCGGGCACGCGCGGGTCCGACCTGTCGGACGTGGCTGCCATCGTGTCCCTCAGGTCACAGTTGTCTCACGGCCCGGCGCGTGAGACGGGACCCGGGCACCGTTGATCGATAACCTTGAGTCATCAATCGCTACCGAACGTGATTCTTGAGGTTTCCTTGCAAGCCGATGTGAACGGAACAGGCCCGGCCGGCGTCGTCTCTGATGTCGGGACGTACTCGCCGGCGTGTGGGGGGAGCGGCGACCAGGTCGCCGCTCGGCAGCACGGAAGGGGGCGTGACATGCGAACCGATCTGCGGATCGAGGTCGTCCGTCGCGGAGCGGAGATTGAGGTCGCCGGCCGGCTCGACGGGCGCAACGCCCCCGTCGCCCGGGCGGTGCTGCACTCGACGATCGACGAGGGCGAGGGCGACGTGCTCGTCCACCTCGGCGGCCTGGACATCTGGGACGCGAGCGGCCTCGGTGTCATCGTCGGGGCGCACCGCCGGGCCCAGCAGGCCGGCCGCCGGCTCGTGCTCACCGAGGTCCCGCCCCGCCAGCTCCGGCTGCTGCGGGCCACCCGGCTGCACCGGGTGCTCACGGTGGAGCCGCTCGCCGCCGCCTCCTGAGGCTCGCGCCCGCGCCCGCCGCGGGCGTGCGTGCGATAGTTCAGCCGTGGTCGAGCCGTTCGAGATCGTCGCCCTCATCGCCGGCTCGGCGGCCGTCGCCGGTGTCGCGTCCCGGTGGGGACTGTCCTCCCCGCTCGTGCTCACCGTCGTCGGCATCGCCGTGTCGTTCGTGCCGGGGGTGCCCGAGTACCCGCTGAGCCCCGAGGTGGCGCTCGTCGGGTTCCTGCCGCCGCTGCTCTACGCGGCCTCGATCCGGACGCCGTTCGTCGACATGCAGCGCAACAAGCGGGCGATCGGGCTGCTCTCGGTGGCACTCGTCCTCGCGACGGCGTTCGCGGTCGCCGGGGTCGCGATGCTCGTCCTGCCGGACCTGCCGTTCGCGGCGGCGCTCGCGCTCGGCGCTATCGTCGCACCGCCGGACGCCGTCGCCGCGACCGCGGTCGCCCGTCAGGTCGGGATGCCCCGCAAGGTCGTGACGCTCCTCGAGGGCGAGAGCCTGCTCACCGACGCGACCGCGCTGGTCACCCTGCGGATGGCGGTCGCGGCGATCGCCGGCAGCGTGACCCTCGTCGAGATCGGCACGGACTTCCTGCGGGCCGTCGTCCTCGGCCTGCTCGGCGGCTGGGTGGTCGCCGAGGTGGCGAG
>JACRAB010000015.1 GCA_016213575.1 Actinomycetota bacterium
CGGACCTCGGCGGTGTCCCGAACCCGCACCCATCCGCGACCCGTCCCGCTCCGAACCGTGTGCAGCGCCGGGTCCGGCACCTGCAGGACACCCCTGCGCCGGGGTGCGTCGCTGGGGCTGAGGGGCGCCCAGCGGCGCGTGCCCCCGTCCACCACCCGGTGGGCGGGGGCACTCCCGCGCCCGTCGCCGGTGGGTCAGCCGGCGACGGCGAGGCGCGTCGGGGTGCCCAGCGGCGGCAGGAGCAGGCGGTCGAGGGTGGAGCGGGTCGCGGTGACGGGGTCGGTGCCGTCGTGGCCCCAGGCGTCGAGGGCGGCGCGGGCGACGCCGATGACGACGTTGGCGAGCACGCGGGCGTCGAGGCGGGCGGTGGCGTCGCCGGACCACCGGTCGAGGAGGTGCTCGGCGGCGGCCTCCTCGTAGTCCCGGTCGGTGCGCGCGTCGAGGTCGCGGACGGCCGGGGACGTCACGACGAGCCGGCGCCGGCGCTGCCGGAACGACGACTCGGACTGCCGCCGGACGCCCTCGACGACGAGGTCGCACAGGTCGCGGACGACGTCGCCGTCGCGGGGGAGCGCGGCGAGGCCGGTGCGGAACCAGGCGATGTTCGTGTCGTGGTCGGGGAAGATCGCCGCTGCCTTGGACCCGAAGTGCAGGAAGAACGTGCGCGGGCTGACGCCGGCCTCGCGGGCGATCTCCTCGACGGTCACGGCGTCGATGCCGCGCTCGAGGAAGGCGGCCAGGGCGGCCTCGGCGAGCACCTGCCGGGTGCGGGCGCGCTGCTCCTCGCGCCGGTTGGGACGGGCCGTCACTGCGCTCTCCTCCCGCCAGGGGATGCAGCGGCTGCACCGGAACGTTCCCGTGGCGGCGGTCGCGCACCGGTGCAGCCGTGGGTCGAGTATCCGTGAAACACCCTGCCTCGTCGAGACCGTCCGCCGGAGTGCCGCTGCCGGCAGTCGGTCCCGCCAAGTGCTTGACGATGACCTCGGTCACCCATTTCACTGCACTCAGTGCACTGTTGTCGAGGCTGAGGTGGCCCGCGCGATGTTCGACGACCCGAACGCCTTCCAGCGTCTCGTCGAGGAGTTCTACCCCTACCGCGAGCGGTTCGAGACCTTCCGCCGGCTGCCGGAGAAGGGCCGTGACGCGCAGGAGGTCCTCGGCGAGCTGCGCTGGATGGCCGAGCGCGAGGACGAGCAGGGCCACGCCGGCCGCGTCTCCGGCTCGCTCTACCACGGGGACCCGGAGCACTACGCCTTCCTCACCGAGGCGTTCGGGCTGTTCGCCCACGCCAACGTGCTGCAGCGCGACATGTACCCCTCGGCGACGAAGTTCGAGGCCGAGATCGTCGCCATGGCCGCAGGGATGCTCGGCGGCCAGGCCGCGGGCGGCGTCTGCGGGGTCCTCACCGGCGGCGGCACGGAGTCCCTGACGACCCAGCTCCTCACCTACCGCGACCACGCGAAGGCGACCCGCGGTGTCACGGACCCGCAGGTCATCATCCCCGTCACGGGGCACTGCGCCCTCGACAAGGCCGCGCACTACTTCGGCGTCGAGCTCGTCAAGGCGCCCGTCGACGACGACTGGCGCGTCGACGTCGACTGGGTCCGCGCGCACGTCACCGACCGGACCGTCGCGCTCATGGGCTCGGCGGGCAACTACCCGCACGGCGTCGTCGACCCGATCGCCGAGCTCGGCGAGGTCGCGGCCGAGCACGGCATCGGGCTGCACGTCGACGCCTGCCTCGGCGGGTTCGTCCTGCCGTGGGCCCGGCGGCTCGGGTACGAGGTGCCGCCGTTCGACTTCGCCGTCCCCGGGGTCACCTCGATCTCGGTCGACACCCACAAGTACGGCTTCGGCCTCAAGGGCACGAGCGTGCTCCTCTACCGCGACCGCGACCTGCGGCGGCACCAGTACTTCACCGCGGCGGACTGGCCGGGCGGCATCTACATCTCGCCGGGGATGGCGGGCAGCCGCTCCGGCGGGCTCATCGCCTCGACGTGGGCGGCGATGGTGACCCTCGGGGAGGAGGGCTACCTCGAGGCCGCCCGGCAGATCCTCGCCGCCGCCGACACGATGCGCGCCGGGGTCGAGGCCGTCGAGGGCATCGAGCTCATCGGCCGCTCGCCGTTCATGGTGGCCTTCCGCAGCAACGACCCCGACGTCGACGTCTACGTCGTCAACGACGAGCTCATCGCACGCGGCTGGCGGCTCAACGGCATCCAGCTGCCGCCCGGCCTGCACTTCTGCGTGACGCGGCCGAACAGTGCCGACGGCGTCGTCGAGCAGTTCCTCGCCGATCTGCGGGCCGCTGTCGACGCCGCCCGCGGCCGGCCCGCGGGCTCCGCGCGCAGCGGTGCGCTGTACGGCCTCTCGGGGGCGGGCCCGGCCGGAGTCCAGGCCGCGGGCCAGCTGCTCTCCGCCGCTCTCGACGCCTTCTACGAGCCGGCACCGTGAGCATGGCGGCGGGGGCGCCGGACGACGGGTCGCTCGTCCTCGTCGTCGACCTCGGGACGACGGCGCTCAAGATCGGCGTCGTGTCCCTCACGGGGCGTGTCGTCCACGCCGAGGGCGTCGACCTCGACCTCGTGCTCGCCCCGGGCGGGGCCGCCACCCAGGACGCGCAGCGGTGGTGGGAGCTCGTCCTCGACCTCGGCGCCCGGGTGGTCGCCGCGACCGCGGACGCCGCCCACGTCGTCGCGCTGACCGTCACCGGGCAGTGGTCCTCGACCGTCCCCGTCGCCGAGGACGGCACCCCGGTCGGTCCGTGCCTCATGTGGCTCGACAGCCGGGGCGGTCCGGAGTCGGTGCGCCGCGTCGGCGGCCCGGTGGCCGGCTACGACCCGCGGGCCCTGCTCGCGTGGGTGCGTCGCAGCGGGGGCGCACCCTCCCTCGACGGCGCCGACCCGCTGGGCCACCGCTGGTTCCTCGCCGCCGAGCAGCCGGCGGTGCACGCCGCGGCCCGCTGGCTCATGGAGCCCGTCGACTACCTCGCGATGCGGCTGTCCGGCCGGGCCGCGGCGACCCAGGCGTCGATGATCGGCGTCTGGCTCACGGACAACCGCCGGCTCGACCCGGGCGGCTACGACCGCGGGCTCGTCCGGCGGGCCGGGGTCGACCCGGAGAAGCTCCCGCCCCTGGTGCACAACGGGTCCGTGCTCGGCCCCGTGCTCCCGGACGTCGCCCGCCGGCTCGGGGTGCCCCCGGACGCGCACGTCGTCGCCGGTGTCGGCGACGCCCTGACGACCGCCCTCGGCTCCGGGGCGACCGACCTGTACGCGCCGCACGTGAGCCTCGGGACGACGTCCTGGGTCTCCTGCCACGTGCCGGAGAAGAAGACCGACGTCGTCCGTGCCTTCGCGTCGGTGCCGAGCACCTTGCCGGACCGCTACGTCGTCCTCAACAACCACGAGACCTCCGGCCGCTGCCTGCACTGGCTGCGCGGTCTCGTCGCCGGCCCCGACGACCCGCTCACCTACGCCGACCTCGACACCCTCGCGGCCCAGGCCGCCCCGGGCGCAGGCGGGGTCATCTTCACGCCGTGGCTCATGGGGGAGCGGACGCCGATCACGGACCGGGCGGCCCGGGGCGGCTTCCACAACGTGTCGCTCTCGACCGTGCGGGCAGACCTCGTGCGCGCCGTCCTCGAGGGCGTCGCCTACAACGACCGGTGGAGCTTCGACATCCTCGAGAAGTTCACCGGGCGCCGGCTGGGCGCGGTCCGGATGGTCGGCGGCGGTGCCCGGTCCGACCTGTGGTGCCAGATCCACGCCGACGTCTTCGACCGGGCCGTCGAGCAGGTCGAGGACCCGGACGCCGCGACCCTGCGCGGGGCGGCCTTCAACGCCGGCATCGCGCTCGGCCGGGTGCGCGTCGAGGACCTGCCGGACCTCACCCCGGTCCGCGCGACGTACCTGCCCGACCCGCAGCGGGTCGCGACGTACGCCCGGCTCTACGCCGAGTTCCCGGGCCTCTACACACGCCAGAAGAAGATGTTCGCCCGCCTCAACGGGGCCGCGTCGTGACCGGCCGGGTTCCCGGCGTGCCGGCGCGGCTGCCCCGCTTCCCCGACGGGTTCGTCTGGGGCGCGGCGACGGCGTCGTACCAGATCGAGGGCGCCGTCGCCGAGGACGGCCGGGGCCCGTCGGTCTGGGACACGTTCTGCCGCACCGAGGGCCGGGTCCGGGACGGCGACACCGGGGACGTCGCGTGCGACCACTACCACCGCTGGCCGCAGGACGTCGACCTGCTCGCCGGCCTCGGGCTCACCGGCTACCGGTTCTCCGTCGCGTGGCCGCGGGTCGTCCCGACCGGCTCCGGCGCCGTCAACGAGGCCGGTCTCGCGTTCTACGACCGGCTCGTCGACGCGTTGCTGGACCGGGGGATCACCCCGCTGCCCACGCTCTTCCACTGGGACCTGCCGCAGCCGCTCGAGGACGCCGGCGGCTGGCTCGCCCGGGACACCGCGTACCGGTTCGCCGAGTACGCGGCGGTCGTCGCGGCCCGGCTCGGGGATCGGGTGCCGCGCTGGGTGACCCTCAACGAGCCCTTCATCCACATGGCGCTCGGGTACGCGTTCGGCAGCCACGCCCCCGGCCGGGCCCTGCTCCTCGACGCGGTGCCCGCCGGCCACCACCAGCTCCTCGCGCACGGTCTCGCGGCACAGGCCCTGCGCGACAACGGGTCCGGCCCGGGGCGGCGGCCCGAGGTGCTGCTGACGAACAACCTCACCCCGGTGGCGCCGGCCTCCGACGACCCCGCCGACGTCGCCGCGGCCGCGGTGTACGACGCGCTGCACAACCGGTTCTTCACCGACCCCGTGCTCCTCGGCCGCTACCCGGACCTGTCCGCCGTCGGCCTGCCCGAGATGCCGCCGTGGGTGCTCGACGGCGACCTCGCGACGATCTCGGGCCGCGGCCACCACCTCGACGGCCTCGGCGTGAACTACTACAACCCGACGCACGTCGCGGCCGCGCCCGACGGGCCGCTGCCGTTCGCCCCGGTCCGCGTCGAGGCGCCGACCCGCACCGGTTTCGACTGGCCGGTCCTGCCCGGCGGCCTGCAGAACCTGCTCACCGGCCTGCGGGCCCGGTACGGGCGCGCGCTGCCCCCGGTCTGGGTCACCGAGAACGGCTGCTCCTACCCGGACGTCGTCGCACCGGACGGTGCCGTGCACGACCCCGAGCGGATCGCCTTCCTCGACGGTCACCTGCGGGCGCTGCACGCCGCGATCGCCGACGGGGTCGACGTCCGCGGGTACTACGTGTGGTCGCTGCTGGACAACTTCGAGTGGGCCGACGGGTACAGCCAGCGGTTCGGCCTCGTCCACGTCGACTTCGAGACCCTCGCGCGGACGCCGAAGGACTCGTACGCCTGGCTGCGCGACGAGATCGCCGCGCAGCGCGGACCGCGGCCGTGAGCACCCCGGCGGCGGGTGCCGCGACCGCCGGCGGGACGCCGTCCGCCCTCGCCGAACCGACGGCCCGTGTCGGGGCCCGGTGGACGACGCTCGTCGCGCTCGCGAACCTCGGCCTGTGGATGGGCTACTTCGGCCCGCTCCAGGTGCTGCTCCCGAACCAGGCCCAGGCGATCGACCCCGCGGGGAAGACGACGTTCCTCGCCGTCGCGACCGGGGCCGGCGCCCTCGTCGCCGTCGTCGTCAACCCGGTCGCCGGGGCCCTGTCGGACCGGACGACGAGCCGGTTCGGCCGCCGCCGGCCGTGGGCGCTCGGCGGCGCGCTGCTCGGCGCGGCGGGGCTCGCGGCGCTCGCCGGGCGGACGACGCTGCTCGCGGTCGTCGTCGGCTGGTGCGTCGCGCAGGCCGGGCTGAACATGCTGCAGGCCGCGGTGACGGCCGTCGTCCCCGACCAGGTGCCCGTCGTCCAGCGGGCGACCGTGTCGGGGTGGATCAGCGTGCCGCAGTCGCTGGGGGTGGTCCTCGGCGTCCTCGTCGTCACTCTGCTCGTCACGGGCAACGCCCCGGGGTACCTCGTGACCGCCGCGCTCGTCGTCGCCCTGACCCTGCCCTTCGTGCTGCTGTCACCGGACCCGCGGCTGGACCCGGCCGACCGCCCGACCTGGTCCTGGCGCGCGTTCCTGCGCCGCTTCTGGCTGAGCCCCCGCGCCCACCCGGACTTCGCGTGGGCCTTCGCGACGCGCTTCCTCGTGCAGCTCGGCAACGCGCTCGCGACCCTGTACCTGCTCTACTACCTGCGCGACGAGGTGCGCTACGAGCAGCTGTTCCCCGGCCAGAAGGCCGAGGACGGCCTGCTCCTCGTCATCCTCGTCTACGTCGCGGTCACCGTCGTCGCGACCGTCGTCGGCGGTGTGGTCTCCGACCGCAGCGGACGACGGAAGCGCTCGGTCGTCGTCTCCGGACTCGTCATGGCGGTCCCCGGCGTGACGCTCGCGCTCTGGCCGACGTGGCCCGTCGTCCTGGCCTCCGCGGCCGTGCTCGGTCTCGGGTTCGGCGTCTACATGTCCGTCGACCAGGCGCTCATCACCCAGGTGCTGCCGACCGCGGCCGACCGCGGCCGCGACCTCGGGATCATCAACATCGCGAACTCCGCGCCCCAGGTGCTCGGCCCGGTCGTCGCGGCACCGCTCGTGTCGACGTTCGGCGGCTACCCGACGCTGTACCTCGCGGTCGCGGTCGTGACCGTCGCCGGCTCGGTGCTCGTGCACAAGATCAAGGGCGTGCCCTGACGCGCAGGGCCGTTCGGCGACCGTGCGCGACGCTGCGCCCACAGAACTCACTCCGCCGAGCCCTCAGTGCCGGGGCGGCTCCGGCGGTCGAGCACACCGCGAGGCGATCGTGGCACGTGGGCCGGGCCAGGAGCACGAATGGATCTTGCCGTGGAGCGACCGCCGCCCTCGGCGCGTGCCGCCCGACGCGGACGACGTCGCCGTGACCGAACCGGTGACCGTATTGCCGAAGGGTTTCCACCCCCTGCCGTCATGCGGTCATGGGTTCGGTCATCGGTTCGGGCAGTGATGAGGCCATCGGCGCGGACGACGATACGGTCGCTCGTCCACGGGGGCAGGGACATTGTGCCTCGGGCGTCGTGGACGAGGCAGCCCGCCGACGCTGCAGTGCGGAAGGCGGGACTCGAACCCGCACGCCCGAAGGCACAGGAACCTAAATCCTGCGTGGCTGCCAGTTACACCACTCCCGCGAGGAGGCCAGAGTAGGCGATCGGGGGCATCCCCCGGGGTCCGTCAGATCCCGAGCGCCTTGCGCAGCGCCGCGACGTGCCCGGTGGCCTTGACGTTGTAGCGCGCGTACTCGACGACGCCCTCGGGGTCGACGACGACGGTCGAGCGGATGACGCCGGTGACCTTCTTGCCGTAGAGCGACTTCTCGCCCCAGGCGCCCCAGGCCTCCATCGTCGCGTGCGAGGGGTCGGAGAGCAGCGGGAACGTCAGGCCGTCGCGCTCGACGAACTTCTGGAGCTTCTCGGGCTTGTCCGGGGAGACCCCGAGCACCGTGTAGCCCTGGGCGGCCAGCGCGTCGAGGGAGTCGCGGAAGTCGCACGCCTGCTTCGTGCACCCGGGCGTCATCGCCGCCGGGTAGAAGTAGACGACGACGTGCCGGCCGCGCAGGTCCGCGAGGGAGACGGTCGAGCCGTCCGCGGCGGGCAGGGTGAGGTCCGGGGCCTTCTCACCGATGGCGACCTGGGGCACGACAGCTCCTCGGGGGACGTGTTGCCGGACCGGATGGTTGTCGGCCCGGCCGGGACGACGGACAGGGGCGGCGCCATCGTAGGCGCCGCCCCTGCTCGGTGCAGCCGGTGGATCGGGTGGGTCGGTTGGATCGGGTGGAGCAGGTGGAGCAGGTGGGTCGGGTCGATCAGGGTGGAGCAGGTGGGTCAGGCTCCGGCCCAGATCTTGGCGTAGATGTCCCGGTACCCCGAGGCGGGGTCGAAGACGTCACCGGTCGGTGCGTTCGCCTTGGTGACCAGGCCCGGCTTGGCGACGAACGTGGACGCCGCCTCGCCGGCGACCGCCCGGTTCAGCTCGTCGACGAGCTGCCAGCCCTGCAGGAGCAGCGGTTCGGCGACGGTCGCCGCCTGGTAGTCGCCGGTCCGGATCCGCTGGAACTCCGCGGCGTCGCCGTCACCGGCGGCCACCGACTTGGGCGGGCCGTCACCGGGCTTGCCGGCGTCCTTGAGCGCGGCACGGGCCCCGCCGAAGTAGTTGCCGTTGATCGCCAGCAGGTACGTCAGCTTGTCGCCGTGCTTCTGGAGCAGCCCCGAGATGACGCCGGGCATCCGGGAGTCCGCCTCGGCGATCGGCGAGTCCTGGTACTCGAGCACCGTGCACGTCGTGCACTTCTCGATCTCGGCCTTGATCGCGTCGGCCTTGGCCACCGCGATCTCGTACTGGCTGTCGGTGAAGATCGCGACGCCGGCCTTGCCGTCGGAGTCGGCGATGGCGAACTTCGCCGCGATCGCCGAGACCTCGAGCGGGTCGGTCGTGACGTTCGTGAAGAGCCCGTTGGCGGTGTCCGGGCCCGGGGCGGCGCCCGCGTGCCAGCCGACGACGGGGATCTTCAGGTCGGTGGCCTGCTTGATGACCGACGCCTGCTCCTTGGCGTCGAACCCGCCGAGGACGATGCCGGCCGGCTTGGACGCCAGCGCCTGGTTGAGGGCGTCGGTGCGGCCCTGGGCGGAGGCCTTGCCGTCGATGACGGTGACCTTCCACCCGATCTTGGCCGCGGCCTCCTTGACGCCCTCGCCGACGGCGTTGACGCCGCCGTTGGTGAGGTCGGCCGCGACGTAGACGATCGTCGAGCCGGCCTTCTGCGCCTTGGGACCGGTGGACGGCGGCGTGAAGCCCTCCTTCGCGGCGAGGCTCGCCTCGACGAAGGCCTTGGCGTCGGCGACGACCGAGTCGCTCGCGGCAGGCGCCGAGGACGACGCACCGGCGGCGGGCGCGGACGACGAGGCGTCCCCGCTGCCGACCGACGCGCTGCCGCACGCGGTGAGCAGGAACCCGGCGGCGGCGACGACCGCCACGCGACTGCGAGCAGCGGTTCTCATGTGGTGCTCCCTTCGGGTTGCTGGACGGGCGCCGTCGCCTCGTCCGCAGCGGCGTCGTCCGTGGCCCTCCCGGGGGCAGGGGCGGCGCCGTCACCGGCGGGTGCCGGTGTGTCGGTGGCCTGGTGCCGTTCGGCGCTCGCCAGCCGTCGACGGCTCGCCAGGCTCGCGATGGTGATCGCGGCGACGAGCGTCAGGCCGTTGAACAGCGGCTCCAGGTAGAAGCGGCCCGGCAGCAGCTGCTGCAGGCCGGAGATGCCGAGCGTCGTGATGACGACGCCGAGCACGGTGCCCCACGCGTTGACCCGGCCGGGCCGGATCGTCGTGGAGCCGAGGAACGCCGCGGCCAGCGCGGGCAGCAGGAACTCCGGGCCGATGTTCGCCTGGACGACGCCGCCCTGGCGGGCCGAGAGCAGGATCCCGGCGACGGCGGCGAGCACGCCCGAGGTGACCATCGCGCCGACGACGTACGACCGCCGCCGGACGCCGATGAGCTCGGCGGCCTTCGGGTTCGCGCCGACGGCGTAGAGGTAGCGGCCGACCGGCGAGAACTCCAGGACGACCCAGAGCGCGACCGCGAGGACGAGCGCGATGATGAACGGTCCCGGCACCGGGCCGACCGACCACGTGGCGAGCGCGTCGAACGCCTGCGCCCGCTTGCCGTTGGTGTCGGTGATCTGGCGGCCGCCGGTGTGCCAGTAGGTGATCGCGTTGATGACCTGGCCGGTGGCGAGCGTCGCGATGAACGCGTCGACCTGGGCGAGCTCGACGAGCAGGGCGTTGACGGCCCCGACGACGGCGCCGCCGAGGAGCACGAGCACGATCGTCAGCCGGTAGTCCAGGCCCTGGATCTGCCACGACAGCGCCATGACCTGCCACAGGCCGACGGCGTAGCCGACCGACAGGTCGATCTTGCCCGCGACCATGGGCACGCTCACGGCGAGCGCGAGGACGAGCAGCACCGCCTTGCCCGCCGCGAGGAGCCGGAAGTTCAGCAGCGTCGGGAACGTGTCGGGCCGCAGCACGCTGAAGAAGACCGCGAGCGCGACGGTGAGCACGACCATGCCGTAGACCGTGAGCACGCGGCGGCTCAGCGCCGTCCCCGCCCGTGGTTCGAGCGCCGTCGACTTGACGGACGTGTGCAGCGTCATGACCGGACCTCCTCGTCCGTGGTGCTGTTCGTGGTGCCCGGGGTGGGGTCGGTCGCCCTCGGAAGGGGGGCGGGCGGCAGCCCGGAGGCGGCCGCGACGAGCCCGGCCACGGTGAGGTCGTCGCCGGCGAGCTCGGCGGTGACCCGGCCGCGGCCGAAGACGAGCGCGCGGTGGCAGATCGCCGCGACCTCCTCGACGTCCGTGGAGACGACGACCGCCGCGGTGCCCTGCTCGCCGGCCTCGCGCAGGAGGGCGTAGATGTCGGCCTTCGCGCCGACGTCGACGCCCATGGTCGGCTCCTCGAGGACGACGACCTTGCGGCCGACGCCGAACCAGCGGGCGAGGACGACCTTCTGCTGGTTGCCGCCGGAGAGGGTGTCCGCGGCGACCTCCGGGTCGCCGGGCCGGACGCCGAAGCGCGCGACGAGCTCGCGGGCGCGGACCCGCTCGGCGCGCTGGGTCGACAGCGACCGCAGCCGGCGGCCCCAGACGCCGGGGTTGAGGAAGAGGTTCTCCCGCACCGACAGGCCCGCGGCGATGCCCTCGGTCTCCCGGTTCGACGTCGCGAAGCCGACGCCGTCGACGACGGCGTCCGTCGTGGAGCGCGGGGCGAACGGCGCGCCGTC
>JACRAB010000462.1 GCA_016213575.1 Actinomycetota bacterium
CCCGGGCCCCGCGCAGGTCGTCGGGCAGGCCCATCCGGGGCAGCAGGGCCACCCCGACCCCGCACGCGACGAGCCCGGCGAGGCTCGCGAGCTCGTAGGCCTCGGCCGCGACCCGCGGGGCGATCCCGGCGGCGCGCCAGGCCTGGTCGGTCGACACCCGGCACGGCGACCCCGCCCCGCTGACGACCCAGGGCAGGTCCGCGGTGTCCGCGAGCCGGGCCGGCGGCGGGGTGCCCGGCGGCACGATGAGGTCGAGCGGGTCCCGGAGCAGCCGGTGGTGCTGGAACCGCGGGTCGCGCTCGTAGCGCTGGTGGCTGTGCTCCTGGACGACCGCGACGTCGACGTGCCCGAGCGACAGGTCGCGCAGCGCGGCGTCGTCCTCGGCCTCGACGACGCGGCCGACCGGGGCGGCGCCCGCTCCGGCGACCGGCGCCACGAGGTGCACGAGCGCCGACGGGAACGCCGCGACGCCGACCGCCTGCCGGCTGATGCGGGCCGCCGTCCGCGCGGAGTCGGCGCCGGACTCCAGGGCGTCGAGGACGGCGTACACGTGCGGCACGAGGGCCGTCCCGGCCGGGGTCGGCCGCAGCCGGCCCGAGACCCGGTCGAAGAGCGGCACGCCGAGCGAGCGCTCCAGCTTGGCGACCTGCTGGGAGACCGCGGGCGCGGTGTACCCGAGGGCCCGGGCGGCCGCCGCGACGGTGCCGCGCTCGACGACCTCGAGGAAGCACCGGGCCCGCACCGGGTTGAGGTCCATGGCGTCCATGGCAGCAGTATCCGCGCCGGGCCGCCGCCCGGACCGGTAAGCAACGCTTCAGGCCACCGGAACGGACCGGTGCTGTTCGTTACGGCTCGCGGACGGCAGGCTGGGGCCATGTCGCCCCGCCACGTCACCGCCGCCGTCCTCGTCGCCGTGGTGTGGGGGGTCAACTTCGTCGTCATCCACGTCGGGCTCGCGTCGACGCCGCCACTGCTCCTCGCCGCGCTGCGGTTCGTGCTCGTCGCCGCCGCCTGCGCCTGGTTCGTGCCGCGGCCGGACCTGTCGGCCCCGCGGCTCGTGGCGCTCGGCCTCACCTTGTACGTCGGGCAGTTCGGGCTGCTCTTCACCGCGATGGACCTCGGCCTGTCCCCGGGGCTCGCGGCCGTCGTCCTGCAGTGCCAGGCGGTGTTCACGGTGCTGCTCGCCGCCGTGGTGCTCGGGGAGCGGCCGTCGCGGCCGCAGGTGCTCGGCGTCGCCGTCGCCTCGACCGGGCTCGTGCTCATCGGCGTCGACCGGTTCCGCTCCGCCGAGGTCGGCGCGGCGTCCCCCGCGGTCGCGTTCCTCCTGGCGCTGGCCGCGGGGCTGTCGTGGGCGTGCGGCAACCTCGTCGCGCGGGCGTCCGGCGCGACGCAGGGCTTCGGGCTCGTCGTGTGGGGCAGCGTCGTCGCCGCCCCGGTGCTCCTCGTCGCCGCGGCCGTGCAGACCGGCCCGAGCCATCTGGCGGCCGCCGTCGCCGGCATCGACGGGCCGGGCGTCCTGGCCCTGGCGTACCTCACCGTGCTCGCGACCGTCTTCGGCTTCGGCACGTGGTCGATGCTCATGGGCCGCTACCCGGCCTCGCTCGTCGCCCCGTTCACGATGCTCGTGCCGCCGGTCGGCCTGGTCACCGCGTGGCTCGCGCTCGGCGAGCGGGTCCCCGCGCTCTCGCTCGCCGGGAGCGTGCTCGTCGTCGGCGGCCTGCTCGTGCCGCAGGCGGGGCCGCTGCGCGACCGGGTCGCCCGGCGGCGGGCGGGCGCGGCGGTCGCGACCGGGTGAGCCTGCGGTGGTCCGGCAGCCCGACCCGCCTAGGGTCGGTGGATGCCCTTCATCGACGCTCCGGACGGCACGCGCCTCGCCTACCGACGGATCGGCGGCGGCCCACCGGTCGTCGTCGTCCCCGGTGGTCCCATGCAGGCGTCCTCGTACCTCGACGACCTCGTCGCGGTGACCCCGCACGTCTCGTTCGCCATGCTGGACCTGCGCGGCACCGGCGACTCCGCGGTGCCCGCCGACGCGAGCAGCTACCGCTGCGACCGGCAGGTCGACGACGTCGAGGCGCTGCGCGGGCACCTCGGCCTCGAACGCGTCGGGCTGCTCGCGCACTCGGCGGGTGCCGCCGTCGCGCTGCTCCACGCGGCACGCCACCCCGGGCACGTCGAGCGGCTCGTGCTCGTCTGCCCGAGCCCGCGGGTCGTCGGCCTGGAGATCACCGACGCCGACCGGCGCGACGTCGCGCAGCAGCGCCGGGCCGAGCCGTGGTTCGCCGACGCGTACGCCGCGTTCGAGCGGGTCTGGGCCGGCGACGCCTCCGACGACGACTGGACGGCAATCACGCCGTTCGTGCACGGCCGCTGGGACGACGCCGCCCGGGCCCGGGTCGACCGGGAGACGCTGCTGCGCAACGAGACCGCCGCCGACGAGTACTACGCCGAGGTGCCCGACCCGGAGGCCACCCGGGAGGCGCTCGCCCGGCTCGAGGTGCCGGTGCTCCTCGTCACCGGCGAGCACGACGTCGCGCTCCCGCCACGGTGCGCCGCCGAGTACGCCGGGCTGTTCCGGGACGCGACGCTCGTCGTCGTCCCGGGCGCCGGGCACTTCCCGTGGGCCGACGACCCCGCGGCTTTCGCCCAGGCGCTGGACGGCTGACCGGCAGGGTTGCGGGTCGCGCCGGCCGCAGCTAACGTACAACTCAGTGGTTGTACGTCAGGAGTCTGCGGAGCGCACCGACCGGCTCTTCCACGCACTGGCGGACGCGACGCGGCGCGAGATCGTCGCGCTGACGATGCGCGGGGACCACTCCGTCTCCGAGCTGGCGCAGCGGTTCCCGATGAGCTTCGCGGCCGTCCAGAAGCACGTGGCGGTCCTCGAGGCGGCCGGGCTCGTCGTCAAGCAGCGGCAGGGCCGCGAACGGCGCGTCCGCGGCAACCCGGAGGCGTTGCAGGAGGTGCACCGGTTGCTCGACGCGCTCGCGCAGACCTGGATCGGGCGGATGGACCGGATCGACGCCCTCCTCGCGGGCGCGACAGGGCCCGGCCCGCAGACCGAAACCCGTAGCGAGCATGGACAGGAGACCTCGCAATGACCGTGACCGACGTCCGCAAGGACATCGAGAACCTCACCCTCGTGCTGACGAACCACGTCGCCGCGCCCGTCGACCGGGTGTGGCAGGTCTGGGCGGACCCGCGGCTCCTCGAGCGCTGGTGGGGGCCGCCGACCTATCCCGCGACGGTCGTCCACCACGACCTGGCGCCCGGCGGCGCCGTCCGGTACTTCATGACGTCCCCCGAGGGCGACAAGTACCACGGCTTCTGGCAGGTGACTGCCGTCGACGCCCCGCACTCCCTCGAGTTCGACGACGGCTTCGCCGACGACGCCGGCCGGCCGAACACCGACATGCCGGTCTCGTCCACGCGGGTCACGCTCGTGGACGACGGCACCGGGGGCACCGTCATGACGCTCACGAGCACCTACCCGTCGGCCGAGGACCTCGAGAAGGTCCTCGCGATGGGCATGGAGGAGGGCATCACGCTGGCCCTCAACCAGATCGACGGCCTCGTCGCGGCCTGATCCGCCGACCCCGCACGGTCGCCGGGCTCACCAGAGCGCCCGGACCGGGTCCTCGAGGACGGCGGCGACCTCGGCGAGCGCACGGCTCCCGTGTTCGCCGTCGACCATCCG
>JACRAB010000463.1 GCA_016213575.1 Actinomycetota bacterium
CACCTTCGTGACCCTCCAGCGCTCCCCCGCGAGGCTCCGCGCGACGCCTCCGGCGACGACGGCGCGCCGGGTCCGCCGGCCGGTGCCGGCGACGAGCGCGGTGCCGAGCAGGGCGCCGGCGGCGTTCGCGCCGGTGTCGCCGAGCATCGCGCGCTCCCCCAGGTCCTCGGGGAGCAGCGCGACCGCGGGGCCGGCCGCGGCCGCGGCGAGCGCGCCGCCCGGGCCGGAGGTCGCCGCGAGCGGCGCCGCCCAGAGCAGCGTCGCCTTGAGCGCCCGGCCGGGGCGCCGGTCGAGGAGGTTGAGCAGGTTGGCGCTGCCCGCGACGAGCGCGCCGGACGCGGCGACGTCCGCGAGCCGGGCCAGCCGGCCGGACCCGCCCGTGCCGTCGTCCGTGCCGTCGTCCGTGCCGCTGTCCCGGGGCAGCGCGAGGGCCGCGGCGGCGAGCCCGGTGACCCCGATCCCCAGCACCTTCGCCCCGCCGGTCGTGAGCCGGCCGCGGGCGAGCTCTCCGAGGTGCCCCTTGAGGCCCTTGCTCGTGCCGGTCTCGCCGAGGTCGTCGAGCATCCCGAAGGCGGCCGCACCGGCCGTGGCGAGCACCGCGCCCGCGCGGACCCGCGGCGGCAGGCCCGGGGCGAGCGCCACGGCGCCCGCTGCGGCGGCCGCGTACGCCGGGCCCTCGAGCAGGGTGATCGGCTCCCCCGCATGGTTCGTGCGCGTCCAGCGCGCGACACCGCCGGGCGGTGCCGTCCGCAGCGCCGTCCAGGCGGCCCGGGCGAGCCCGGCGCCGACGGCACCCGCGACGAACGCCCGGCGGCTCACGGCGTCGCCGTCGCCGACGGCGTGCCCGCGGCGGCGGTGACCGCGGCGAGCTCGGGCAGGGGGGCCGTCGCACCGGCGCCGAAGCCGTACCGGCCGGCCCGGCCCGACACCTGCTCGGCGAGGCCGACGACCGTCGTGACGTCCCCCATCGCCGTCCCGCCGGTGTCGACCGTCGTCACCTTGCCCTCGAGGTCGGCGTCCCCGCGCACGGCCGCGACGACGCCGCCGGAGGTCGCCGACGAGCCGGGACCGACGACGACCGTGCCGGACGACGCGCGGTCGAGTGCGAGGGCGAGTGCGAGGGCGAGCGCGTTCCAGGCGCCCGACAGGTCCTCGGGGGCCTGGCTCGGCGAGGCCGGGGCGCCGCTGGTCCCGGACGCCGTCGCCGACGGCGAGGTGGTCGCGGTGACCGTGGCGGACTCGACCCCGGGGGCGAGGACGACGGCGAGCTCGGCCCGGCTGTCGAGGGACCCCGCGACCCGGACGAGCCCGGCCTCCCGCATCCCGTCGAGGATCGCCACCGCCGCCGGGTCGGGCGTCCCGGCCGCGGCGGCCGTCGGTGCCACGAGCGCCCGCGCCAGCAGCCCGGCGAGCACGGCGTCCGGGTCGCCCTCCGCGCCCGCGATGACCGGGGACCCGGCCGGCAGCCCCGCGACGAGCTTCGTCGCGAGCTGCTCGCGGTCCGCCGCCTGCGCCGGGTCGGTCCAGCCGTCCTCGATCTCGAGCCGGCCGACGACGGTGCCGCCCGCCGCCTCGACCGTGCGGGTGAGGGCGCCGACCCGGTCGGTCGCGGCGTCCGGCAGGACGACGAGGACGACGCTGCGCCCCGGCAGCCGGCCGGCGACGACCTGCGGTCCGAGCTCGGTGATGACCTCGTCGCGGTGCGAGACGCCGGCCTGCGAGGAGTCGAGCTGGTCGCGCAGCTGCTGCCGGTCGGCCCGCAGCGCCTCGACCTGCTGCTGCAGGGTCAGCGAGACCCCCTGCTCGAGCGGCTGCTGCAACGGGCCTGCGCCGAGCAGGATCCCGACGGCCAGGGCGATGAAGACCGACACGAGGGAGACGAGGTGGTACCGGAAGTCGATCATGTGCCCATCAGCTCGATCAGATGCCCGTCAGGTGGGGGCCGGCGGTGCCGGGCCACGGCGCGAGCGCCTCGGGCTTGGCGTCGACGAACCAGCCCCGCATCCACGACATGACGTCGTCGAGCCGGGCGGCCACGACCGAGACGACCGCCGGCAGGGTACCGGTGGCGTAGAGCGCCACGGTCACGGCGAGCAGCCCGGCGACGACGAGGACGCCGAGCTGGAGGTTGCTGATCCGCTGCCGGTACAGCCGCGAGACGCCCTTGGCGTCCACGAGCTTGCTGCCGACCCGCAGTCGCGTGAGGAAGGTGCTGGCCATCCCGGAGCGCCCCTTGTCGAGGAACTCCACGAGCGTCGCGTGGGTCCCGACCGCGACGATGAGCGAGGCGCCCTTGTCGTCGGCGAGCAGCATCGCGACGTCCTCGCTCGTGCCCGTCGCGGGGAACACCACCGGCTCCACCCCGAGCGCCTGCACCCGCTCCAGACCGGGGGCCCGGCCGTCACGGTAGGCGTGGACGACGATCTCGGCGCCGCACGTCAGCGACCGGTCGCTCACGGAGTCCATGTCGCCGACGACCATGTCCGGGGTGTACCCGGCGTCGATGATCGCGTCCGCTCCCCCGTCGACCCCGATGAGGATCGGCCGGTACTCGCGGATGTACGGACGCAGCGTCGCGAGGTCCTCCTTGTAGTGGTAGCCCCGGACGACGATGAGCACCTGGCGGCCGTCGATCTGCGTCGTGATGTCCGGGACGCCGACCCCGTCGAGGAGCAGGTCGCGCTCCTTGCGCAGGTACTCCATCGTGTTCGTCGCGAACGCCTCGAGCTGGACGGCGAGCCCGGCGCGGGCCTCGTCCATCGCCGCCGTCACCGTCCGGGCGGTCTGCTCGACGCCCTTGGACACGAGGTCCTCGCCGACGTAGACGCAGCCCTCGTGCAGCCGCACGACCTCGCCCTCGTGGAGCGCCGTCATGACGTCCGGGCCGACCTCGTCGACGAGCGGGATCCCGGCCTCGATGAGGATCTCGGGGCCCAGGTTCGGGTAGCGGCCGCTGATGCTCGCTGCCGCGTTGACGACCGCTGCGGGACGGCAGGCCTTGAGCGCCTCGGCGGAGACGCGGTCGATGTCCCGGTGGTCGATGACCGCGACGTCCCCGGGCTTGAGGCGCTTCGTGAGGTTCTTGGTGCGGGTGTCGACCCGGGCGATGCCGACCACGCCGGGGCCCGTGCCGGGCTCCTGACGGCGTCTCGTCTGCGGCATCCTCACCGGTCGATCGTCCCATGTCTTGTGAGATCTTCGCCCGGATGTGGGCGTGTCCTGGTTTGCCGCTTTCCCTTTCTCTGGTTGTTCGTGGCTGGGGCTCTTGGTTCTCGTTCGGTCGGGGGCGGGGGGGGGGGGGGGGGGGGGGGGGGGGGGG
>JACRAB010000459.1 GCA_016213575.1 Actinomycetota bacterium
GAGCGGTAACAACGGGGACCCACCGGCCGGCCGGCCCGCCCCGCCGACCTCGTGGACCAGGAGTGCAGCGTGCTCGACGCGTCGATCAGCCTCGACCCCGCCTTCACCGTCGCACCGGTGAGCCGCCGGACCTTCGGCACCTTCGTCGAGCACCTCGGACGATGCGTGTACGAGGGCATCTACGAGCCGGGGCACCCGACGGCCGACGAGGACGGCTTCCGCGGCGACGTCCTCGCGCTGACCCGCGAGCTGGGGACGACCGTCGTCCGCTACCCGGGCGGCAACTTCGTCTCCGGCTACCGCTGGGAGGACGGCGTCGGCCCGGTCGCCGCGCGGCCCACCCGGCTCGACCTCGCCTGGCGGAGCCTGGAGCCCAACGAGGTGGGTCTCGACGAGTTCGTCCGCTGGGCGCGCAAGGCCCGTGTCGAGCCGATGATGGCCGTGAACCTCGGCACGCGCGGCGTGCAGGAGGCGCTCGACGTCCTCGAGTACGCGAACCACCCCGCCGGAACGGCACTGTCGGACCGCCGGATCGCCAACGGCTCCGCCGAGCCGCACGCCATCCGGATGTGGTGCCTCGGCAACGAGATGGACGGGCCCTGGCAGACCGGCCACAAGACGGCGTCCGAGTACGGCCGGCTCGCCGCCGAGACGGCCCGCGCGATGCGGCAGCTCCAGCCGGACCTCGAGCTCGTCGCCTGCGGCAGCAGCGGTTCGCAGATGCCGACGTTCGGGACGTGGGAGGCGACCGTCCTCGCCGAGTGCTACGACCTCGTCGACTTCGTGTCGCTGCACGCGTACTACGAGGAGGGGGACGACGTCGCGTCGTTCCTCGCGAGCGCCGTCGACATGGACCGGTTCGTCGACGCCGTCGTCGCGACCGTGGACGCGGTCGGGGCACAGGTCCGCAGCCGCAAGCGGATCCAGCTCTCGTTCGACGAGTGGAACGTCTGGTACCTGAAGGCCTGGCAGGAGCAGTCCGCGGCCGGGCTCGAGTGGCGACGCGCCCCGCGGCTGCTCGAGGACACCTACACGGTGACCGACGCCGTCGTCGTCGGGAGCCTGCTCGTTTCGCTTCTGCGGCACAGCGACCGGGTGACCGCGGCCTGCCTGGCCCAGCTCGTCAACGTCATCGCCCCGATCCGCTGCGAGCCGGGGGGGCCGGCCTGGCGGCAGACGACCTTCCACCCGTTCGCACTCACGGCGGCGCTCGCGAGGGGCGACGTGCTGCGCACCGAGATCCGCTCGCCGGAGCAGCCGACGGCGCGCTTCGGGGACGTGCCGGTCGTCGACGCCGTGGCGACCCACGACCCGGCGTCCGGCGACGTCGTCGTCCTCGCGGTGAACCGCAGCCTCGACGAGCCGGTCCGGCTCGACGTCGACCTGCGCTCGTTCGGGCCGCTCACGGTCGGCGAGAGCCACCTGCTCGCGGACCCGGACCGGCTGGCGACCAACACCCAGGACGCCCCGGACCGGGTCCGTCCGCGGCCGGTCGAGGTCACCCTGGACGACGGCCGCGCGAGGGTGACGCTGCCACCGGTCTCCTGGCTCGCCGTCCGCCTCACCACCGCCTGACCGCCCCCCGCCCCCGGCGGGGCTCGTTGCGTGGATCGTCCGGCGGCAGATCGCCGCGCGATGTTCCCCGCTGTCGAGGTTCCTTCCGCGCGTCGGGAGCGACACGCCGATCGCGCTTTGCGGAGATCGACACTGGTGTTTCAATCCCCTGTCAATCGTACGAACGGGGGATTTATTGCGATGAGGATGTCAGGTGCCGGCACAACGGACGTGCCCTCGAGCGCAGGTGTCCGATGACGCGGGACTACCCGGAGTTCGTCTCGAACCCCGCGCTCCCCCGCCCGCTCGAGCAGTGCGGCGCATGGCTCAGCCTGCCGCCGAAGGGACCGTGGCGCCTGTGCCCGACCCGGGCCGCTGTGCACGAGTGGTGGGTGCCGCCGAACGCCCGGGCGTTCGCCTGCCTGCCGCACTTCCGAGCACTGCGCAATGCCTACCCGAGGGCACTGGCGCTGTTCCACCTGACGTTCCCGGAGTGCTTCGACCCGCGAGCGTTCTGGAACGCCCGGACCAACCGCTGCGAGCTCCCCGCCCAGCAGGACGAGGAGACCCGGCGCGCGGCCGCGGCCGACGACCGCGACTGGGACGACGAGTTCCGGCGGATCGTCCGCGAGCTCGACCACGAGCCGGTGCCAGAGCCCGTCCTGCTCCGTGCGCCGGGCAGGGCGTGGTCGTGCCGGTGACGTCCCCGCCGGGCTACGCGAGGTCGAGGAACATCAGGTGGAGCCCGACCAGCCCGTGCTCGGGATGGTCGAACGCCCGCGGGACGGTGGCGAGCACGTCGAAACCCAGCGAGCGCCACAGCCCGACCGCGACCTCGTTCGTCTCCACGACCGCGTTGAACTGGATGCCGCGGAACCCGGCCGTGCGCGCCCAGTCGACGACGTGCTCCCCGAGGGCCCGCCCGACGCCGCGGCCGGAGTGCTGCGGATCGACCATGAAGCTGGCGGTCGCCACGTGGGACCCGCGACCGGGCCGGTTCGGGCCCATCTTGGCGCTGCCGAGGACGACCGGACCGTCCACCGCGACGACGGTCCGCCCGGGCGGCGACTCCATCCACCACCCACGAGCCTGCTCCAGGGTCAGGCCCTCCGGGAAGGCGTAGGACCTCCCCTCCTCGACGATCGTGGCGAAGAAGGGGTAGATCGCGGGCCAGTCGTCGTCCTGCGCACCTCGGATGAGCACCCCGGCACCGTAGACGGCGCCTCGTCGTGGAACAACGGCATACTCCGCGCCGCGCCGTCCGCGCCGCCGGCCCCGGACCCGACAGGCGCTGTCGTGCGGTGGGTCCCGCGGCAGTGCGCCGTGCGATGTTCCGCACCGTCGAGTTCCGTCACCGGGCGGGCGGCGCCCGGCCCTCCTGGCGGCGGTCACGTCGTCAGCTGTCCCAGTTCCTGCTCGGCCCATGGCCGGTCGACGTGACACCGCCCCGAGGGTCACTTGTGTGGACCATCCGGCGGCAGATTGCCGTCCGAAGTTCCCCGCTGTCGAGGTTCACATGCTCGACGCTGCGACCATCGGGAGGTGCTGACGCCGATCCTTGCGACGCCCGATCCCTACCGGGCCGCGGACGAGTTCGTCGCGAGCGGCTGGACGCTCGTGTTCGCCACCCCGCCAGACTCCGGCGACCCGCTCGCCGCCGTGGAGCTGCACGGCGCCCAGGTCCTGCTCGGGGTCGACACCGAGCAGTTCCTCCCCGCAGCCGCCCGCGACCATCGGGGCGCCGGCGTCCAGCTCTACGTCGAGGTGCCGGCCGAGCAGTTGGGCGCGGTGCACGCCGCCCACGAGGCACCCGGCCCCGTCGTGGACAGGGCCTGGGGCGTCCGCGCGTTCACCGTCACGATCGCGGGCTACAGTTTCATGGTCGCGACCCGGCCCGAACCGTAGCGGGGACGATCGCCGCACGGCGGTGCCGCCGATCGCCCCCGATGCCGAGGGCGCGGCCGGCGGACCTCACCTGCCAGCATGATCAGATGTCGAAGCAGGCACCCGGCGACGGCGGTCCGTTCGCGCCCGGCGACGTCTCCGTGAGCAGCACGACGGCGCGTTCCGGCAACCGGGGTGACGGGAGATCCCGGGCCTCGCGCGCGGAGGACGTCAGCGAGAGGCGTGTGACGCTGACCCACACCGCCACTGGCCTGTCCGTTCACGGGGCGGTGCCACCCGGCCGCTACTCGCGGGCGGAGCTACGGCTCGCGACCGACGAGCTCCGGGGCCGGCTCATGTCCGAGCTCGCCACTAAGGTCCGCCGCTCCCGCATGCGCTGACCCGACACAGCTCCGCGAGGCGGTGAGAGACGCCGGGTTCGCCCGCTGAGGGGGCTCCACCACGTCACGACGCCTGTCAGGATCAGGCATCCACCAGGCAAGGCAGGTGCGTTCCTCCGCCGCCCCGTCCGCACAGCCGCCGCCCGGTATCCCTCCCGGTAGCGTCTGCCAGGTGTTCCACGTCCGGACGGCGCAGATCGACGACGTCGACCAGTGGCTACGGATCTCTCGCGAGGTGGAGCCGCTCTTCGGTCCGATGCCCGACATCCGGCAGCACGTCGAGCGCGGCATCGCCCGCGGCACCGCCCTCGTCGCCACGGAAGCCGACGCGCTCCTGGGCGCCTGCCTGCTCTCCCGGGACGACGCACCGCACGCGATCCACTGGCTTGCCGTCGCACGAGTCCACCGCCGTCGTGGCGTGGGATCGCTCCTGATCGACGCCGTCCGCGCGCGGTGGTCGGCAGGCGACATCAGCGTCGTCACCTTCGCCACGGACACCCCGGAGGGTGAGGCAGCGCGCAGGTTGTGCGAGTCCCACGGTTTCAGGTCCGCGGGCCCGGCACCGGCCGCCGAGGACGGCAGCGCGCGCTGCCGCTACGTCCTGGGCGCCGATCCGTTGCGCGGCAACGCGCCTACACGTTGAACCGGAACTCCACGACGTCCCCGTCGGCCATGACGTAGTCCTTGCCCTCGATGCGCACCTTGCCGCGCGCCTTCGCCTCGGCCATCGACCCGGCGGAGACGAGGTCGGCGAACCCGACGACCTCGGCCTTGATGAACCCGCGCTGGAAGTCGGTGTGGATGACGCCGGCGGCCTGGGGCGCCGTCCAGCCCTGGTGGATCGTCCAGGCGCGGGCCTCCTTGGGGCCGGCCGTCAGGTAGGTCTGCAGGCCGAGGGTGTGGAAGCCGACGCGGGCGAGCTGGTCCATGCCGGACTCGGTCTGGCCCACCGAGGCGAGGAGCTCGGCGGCCTCGTCGGGGTCGAGCTCGACGAGCTCGGACTCGAGCTTGGCGTCGAGGAAGATCGCGTCGGACGGTGCGACGAGCGCGCGCATCTTCTCCTGCAGCGCGGTGTCGGACAGGCCGTCCTCGTCGACGTTGAAGACGTAGATGAACGGCTTGGACGTCATGAGGGAGAGCTCGCGCAGCGCGACGACGTCGATCCCGGCCGCGGCCGCGCCGGCGTGCAGCGTCGTCCCCTTCTCGAGCAGGGTCTGCGCCTCGAGGGCGGCATCGAGCACGGCCTTGTCGGTCTTCTTGCCCTTGACCTCCTTCTCGAGGCGCGGGACCGCCTTCTCGAGGGTCTGGAGGTCGGCGAGGATCAGCTCGGTGTGGACGATCTCGATGTCGTCCGCCGGGTTCACCCGGCCCGCCACGTGGACGACGTCGTCGTCGACGAACGCGCGCACCACCTGGCAGATCGCATCGGCCTCGCGGATGTTCGCGAGGAACTTGTTGCCCAGGCCCTCGCCCTCGCTGGCGCCCTTGACGATGCCGGCGATGTCGACGAACGACACCGTCGCGGGCACCAGGCGCTCGCTGCCGAAGACGTCCGCGAGGGTCTGCAGGCGCGGGTCCGGGAGCGCGACGACGCCGACGTTGGGCTCGATCGTCGCGAACGGGTAGTTCGCCGCGAGCACGTCGGCCTTCGTCAGGGCGTTGAAAAGGGTGGACTTGCAGACGTTGGGGAGGCCGACGATACCGATGGTGAGTGCCACGAGGACAGGACTCTACCGGCGCGGCGGCGGCCCGCCTGACGCCGCACCCCGGCACGGGCCCCTTCCGGCCGCCCGCCGGACGGGTGAACGCCTCACATCCGCACGCACGGTGCCGACAGGGACCTCGCCCGACCGCCCTCACGTCCGGCCCCCGCCGTGCCGACAACGGAGCATGCGCCTCCGTGCCGCCGCACGTCCCCTGGCCCTCGGCCCGGGCCTCGTCGCCGCTGCCTCGCTCTGCCTCGCCTCGCTCACCCTCGCCGCGCCCGCCCAGGCGGCGGCCTCCCGCCCCTCCGCGCCGCGCGCCGTCACCGTCGTCCCCAAGGCCGCCTCCCTCGCGGTCACCTGGGCCCGGCCGGCGTCGACCGGCGGGGCCGCCGTCCTCGGCTACAAGGTCACGACGACCCCGGGCACCCGCACGTGCACGACGACGACAGCCCTCACCTGCACCGTGACCGGGCTGACGAACGGCACCCGCTACGCCGTCCGGGTGACGGCCCGCAACCGGGTCGGCACCGGCCCCGCGTCGCTGCCCGTGTACGGGACGCCGCGCACCACGCCCGGCGCGCCGCTCGCGGTGACCGTCCGGTCCGGAGACGGCCACGGCGTCGTCACCTGGGCCCCGCCGGCCTCCACCGGCGGCGCCGCCGTCCTCTCCTACCGCGCGGTCGCCACCGGCGCGACGTGCACCGCCACCGCCCCCGCGACGACCTGCACCCTCACCGGCCTGCCGGACGGCGTCACGGACGTCGTCCGGGTCCAGGCCCGCAACGTCGCCGGCTGGGGCGCGCCGACCGGCGGGACCGCCGTCCGGCCGCGGGCCGCCGGCCGGCTCTCGTCGACCGGGGACACCGGCGCGGGCCAGGGCGGCCGCGGCGTCACCGGCCTCGAGCCGCAGCCGGTCACCCTCCCGCGGTCGCAGTGGGCCGGCGTCACGGCGGGCACCGACCACACGTGCGCACCCCTCGCCGACGGCAGCCTCTGGTGCTGGGGCGGGAACGCGCACGGCCAGCTCGGCCACGGCGGCACGACCGATGCGACGTCCCCGACGCAGGTCGGGAGCAGCGCCGGCTGGGCGAGCGTCTCCGCAGGCGCCCTGCGCACCTGCGCGACGCGGACCGACCACACCCTCTGGTGCTGGGGCGAGAACGGCCTCGGCCAGCTCGGCCTCGGCGACACGACCGACCGCGACGTCCCGGTCCAGGTCGGCGCCGACACCGACTGGGCCTCGGTCGCCACCGGCCCCGGCGAGCACACCTGCGCCCTCAAGCAGGACTCCACGCTCTACTGCTGGGGCCCGGGCTCCGCCGGCCAGCTCGGCACCGGCACCTCCGACGACCAGGACGCCCCCGCCCGGGTGGGCCTGGACTCCGACTGGGCGTCGGTCTCGGTCGGCGCCGACCACACGTGCGGCACCCGCACCGACGACACGCTCTGGTGCTGGGGCACCTACGGCGACGGCGCGCTCGGGCTCGGCGCAGGTGACACCTCGAACCGGTTCGTACCGATCCAGGTCGGCACGGGCACCGACTGGGCCCGGGTGAGCGCCGGCTCCGGCTTCACGTGCGCCCGCCGGACGACCGGCACGCTCGCGTGCTGGGGCCTCAACGCGGACGGGCAGCTCGGGGTGGGCGACCGGACCGACCGGACGTCCCCGGTCACGGTCGGTGCGAGCACCGGCTGGGTCGACGTCTCGACCGGCACCGGGTGGGCCTGCGGGCAGCTCGCCGCCGAGCTCCAGTGCTGGGGCACCGCCCTGCCGGCCGGCCTCGGCGGGGCGACGTCCGCCGGCCCCGCCGCACCCGAGACCTACGCGGTCTGGACGCTGTCCTCGGCCGGCTGGGCGGGGATCGCGCTCGGCGCCGCCCACGGCTGCGGCCTGTCGGACGGCGGTGAGCTCCTGTGCTGGGGCGACGGCACCTCCGGCCGGCTCGGCCAGGCCGTCGCGGTGACGGCGCCCGCGCGGGTCGGGACCTCGTCCGCCTGGACGACGCTGTCGGCCGACGACGGCGCCGCGTGCGGCCTGCGCACCGACGGCTCGCTGTGGTGCTGGGGCGAGACGAGCACCCACCGTCTGCCGACCGGCGGCACGGCGCCGTCCGCGACACCGCAGAAGATGGACGACACCGGTCCGTGGGCCGAGGTCTCGGTCGGGCGGACGTCGGGCTGCGGCATCCGCACCGACGGCGGCCTGTGGTGCTGGGGCTCCCGCGACGAGGGGCAGGTCGGCGACGGGACGACGTCCGCGACGGCGGTCGGGCCGACCCGCGTCGGCGCCGCCACCGGCTGGGCCGGGGTGTCCGTCGGGGCCACGCACGCCTGCGCGACCCGGGTCGACCGCAGCCTGTGGTGCTGGGGCGACAACTTCGGCAACAGCCTGGGGCTCGGCCCCGTGGCGGACGACGACGACCACGTCGCCGTCCCCACCCGGGTCGGCACCGGGACGACGTGGTCGGACGTCTCCGCCGGCGACCTCGTGACCTGCGCGACGAGGACGGACCGCACGCTGTGGTGCTGGGGCGAGGCGACCCCGTTCGCCGGTCCGGGCCTCGGGCTGGACGAGCTGAGCGGCAACGTCTCGGCGCCGGCGAAGGTCGGGACCGCGACGACGTGGGCCCGGGTCGCGGTCGGCACCGGCTTCGGCTGCGCGACGCGGACGAACGGCACGCTGTGGTGCTGGGGCGCCAACGCGGACGGCCAGGTCGGCGTCGGTGACACGACCGACCACGGGGCACCGGTCCAGGTCGGCTCCGCGACGACGTGGACCGCGGTCGGCGCCGGGTCCGCGCACGCCTGCGCGACGCGGTCCGACGGGTCGGCCTGGTGCTGGGGCCGGGGTGCCTCCGGACAGCTCGGGCAGGGCGACCTGCTCCGCGCGACGGCCCCGGTGCACGTCCGCGACGACGTCGCGACGGTCGCCGCGGGCGGCGGGACGACGTACCTGCTCGGGTGACGGTCGTGGTGAGGCCGCGGTGAGACCGCGGTGAGGTCGCGCCAGCACCGCGGTTGTCGGTGCCGGCTGGGACGGTGAGGCCATGCAGACCTCCGTGCTCGTGGCCCTCGTCGTCGGGGCGGTCCTCGGCGCGCTCGCGGCCACCGGGGCGTGGCGGCTCGTGCTGACGGCCCGGACGGCGGCGCTCGCCGCCGAGCGGGACGTCCTCCGCGAGCGGGTCACCGACCTCGAGACGTCGACGGACCACGACCGCGAGCTCGCCGCGACGCTCGCACCGCTGTCGTCGGCGCTGGTCCGGGTCGAGGGCCAGGTGCGCGTGCTGGAGCGGGACCGGGTCGAGCAGTACGCCCGCCTCGGCGAGCAGCTCGAGGCGGTCCGCACGCACGGCGAGGCGCTGCGGGTGCAGACGTCCGCCCTGGCCGGGGCGCTGCGGTCACCGACGGCGCGTGGCGCGTGGGGCGAGGTCCAGCTGCGCCGCGTCATCGAGCACGCGGGGATGCTCGCCCGGGTCGACTTCGACACCCAGGTCGCGGGGACGACGGCGGCGGGGGACGGCGTCCGTCCGGACGTCGTCGTCCACCTGCCCGGCGGCAAGCACGTCGTCGTCGACGCCAAGGCACCGCTCGCGGCGTTCCTCGAGGCCAGCGAGGAGTCGCAGGACCAGGCCCGGCAGGCCGCCGCCGCGACCGCGCACGCCAGGGCGCTGCGGGCGCACGTCGACGCGCTCGCGGCCAAGGAGTACTGGACGGCGTTCGACCCCTCCCCCGAGCTCGTCGTGTGCTTCGTGCCGGGCGAGGCGTTCCTCGCGGCGGCCTGCTCGGCCGACCCGGCGCTCCTCGAGCACGCGATGGCCCGGCGGGTCGTGCTCGCGACGCCGACGACGCTGCTGGCGCTGCTGCGCACGGTGGCGCTCACGTGGCAGTCCGAGGCGCTGTCGGGCAGCGCGCGGGCGCTGTTCGACCTCGGCCGGGAGCTCTACGGCCGGCTCGGCTCGCTCGGCGGGGTGACGTCCAAGCTGGGCCGCAGCCTGCACCGGGCCGTCGAGGACTACAACGCCCTCGTCGGGACGATGGAGCGCCGGGTGCTCGTCAGCGCCCGCCGGATGCGCGACCTCGACGTCACCGACCTCGACCTGGAGGAGCTGGCGCCGGTCGAGGTCGCTCCGCGTCCGCTCACGGCCGCGGAGCTCATCGAGGCCGAGCACCGCGAGGCGCTGCCCCCGCTGCACCGGGACTGGCCGTTCGTCGACGAGCCGGGCGGCCCGCCCGCGGGCGGCGCCGTCCGTGAGGCCGGGTGAGGGTCAGGCCTGCGCAGCCCGGGCCGCCTTGAGGTCCCGGCGCAGCTCCTTGGGGAGCGAGAAGAGCAGGTCCTCCTCGGCCGTGACGACCTCCTCCGCCTGCCCGTAGCCGCGCTCGGTGAGGTACGCGAGGACCTCCTGGACGAGGATCTCCGGCACGCTCGCGCCCGAGGTCACGCCGACCGTGCCGACGCCGTCCAGCCAGGCCTCCTCGATCTCGCCGACGTTGTCCACGCGGTAGGACGCCCGGGCGCCGTGCTCGAGCGCGACCTCGACGAGGCGGACGGAGTTCGAGGAGTTGCTCGACCCGACGACGATGACGAGGTCCGACTCCGCCGCGATCTTCTTCACCGCGACCTGGCGGTTCTGCGTGGCGTAGCAGATGTCGTCGCTCGGCGGGTCCTGCAGCTTGGGGAACTTCTCGCGCAGGAGGTTCACGGTCGTCATCGTCTCGTCGACCGACAGCGTCGTCTGGGAGAGCCACACGACCCGCTCCGGGTCGCGGACGACGACCTGCTCGACGTCCTCGGGACCGTTGACGAGCTGGATGTGCGCGGGCGCCTCCCCGGCGGTGCCCTCGACCTCCTCGTGCCCGGCGTGGCCGATGAGCAGGATGTCGTAGTCGTCCGTCGCGAACCGGACGGCCTCCGTGTGGACCTTCGTCACGAGCGGGCACGTCGCGTCGATCGTCCGCAGCTGGCGGCGGTGCGCGGCCTCGTGGACGGCGGGCGCCACCCCGTGCGCGGAGAAGATCACGAGCGCGCCCTCGGGGACCTCGTCGGTGTCGTCGACGAAGATCGCGCCACGACGCTCGAGGGTCTCCACGACGTGCTTGTTGTGGACGATCTGCTTGCGGACGTAGACCGGCGGGCCGTGGTGCTCCAGGGCCTTCTCGACCGTGACGACGGCCCGGTCGACGCCCGCGCAGTAGCCGCGCGGGGCGGCGAGCAGGACCCGCTTCCCGGACGTCGCCGCAGCGGGTGCGTCGGTCGCGGACGGGGCGGGGGCCGGGTCGGCGGCGGGCACGGTGCGGCTCGGGTCAGCGGTCTGGGTCACGCCTCCATCGTAGGCGGCGGGGCGGCGGGCCACCTGTCGTGGGCCGCGGCGCCCCTAGGACGTCCACGCGGCCTCCACCGGACCTCCACCGGGCGGCGGCACGGAGCCGGGCGTGGACGCCGCACGTCAACACCTCGATGATCGGTCCCATGCCAGGGTCGACGGGGTCCCCGCCCGGAGGCGACCGGCCCGCCGGGGTGCGCCGCGTCACGCCCTCGCGCGACCCGCTGCCGAGCGAGGCCGAGGCGGACGCCCTCTTCCGCGAGGTCCCGCGGTCCCGCTCCCCGGAGGCGTCCCCGCCGGCCCGGTGGTCGACCGCCGGCGGTCCGCGGGTGCGCCGTCCGGTACGTCCGCAGGTCGTCGCCGTCCTCGTCGTGGTGGTGACGCTCGGCGGCCTCTGGGCGGCGGTGCTCCAGCGCCCCTCCGACCCCCTGCGCGCGGGGTCCGGAACGGGCGTCGAGGCAACCCGCGGACTTCCGGTCGGGTTCTTCGACGGCGGCGCCTGCGTGCTCGAGATGCCCGCCACGACCGACGGCCCGTTCCGCCTCGTCGCGTGCTCGGACGAGCGGGCGCGTGCCCTCGTCCTCGGCGTCGCGGTGCTGTCCACGCAGGACGACGCCTACCCCGGCCCGCAGGAGGTGGACCGCCTGGCCAGGGGTCTGTGCCGCCAGGACTTCGGGCTCGGCGGCCCCTACCGGGAGGGCGCCCCCGCCGTCGCCGTCCCCGACGAGGTCGCCTGGTCCGCCCGGGGCGACCGCTACGTCGTGTGCGCGGAGTCCCTCGCATGACCGGGCCGCAGCCGTCCCGGGACCGGACGCCGCCGGCGCTGCCGAGCGAGGACGAGGCCGACCGGCTCTTCCGGACGGTGCCGGTCTCCCGCTCGACGCAGGCTCCTGCTCCGACGTGGGCCGCTCGCGTGGCGGCGCTGCCACGACCACGGCCGCGGGTGCTCGTGGCGATCGTCGTCGCCGGCCTCGCGTCGGTCACCGCCGTGACGACGGGGGATCTCACCGGGACGCTGCACTCGACCACCCCTCCCGTGGTGCGGACGGGGCTCCTCGACGCGCCGACCGGACCGCCGTCCGCAGGGACCCGGCTGGTGGACTACCCCGCCATGGCGTGTGCCGGTGGGCTGCCCACGACGACGGACGAGCGGGTCACCGGCGTCGACTGCGACGTCGCGGGCGCGCCCCGCATCCGGGTGCTCGGGCTGGTCCTCCTGCCGGCCGGGGCGTTCACCGGCGTCGAGGCCGAGCGGGCCCGCGCCGAGGAGCGCTGCCGCCCGCGCTTCCCGACCGTCGTCTACGACGGTTCCGGGGAGCAGGCCGGTGAGTTCCGGGCCGTCGTGCCGAGCGGCCGGGCCTGGGCAGACGGAGCTCGGCTCGCAGTCTGCGCCGAGGTGCTCGCATGACGCCTACCGGGGACCCGCTGCCGAGCGAGGACGAGGCCGACCGGCTCTTCCGCGAGGTCGCGCCCGCGCGGTCGATGGAGGCCCGGGGCTGGCTGCGGGCGCTGCGGCGCCGGGCCCGGCCACGCCCCGCGGCACCGCAGGCGCCTGCGCAACCGCCGCCCGCGGTCTCGCCGCGCAGGGCCACCGCGCCGGCAACCCGCTCCGCCAGGCCGGGCTGCATCAGGGCCGTCGTGGTGGTGGTCGGCCTCCTCGCGGCCGTCGTGGCGCTCCTCGACGACACGAACGGTGGCGGCGACGTCGACCTGTGGCCGTTCTCCTTCCCTTCCGGCGCACGCCCGCCCGCGCCACGGACACCCGCCGTCGAGGCGCCGTCCGTTTTCGTCCCGGGAACCGGCACCTGCATCACGAGACCGCCCTACACGACCGACGAGCGGGTCACGGTCGTCGACTGCTCGGGGCCCGGGCCTCGGCACCGGATCGTCGCCCGGGTGGAGCTGGCGGACGGCTCGTACCGCGGCGACGGCGAGACCTGGGGCGAGGCGGTCGGGCTCTGCGGACGGACCTACGGACCCACCACGGCCGTGGTGGTGCCCCCGCGCGACGACTGGTTCGCGAACGGCGAGCGCACCGCGGTGTGCCTCGAGCGGGTCGACGCCTGATGGGAGCGACCCCGCCCCGCCCCGGTGGCCCGCTGCCCAGCGAGGAGGAGGCGGATGCCTTCTTCCGCGAGGTCGCGCCCGCGCGGTCGCGGGAGGCCCGGGGCTGGCGGCGGGCGCTGCGGCGCAGGACCCGGCCACGCGGGTCCCCGGCCACCGTGCCGATGGCGGCACCCGCACCGGTCGGCCCCGCAGCCCCGGTCGTGGTGCCGGTGCGGACCACGCCGCCGGGGCCGCGGACCGCGACCCGCGGCTGCCTGACGGCCGTGCTGGCCGTCGCGGGCCTCGCCGCAGCGGTCGCGGTGCCGGTGGCTCTGACGCAGCCCGCGGGCAGCCCCTACCCTGTGCCCGACCCGAGGGTCACCTACGTCGGGGCACCGTCGGTGCTCGTGCTGGAGCCGGGGACGTGCATCGAGGAGCAGCCCACCACGGTCGACGAACGGGTGACCGTGGTCGCGTGCACGGACCCCGCCGCCCGGACCCGGCTCGTCAGGAAGCTCGACCTCATCGACCGCCCGTACGTCGGGGATGCGCAGACCCGGGCCGAGGCGCTGGACATCTGCACGAGGGCGTTCGCGACCGCGAACGGCGCGCTGGTGCCGTCCCGGGACGGCTGGGTGACGAACGTCGAACGCACCGGGTACTGCGTCGAGTACCTCGGCGGCGGGTCCGCGACGTCCGTCGGTGCCGCACCGTAGGGTCGTCCCCCGTGAGCACCCCGCGCGCCGAGCTGCCGGCGACCGCCGGCCAGACGAGCGCCGAGCGGCCGT
Organism: Actinomycetota bacterium; assembly: GCA_016213575.1. Classification (GTDB taxonomy): domain Bacteria; phylum Actinomycetota; class Actinomycetes; order Actinomycetales; family Kineosporiaceae; genus R-H-3. Next base: position 13,701 of record JACRAB010000459.1, read on the forward strand.
GGCCGGTGCGGCTGCTCACGGCGAAGCTCACCGAGTACCTGTCGAAGGCGCCCGCGGTGTGGCTCGAGGGCCAGGTCGTCCAGCTGACCCGCCGGCCGGGGCAGGCCACCTGCTACCTCACCCTGCGGGACACCGACGTCGACCTGTCGTTCTCGGTCACCGTGCACGCCCGCACCCTCGACGCGCTGCCGGTGCCGCTCGCGGACGGCGCGCACGTCGTCGTCCACGCCAAGCCGGAGCTGTTCCCGCGCAGGGGGTCCCTGTCGCTGTCGGCGAGCGACCTGCGCCCGGTCGGGGTCGGCGAGCTGCTCGCGCGGCTCGAGCACCTGCGCCGGGTGCTGGCCTCCGAGGGGCTCTTCGCCGAGTCCCGCAAGCGTCCGCTGCCGTTCCTGCCGCGCGTCGTCGGGCTGGTCTGCGGCCGGGCGAGCGCCGCCGAGCGGGACGTCGTCGAGAACGCGCAGCGGCGCTGGCCGGCGGTCCGGTTCGACGTCCGCAACGTCGCCGTGCAGGGGCCGAACGCCGTCCCCGAGGTCGTCGACGCGGTCGCGGCGCTCGACGCGGCCCCCGAGGTCGACGTCATCGTCGTCACCCGCGGCGGCGGCAGCCTGGAGGACCTGCTGCCGTTCAGCAACGAGAGCCTCGTCCGCGCCGTCGCCGCCTGCCGCACCCCCGTCGTCAGCGCGATCGGCCACGAGGTCGACACCCCGCTGCTCGACCTCGTCGCCGACGTCCGCGCCTCCACCCCGACGGACGCCGCCAAGCGGGTCGTCCCCGACGTCGTCGAGGAGCTCGCACGCGTCGCGCAGGGCCGTGACCGGGCCCGGGCGGCCGTCCTGCGGATGCTCGACCGTGAGGAGCACCTGCTGCGCGGCATCCGCGAGCGGTCCGTCCTCGCCGACCCGTACCGGCTGCTCTCCGGGCACGCGGACGCCGTCGCCGACCTGCGGCGCCGCAGCCGGGCCGCGGTGTCGACCCGGCTCGACCGGGCGGCGGACGACGTCACACACCTGCGCGGCCGGGTCGCCGCGCTCTCCCCCGCGGCCACGCTGGCCCGCGGCTACGCGGTCGTGCAGACCCGCGAAGGCGAGGTCGTCCGGGACCCGGCGGACGTCGGGGACGGCGTCCTGCTGCGGCTGCGGCTCGTCGGCGGCGACCTCGCCGCCCGGGCGGCCGGTCCCTGGGTCCCCGACGCGCTGCCGACGACGACGCGCAAGGCCCGCAGCGCGAAGAAGGCCGCCGCACCCGCGCCGGCGTCGAGGAAGCGCGCCGCCCGATCCGCCCCGCCCGCCCCGCCCAGCCCGCCCGACCCGACGGAGGCCGACGCGTGACCACGCAGCCCGACCCGCAGACCCTCGGCTACGAGCAGGCCCGCGACGAGCTCGTCGACGTCGTGCGCCGGCTCGAGGCCGGTGCCGCGTCGCTCGAGGAGTCGCTCGGGCTCTGGGAGCGCGGCGAGGCGCTCGCCGCCCGGTGCGAGGCCTGGCTGGCCGGTGCGCGGGCGCGGATCGACGGCCGTGCGGGCGCCGGCGGCAGCGCGGACGGCAGCATGGACGGCAGCGCCGACGACGACGGGGACGACACCGACGTCGAACCGGGCGACTGACCCGGCGCGCCGGGCAGGACTACGCTCCCGCCGGTGACCACCACCGCACCGGTCCGCCGGCTCGCCTGGGTCGTCGCGGCGGTGGCCGCGCTCGGCGGCTGCAGCGCCGGGGCGTCGGCCGGCCCGGACACGGCGGCGCCGTCCGTCGCCACCACCGCGCCGACGACGACCGCCCCCGGGACGGCCGCCCCCTCGGCGACGGCCCCGGCCGTGCCGCCCGCGGCGACCTCGGCCGCGCCGACGACGAGCGCACGCCCGGCACCGGCCGTCGTGTCGCGCGCCGGCAACCCGGACGGCCGCGCCGTCGTCCCCGCGGCCGCCCGGGCCGTGACGAAGCCCAAGACCCGATGGGTCGGTACCGGCACGAAGGCGAGCTGCACCTCGGCGGCCGTCGTCCGCGCCGTCGCGGCCGGCGGCGTCATCGGCTTCCGCTGCGGCCCCGACCCCGTGACGATCGTGCTCACCGCGACGGCGAAGGTCCGCAACACGAGCCCGCTCGTCGTCCTCGACGGCGGCGGCCTCGTGACCCTCTCGGGCGGCGGCAAGCGCCGGATCCTCTACATGAACACGTGCGACGAGAAGCAGGTCTGGACGACCTCGCACTGCCAGGACCAGGCCACGCCGCAGCTCGTCGTCCAGAACCTCACGTTCGCGGACGGCAACGCGACGGGGCAGCACGAGGAGGGCGGCGGGGGCGGCGCGGTCCTCGTCCGCGGCGGCCGGTTCCGGGTCGTCTCGTCGCGGTTCGTCCGCAATCGGTGCGACAGCGGCGGCCAGGACCTCGGCGGTGCCGCGCTGCGGGTGCTCGACCAGTGGCACGGCGAGCCGGTCTACGTCGTGAGCAGCACCTTCGGCGGCCGGCCCGGCCAGGGCGGCACCTGCTCCAACGGCGGCGCCCTGAGCAGCATCGGGGTGTCCTGGACCGTCCTCAACAGCGTGCTGTCCTACAACTCGGCCGTCGGCCGGGGCGCGAACCCGGCCCGCTCCGGCACGGTCGGCGGGGGCAGCGGCGGCGCGATCTACAACGACGGCAACACGATGACGCTGCGGCTGGAGGGCACCGTCGTCGAGCACAACTCGGCCCGCGAGGGCGGCGGGGCGGTCTTCTTCGTGAGCAACGACCGCACCGGCACGCTGCGGATCACCCGGTCCACGCTGCGGTCCAACCCGAGCCGCGGCTTCGCTACCGCCGGCTACCCGGGGATCTTCTTCCTCGGCAGGGGCGCGCCGCAGGTCAGCGGCTCGACGCTGCGGTAGCCGCCGGCCGCGCGGTCAGCGCAGCGGCGTCGCCCGGACGAGCGCCTCGATCTCCGCGCGGCTCGCCTTCCCGACGAACATCGTCGTGACCTCGCCGTCGCGCAGGACGTACCCGGTGAGCTGACGGTCCGGCCGGGCCCGGACGACGAAGGTGCGCCCGTCGACGGCCACGGTGCCCTGCTCGGCGCCGTCGATGACCTGGACGCCCTCCCACTTCCTCGTCGCCTCGCGGCCCTGGACGAGGCTGACCCACGAGCCCTTCGGCGTCGCGTAGTTGACCCGCCACGTCTGGACGCCGTCGACGCCGGCCTCGGCGGAGGTGCTCGTCGCCGTCCAGCCCGGCCCCGGGGTCGGGACCGCCGGCGCGAAGCCGAGCTGGTCCTGCAGGCCGCTCGCCGCCTGGCCGACGTCGACGGCCGGCTGCGGGATCCCGGACTGCCGCGGCACGAGCGCCCACAGCCCCAGCGCGAAGCCGCCGACGACGAGCATCGTCAGAACGATGCCGCTGACCGACTGCCGCCGCGGCGGCCGCCGGACACCGGCGGACGGCGCGGCGCTCTGCTCGGGCTCGGTGGAGGTCACGGACCCATCGTCGCGCGTCGGGCCGGGCCGCCGCCAACCGGGCGCGGTCGCCCCGCCGCGGATGTCCCCGGACCGGCCCAGCCCCTAGGCTCGGCCTGCCGATCGCTGCCCGCGGGGAGCGGCCGGCTGCGTGGTGGTGCGGACGGGCCGGACGATCTGGAGGAACCGGGCGTGGCGAATGTGCTGGTCGTGGGCGAGGCGCTCGTCGACATCGTGCAGCGGGCGGACGGCAGCGGCGCGGACCACCCCGGTGGCAGCCCGGCGAACGTCGCCCTCGGGCTGGCCCGGCTCGGCCGGGACGCCTCCCTGCTGACCCGGATCGGCACCGACGCCCACGGCCGCGCGATCCGCGAGCACCTCGAGGCGTCCGGGGTCCACCTCGTCGACGGCACCGTCGTCGACGCGCCCACCTCGACGGCGACCGCCCTCGTCGACGCCCAGGGCGTCGCGACCTACCACTTCGAGATCGACTGGCGGCTCGACACCGTCCCGGACGTCACCCGGTACGACGCGCTCCACACCGGCTCGATCGCCGCCATCCTGCAGCCCGGCGGGGACGCCGTCCTGCGCCTCGTCGAGCAGGCCAGCGGCCGGGTCGTCGTCACCTACGACCCGAACGCCCGGCCGACCCTCATGGGCGACCCGGTCGCGACCCGCGCGCGGATGGAGCGGATCGTCGCCCTCGCCGACGTCGTCAAGGTCAGCGACGAGGACCTCGCGTGGCTCGCGCCCGGCGAGGACCCGGTGGACGTCGCCGCGGCCTGGCAGGCGACCGGCCCCGGCATCGTCGTCGTCACCCGCGGCGGCGAGGGGGCCGTCGCCGTCCAGGCCTCCGGCCGGGTCGAGGTGCTCGCCCCGACGATCGACGTCGTCGACACCGGCGGTGCCGGCGACTCGTTCATGTCGGCACTCGTCGACCATCTCGACGGCGCCGGCCTGCTCGGCACCGGCACCCGCGCGGCGATCGCCGCGATGCCCGCCGACCAGGTCGCGGCGATGCTTCGGCACGCCGTCCGGGTCGCCGCGATCACGTGCAGCCGGGCGGGCGCCAACCCGCCGACCCGCGCCGAGCTCGACGCCTGACGGCGCGGGTCACCGCCCCTCACACCGCCGCGGCCTTCTCCCTCGCCCGCTCGTCGGACACCCGGGCCCGCTCGAGGGCCTGCTTGCGCAGTTCCTCGTTCTCGGCGTCGATCCGCCGTGCCTCGTCCTCGTCCCGGGTGATCGTCGTGCCCGTCTCGGGGTCGAACAGGTGCAGCCGGGCCGGGTCGAACCACAGCTGCGCGCGGTCGCCGTCCCGGATCCGGCTCTTCGCGTCGAGCGCGACGACGATCTGGGTGCGCATGCCCTCGCCGTCGAGGTCCCGGTCGAGCTCCTCGAGCTGCTTGGCGACGGCGGCGTCCGGCTCGTACGGCACGTAGGCGTACAGCTCGTTGCCGAGCCACTCGGTGACGTCGACGTCGACCTCGATGACGACGCCCGCGTCCCGCCGGTGCGGCTCGAGCACCGAGGCGTCCTCGAAGTGCTCGGGCCGGAAGCCCGCGATGACGAGCTCCTTGCCCGCGACGAGCGCGGCGAGGTCCGGCGTCATGGGGATGCTGCCGAACGGCAGCGACAGCCGGTCACCGTCGACGCGGGCCGGGAGGAAGTTCATCGGCGGCGAGCCGATGAAGCCGGCGACGAAGAGGTTCACCGGCTGCTCGTACAGCTCGCGCGGGCTCGCGCACTGCTGGAGCACGCCCTTCTTGAGGACGGCGACCCGGTCGCCGAGCGTCATCGCCTCGGTCTGGTCGTGGGTGACGTAGATCGTCGTCGTCCCCAGCCGGCGCTGGATCCGGGCGATCTCGGTGCGCATCTGGCCGCGGAGCTTGGCGTCGAGGTTGCTCAGCGGCTCGTCGAAGAGGAAGGCGTCGGCGTCCCGGACGAGCGCCCGGCCCATCGCGACCCGCTGCCGCTGGCCGCCGGAGAGGTTCGCGGGCTTGCGCTGCAGGTGCTCGCGCAGCTCGAGCAGGTCGGCGGCGCGGTTGACCCGCTCGTCGATCTCGGCGTCCGAGAACTTCCCCTTCGTGAGCCGCAGCGGGAACGCGATGTTCTCGAAGACCGACAGGTGCGGGTAGAGCGCGTAGTTCTGGAAGACCATCGACAGGTTCCGCTCGCGCGGCGCCTGGTCGTTCACCCGCTTGCCGCCGATGACCATGTCGCCGCTGGTGATGTCCTCGAGGCCGACGATCATCCGCAGCAGGGTGGACTTCCCGCAGCCGGACGGCCCGACCAGGATCATGAACTCGCCGTCGGCGATGTCGAGGCTGACGTCGTTCACCGCCGGGAAGCCGTCGCCGTAC
>JACRAB010000461.1 GCA_016213575.1 Actinomycetota bacterium
AGCGACTTCCGCGACGCGGTCTTCGACTTCTCCCTGTCGGACGACCAGCGCCGGCGCCGCGCGGACGAGGCGCTCGCCGCGATCGAGGCCCAGCAGGCCGGTCTCGAGGACGTCTCGTCCGCCGCGCCGTTCCTGCTGGCCGCGGCCGAGGCCGAGGTCGCAGGGATGGAGGAGGAGCTCCTCGCCACCGGGCGGTACGTCGGGGCCGCGGAGCTGGCGCACCTCGTCGAGGACTGGGCCACCCTGTCCGGCGGCACCGCCGCCGTGGAAGGCGGCCGCTCGATGCGGCTGCGCGGCACCCCGGAGATGGCGACGCGGCTCGACCAGCTCACTCGCTCCGGCCGGCTCCGCAACGTCGAGGCGGAGCGGTACCGCACCGGGTTCCTCAACGAAGAGGAGCTCCACCTCACCCTCGACCACGAGCTCGCCAGGACGTCCCAGACCGCCGACCTGCTCTCCGCCCGGCACCCCGTCGTGCTCGGCGCGACCCTGGTCCCCGAGCAACGCGCAGCCCGGTTCGCGCACGTCGCCGTCACCGCGGCCGCCCCCGAAGTCCCCGAAGGGACGTACGTCGTCGTCCTGTCCACCGCGACGTGGGGATCCATCCGACCTGGTCAGGAGCTCTGGGGCGAGGCGGTGCGCCTGGGTGATGGCAAGAGCGAGCCCGCCGTCGTTGACCTGCTGCTGGCCGCGCTCGCGCGTGGCGAACTGGAGAACGGACGCCGCGTGCGGCCGACCGGGATCGAGCCGCACCTGGAGAGCGCGCTGAACCGGATGCTCACCCGGCACTCCGCCGAGGAGACCCGCCGCGTCGGTGAGGCCACGGCCCTGCTCGAGGCCCGCCGCCTGAAGCTCGAGGACCAGTACGAGCGCGCCGTCGGAGCGATGCAGCGCCGCCTCGACACCTCCCAAGAGCGCAAGAGCCACCGCGGCGTCCGGATGTTCTCCCGCCAGATCGAGCGCACCAGGGCCAACCACCGCCGAACGCTCGACGAGATCGACGCCAAGCCACTGCCCCACATCACACTCCTGCACCTCGCTGTCTGCGTCCTGGAGGTAGGCCGTGCCGCCGTCTGACCACCGCGCGAGGTCGCCGACGAGGAAGCCCGCAACAGCCGCTACATCCAGCGGCTCCGGGAGAAGGGCGACGTCCGGATCCCCATCGCGGTCGCTAGCAGCGCCAACTGGACCCAGGAAGGGCTGCCCCGCACCCGCGCACCCCGCGTCGAGGCCGTGATCGGCCGGGTCGGGCTCACCGAACGCTCCGACGACATCGAGGACGACTCCTTCTACATCGGGCCCTGGCACAGCGACAAGGACGGCTTCCAGGTCTTCAGCTGGGCAGCACCCGTCGCAGCCGCGTTCTTCGGGACCGGCAGCTACGCACCGCTCGAAGGGCGGGTCCAGGTGACCCGCGTGTTCCAGCACCGCAGCCTTTCGGTCGTCGACTTCGACGACGAACGTCTGGACGGCGGCCGCGGCGCAACCGCGTTCGACCGGACGACGCGACTGGCCATGCCCCGCCCGCCGCGCCCAGGTGCAGCGCCCATGCCGGCCGTCGCGACCCGACAGCCCGAGCGTCCTCTGCAGCAGCGCCCGGAGGTCGTCGACCTGCGGTCGATCCAGCCGTCGCCGGGCGACGTCGAGCACATCATCGACGTACGGGAGCCGATTTCCACCGCCCCGGCTGCCGGGCGATCGGCCTCCGTCGCCGGCCTCCGGCAGGAGGGCGCACTGCTCAAAGCGCTCGCAGCGCCGCGCCGCGAGTCACTGAGCCACGTCCTCGGAACGATGCAGCCCGACCAGTACCGGCTCGTCACCCGCCCCGAAGGCGAGCCCATTGTCGTCCAGGGCTACCCGGGCACCGGCAAGACGATCGTCGCCCTCCACCGCGCCGCCTACCTCGTGAACCCCGACCGGCCCGACGCCACCCCGAACCTGCGCGTCGTGCTCCTCGGGCCGACCCGCAACTTCGTCCGGCACACGAGGAACGCACTCAACAGCCTCACCGACGCCGAGTCGGTGAACGTCCTCAGCGTCCTCGACCTCTGGCGCACCATCTACCCCGGCCTCACCGCCGACACCGAAGGTGCCGCAGAGCAGTACCAGGACAACGCTCTACGGCTCGCGCGCCTCGTCGACCGCGCCGCAACCCTCGTCGCCGGCCAAGGCGCCCTTTACACACAGCGGCCCGAGGACGGCGCCCGCAACGTCTACGCCATGCTGCGCGAAGCCGGACGGAAGAAGACGACCCGCCTCGCCGCGTCCTGGGACGACTACCTCGCCGCCCTGCCCGAGTGGGACATCGCCCGGCAGCACCCACGCTTCCACACGCTGCTGACGTACTGCGTCCTCGTCGCCCACCGCAACATGCCCGACCAGTTCGACCACCTCGTGGTCGATGAGGCCCAGGACATCACCCCGCTCGGCTGGCACATCCTGAAGCGCCTCAACCGCCGCGGCCGGTGGACGATCGTCGGCGACATCAACCAGCGGAACACGGAATGGGGCATCGCCGACTGGAAGAAGGTCGCTGCGTACCTCGACATCGACCTGCAGCAGCCCGGCGCGTACCAAGAGTTCAAGGCCAGCTACCGCTCGACCCAGGGCATCCTCACCTTCGCCAACGCGATCCTTAAGGACAAGACAGACCAGGCGACCGCCATCCAGGGCGACATCGACCTCCCGACCGTCGTCAAGAGCACCACCGCCGACCTGCCGCGGGAGATCGTCGCTGCAGCAACCGGTCTCACCGAACGCCACCCGCACGGCACGGTCGCCGTCATCGGCACCGACGCGCCCCTCCTCCGACAGTCGTTCGCCCGCGCCGGCTGGAGCGCCAGCCACGGCGGGAGCGACGAGTGGGTGCTCGACGACGCACGAGTCCGGCTGCTCGTCCCGCGCGACGTACGAGGCCTCGAGTTCGACGGCGTCGTCGTCGTGGATCCGGGGATGTTCCCGCGAAGCGTCGACAAGGAGGGGCCGCTGTACACGAGCCTCACCCGGGCCAACCGGGAGCTGGTCGTCGTGCACTCACGCGGGCTGCCGGCCAAGCTCCGCCGTGTCGTCGGGCAGGCCGCCCTGGCGCAGGCCGCGCCAGACACGCTCACGAACGAGCGCGCGCCGCATCTGGCGGTCTCGGCCGGGCGCCCATGACACGACGTCCCCAGCGCGCCGGGCCATCGCCGATGACCGAGGTCTGGTCCCCTTGGGTCGACCCGCAGCAGGGCTCCCCGGCTTCTCCGGGCGCCCGTCAGACGTCCCAATTGCAGCCACGGTGAACAGATTCGGAGTAGCTCGTTGGTTCTCCCCCTCGTCCCACTGGTCCTGATCGGTATCGGGGCTGCTAGCGGTGCGGGCGGCGCTGTCCTCGTGGTCAAGGGCAGCTGGGACCTCAAGAAGGCCAACGATCGCATCCGGCGGGCCGGAAGGCTCTACGACAAGCAGCGGCAGGGGCTCCAGGCGCAGGAAGCTCTCACCAACGAGACGCTCAAGGCGCTGGGTACCCGGCAGGAAGAGGCTGTCCAGGTCGTCGTCGCGCGCATGGCCGCCTTCCTCCGCCGCCATCAGAAGCAGGTGTCCGACAGCGAGAAGATGCTCGTCGACGGCGTCGAGACCACGGCCGGGCGGGTAGCGCTCGACACGGCTCTCGGTCAGGACGCGGTGTCGTGGATGCGCGGAGTCATCGGCTCGGTCGCCACCGGTGCCGGTATCAATACCGGGATCATGGCGACGGTGACGACGTTCGCCAGCGCGAGTACCGGCACGGCCATCTCCTCGCTGTCCGGGGCAGCTGCGACGAACGCGACGATGGCGGCTCTGGGCGGCGGGAGCCTCGCCAGCGGCGGCGCAGGGATGGCAGCCGGAGCTGCCGCGCTGAACTTCGTGACCCTCGGTCCCGCACTTCTTGTGAGCGGTTTCCTCGTCGCGGGGCAGGGCGAGAAGGCCCTGACGAAAGCGCGCACGAACGACGCCACGATCAATGTTGCCGTCGCCGAAGTGGGGGTGACGGCCGCGAAGTTCACAGCCATCGTCGCTCGTGCCACAGAGCTCGAGAGCCTCCTCGATCAGCTCGTCGAGCGGGGCGTGGCCGCGCTGGACGAGCTCGAGTCCGAGCCGTTCGACCCAGGACACCACTCGATACGGTTCCAGCAGGCACTCTCGCTCGCAGTCGCTGTTCGCGACGTCGCCTGCGCCCACCTCATCGACGAAGCGGGTGAGCTGATCGAGGGGACCATGACGATCACGGTCCGGTACCGAAAACTGATACGAGAGGCCGACAATGCCTGATCCCAAAGTGCACATCGGCAAGGTGGTGAAGTCGAAGGCTTCACCCATCGGCAGCGTGGACGCGTTCGCCGCCCTGAGCGAGATCGTCTCGGCTGCGCGTGAGTACGGGCGGATCAGGCAGGAGGAACAGACCAAGCGGGCGGCGATCACCGCTGCGGAGCACGTCCAGGTCGACCGTATCCATGCGGCCGAAGCAGTCCTGAGGATGTACTTCGACCGAACATTTGCCGAGCGCGCGCAGACCAGTGAAGAGATGTTCACCAGACTCGACCAGGCCATGGATACCGGAGATCCTCAGCTGGTGCATGCCGTCGTCCGCGGCATCGTCGATCTTGCCCAGTCCTCACCGCTCGCTGGCATCGAGGACTTCGGAAGGTTCTGGGCGGAGCTCGGGACGATCGAGAAACCCATCGAACTGTAGGTCCGTCTTGCTCCAGGCGAAGGGCGGGCTCGGTCGTCCAGCCGTCGATGTAGGCCTGGAGCTTGGCGTTGAGATCCTACTCAAGATCCTTGCCCACTTTATCGATGGGGTCGTTAAACTCACGGGCAGCAAGCGGCACTGCCGCCCATCAGAGGTGGCGATGGTTGACTACGAGTTTCGAGGCTACGGGGAGTCCGCCGACGATCTCGTCTGCCCGGAATGCGGCAAGAAGTATCAGTCGCTCCCCCAGGCTCTCGTCCGGCCCCCTTCGCCGTCGACTGCCACCCATGGCTGGAATTGGTCAACCCCGCTTCGCCTGACCAGTCGTGGTCGGGTCAATCGCCGGGGCACTTGCCGGTTTCAGCCAGCGGTTCTCCTTCAGTGGCCTACTTCCTTTCACCCTCCTGGCTGTCTACGGCTGCGGCCTGGCAGTCATTGCGTCAGCCCCCGACGGCACACCCGTGGTGGAACGCGTCACTGAACGGGCAAAGGCGGTAGGACCTCTGGCGGCAGCCGCATTATTTCTCGCTGCCCTGATCCTCGCGGTCGTGACCGAACCATTTCAGATTGGATTGGTGAGGATTCTCGAGGGCTACTGGGGTTCGACACCTGGTACGCGCTGGCTGCGCGATATCGCTGTTGAGCGGCAGCGCCGCAGGATGATCGAACTCGCCCGCGGGAGCGCCCACTCGGGAATACTCCTGCCCGGCTTTAGTCACCCATGAGATCGTCGGTGTCCCTGACCGGCAGGGCAGCAACAGGAGGAACCGGGTACGCGCCTGGAGCAGCCCGTTCGCGCTTCCTGTGGGCGACGAGCAACTCGTCCGTATGCGATGTACTTCCAGTGCCAGCTGCAAGGCCTGACCTGCGACTCTCAGGACCAGGAGGGAACCGACCAAAGCGGAGATCTGCCCCAGCAGGCTGAAGACGGTACCCGCAATCTCGAACGCTTGGTACCCGACTTGTCCGGCCGCGAAGCATGCGCCCGAGACAACGCCCGCGATCGCACCGAAGTAGGCGGTTCTAAGCACCGCGGCGAGCATGACCGCAGTAAACGCCGTCTGGTCATCAGCGAGTTCCACAGCTTCTTCACGGAATGCCAGGAGCCTGGCGGCTCTCGCGGCGGAGCGGGTCTCCAGCCTACGATCCAGGCGTCGCTCGACGGGACGCGTGAGCAGGTTCGCCACCACACTGATCGGCACTGCGATGACAACGCCCGTCAGGAGGATCTCGCGCCAGGTACTCATGTCACCACACTCATTCGCTGGTCACTCGTGGCAGCGGCATCAGGCGACGAGCGAGAAGGAACGTCCCTTGGGCACTATCCGCACCGCCACCGTATGTCACGCGGTCAGTAAACAGGATCACGTGATCGTAGACCTGTTCACGTCCCATCTCGGGCCATGCGTTCAGGACCTGCCCCTGGGGTACGAGTCGCCACCTTGAGGATCAGCCGCTCGTTGGCCATGGGGCGCCAAGACGGGAGTTGGCTTTCGGTTGACGGTCACCGCGCAGGTCACGACGGGTTGCGACCAGCAACGATCGCCTTCCGATAGCCGGAAGCCCGGCGGCTGACCACCCACCGTGATGCAACAGCGCGGTGCTCAATCGAACCAATCAACTGGGGTTGTCCGGCGTCGCCGGGTCGTCTGCCGAATGCTCTCTCGGCGTCATGCCGGGCAACGCTCATGTGAGCAGGGCGCAGGCGCGGCGGGCTACCGCTAGGCGCGTGACGGCCTGCTGTTCCTGTCGCAGTTGCTCACGGACAAGTCGCTGCAGTCTCACACGGTCGCCATCGGCCTCCGCCAGCCGCGCTTCCAGCGTCGCCAAGTCGGCGTTTGATACGTCATCCGATGCGCTGCGGTCGTGGTCGGTGGTCGGTATCTCCCACCAGGGGCCCGGGCACGCCAGCCTTGCGGGGCTGCGGGTGGCCGGGTCGGCGGCCAAGGCGAGCAGCGCGGGGACGGCGATGCTCGCGGTCATGCCGCGATCGAGAACGGCGTCGGCCAGGACGTCGAGCAAGGCGATCTCGGTCCACAGCCGGGCGGGCAGCCCGATGTGCGCGCGCAGGTCGTGACACCGAGCCGCCACACCGGCCAGGTCGGGCTGACCGAGGACATCCAGGAGCGCAGCGCGCCGCTGCTCAGCCTGTTCGCTCGAACGCCGCGCTCCGCGACTGCCGCCCGTCGACGGGGTGGAGGGCCAGGGAGGACGGTTCTTCCTCTGGGTCAAGAACTCTGGGTTGGGCCGCAGATCTGCGGCCACCCTCGCCGCAGAACTGCGGCTACCCCTGGCCGCAGAAATGCGGCCACCCCCGTCCACACCCGCGCGAGCCCTCGTGGTCGCGGCCGTGGGGGCGACCCACCGGTTGCGAGGGGTGGCCGCAGATCTGACAGAGAAGTGAGCCGCGCGCACGCGGCTCGTATCGTTGGGCCATGACCGGGCCACGCGCGCTGACGCCGAACCGTCGCCCGGCCAGCCCGGTCGGCGAGGTTCTCAAGACCTGGCGCGGCCACCGGCGGATGAGCCAGCTGGAACTGTCGACCCGCGCCGGCGTGACGACGAGGCACGTGAGCTTCGTGGAGACCGGTCGGTCCAGACCGAGCCGCGAACTGCTCGACACCCTCGCCGACGCCCTCGACATACCGTTGCGTGCCCGCAACGACCTGTTCCTCGCCGCCGGCTTCGCGCCGCCCTACACCTCGATGTCAGCCGACGACGACGAGTTCGGCGACGTCATGACCGCACTGGGACGCATCCTCGACAGCCATGAACCGCTCCCCGGCGTGATCATGGACCGGCACTGGAACCTGCTGCAGGCCAACACCGCCGCCCTACGCCTGTTCAGCGAGATGGTCGACCTGTCCACCATCGATCAACCCGCGAACGTCCTCCGCCTGATGTTCGGTCCGGTCCGGGCACACGTCGCGAACTGGGCAGCGGTCTCGAACACGCTGCTGGCCCGGGCGCGACGTGAAGCCGTCGGCGGGGTGCCTGATCCCGGGCTGCAGGCACTGCTCGACGAGCTGTCACCACTGGTCGGCGAACACCGTGGGCCGCCGGCGCCGACCAGCCCGGTCATCGACGTCGAGTTCCTGATCGGCGGGACCGTCCACCGCTACTTCTCGACCATCACCACGCTCGGCACGGCCGCCGACGTCTCGCTCCAGGAGCTCCGCATCGAGCTGTTCCATCCCCGTACCCACTGACAGAGGGTGCAGACGGCAGACCGACCCCGACCCGCTGCGGCGCCGACGTGCGTTTCGCGACGCACCCGTCTCCTGGCGACGCACCCGTCGACAGCCGTCGGACGTTCGAGGGAGCAGCGCACGTGCTCGGCGGGCTCAGCGCCGCCCGCCGAAGTCCCAGCGATGGACCTCGACAACTGCGTACCGCCGCTCGGGTAGGAACCCCCGGACGTCGCCCCCGTCGGGCTGGACGAGCGCCGCCGCACCGAGGACCTGGGCGCCGTCGTCCGACAGCAGCTCGCCACGGACGATGACGCCGGGCCGGTCCGGAGCGTCGATGCGCTCGGTGGTCGGGGCGTCCGTGAACCCGAGAGCCAGGAACCGCTCGGAGTCGTCGGACCTGCCCGAGGGGTGGGGCGTCGTCCGGTCGGGCAGGCTCCGCCAGCGACGGATCATGACGTCGCGGTAGGCACCGGCCTGGTAGCAGGGCTCCTCGAAGGCGAACGCACGCGCTGCCGCCGGGTCCGGCAGGGAGAGGATGTGCACGCTCCCGGTCAGCGTCTCGTCGGCGAACGTCGGACCGCGGGCGATCATGCGGTCCTGGAAGGCGTCCATGTACGACCAGTGGCTCTCCACCAACTGCTGCCGCAGCGGTGTCGACCCCACGCGGTCCCGGTGGTAGCAGAAGAAGTCCACGACACCATTGTCGTGCTCGACGTCCCCGAGAACCGCGGTCTGATCTGCGGGAAGGTGCCGCGCCGGCGCGCGAGACATATTCGTGACGCGGAACTCGGCGCGACACCTAGGCTCAGTTGTCATGGCGGAGCGGGAACGGTGCCCGGAACCGGTCCACGGCGGCATCGACGAGTCCCCGAGCGGGTCGATGACCACCGACGGGGTCCGGGAGCCGTCCTGATGCGCGCCGTTCGGTGCTGCGGCGGCGGGTCGGTCCCGTCGGGGCGCGCATGAGGGGCGGCGTCTCGGCGCGGGAAGTGCTGCAGGAGCGCAACTTCCGGCTCTACTTCCTGTCCCGGCTCATCAACGGCGCCGGGTCGACGATGGGTGGGATCGCGCTCGCCTTCGCGGTCCTCGAGGTGAGCCGGTCCCCGACCGCGCTGGGCATCGTGCTGGCCGCGCACAGCATCCCCGAGGTGGCCTTCCTGCTCGCCGGGGGCGTCATCGCGGACCGGTTCGGGCGCAAGCGGGTCATCCAGCTCTGCAACGTCACCGCAGGCGTCACCCAGCTCGCCATCGCCGCGGTCGTGGTCAGCGGGACGGCCGAGCTGTGGCAGCTCGTCGTCCTCAGCGCGCTGAACGGCGTGGTCGCCGCGATCAGCTTCCCCGCGCTGGCCGGGATCATGCCGCAGCTCGTTCCGCCCGAACAGCTCCAGCCCGCCAACGTGCTCATGTCGATGCAGCGTGGCGTGGTCTCGGTGCTCGGCCCCACCGTCGGCGGCGTCCTCGTCGTCGCCGCCGGGCCGGGGTGGGCGGTCGCGGTGGACGGCGTCACCTACCTGCTGGCCGCGGCCACCCTGGTGCTGGTCAGGATCCCACCGCCACCACCGAAGGCGGAGCGCACGTCGATGGTGGCGGACCTGCGGCAGGGCTGGCGCTACTTCTCCGGGACGACGTGGCTCTGGGTCGTCGTCCTCGCCTTCGGGGTGCTCAACGCCCTGCACAGCGGCGCGATCCAGACCCTGGGACCAGCCCTCGCGACCGTCGGCGACCTCGGGGCGTCCGGCTGGGGCCTGGCCCTGTCCGCCGAGGCCGTCGGGTTGCTGTGCTTCACCGTGGTGATGCTCCGGGTGCGCCTCGAGCGGCCGCTGCTGTGGGGCATGGTCGGCTGCGCGCTCTTCGGCGGCCCCATGCTCGCGCTCGGCCTCACGACGCACCTCGTGCCGGTCATGGTGGTCTTCTTCGTCGCCGGCGCCGGTGCCGAGCTGTTCGGCCTCGCCTGGAACCTCGCGGTCCAGGAGCACGTGCCCGAGGACATGCTGTCCCGGGTCTACTCGTACGACGCCCTCGGTTCCTTCGTCGCGATCCCGATCGGCCAGCTCGCCGCCGGGCCGGTGGCACTCGTCGTCGGGACCCAGCGGACCATCCTGGTCGCCGGGGCCGTCTACGTCGTCATCTGCCTTGCTGTTCTCGGGTCACGCTCCGTCCGCGACCTGCAGCGCGCATGATGGACGCGTGAGGGAATCGGACCTTCTGGGGACCTGGAGCGAGGACGTGCTCCACTCCCCCGGCGCTCAGAGCGACTACCTCCTCCACTTCCGCGGCGACGGCCTGGGCTCGGTCTCCTACGAGACCGGGCTGAGCAGCGAGCTCTCGGTCTTCACCTGGTCGCTCGCAGGCGGTTGCCTCACCATCACGACGATCGCGGCCTACCTGGCGCGAGGCACGTCCGGCGACACCTTCGAGCCCGAGCCGCATGACCAGAGGTTCGATCTCGACGCAGCCGCGTTCTCCATCACCGTCGAGGACACTCCCGTCGCCGGGCCCGTTCGCGTGATCAGGCTTCGGCCGGGTGCACACCCCGGGTACCCCGACGCGTTCGGCTACCTCGGCGACGCAGCGCCGCCTCCGGAGGTCACGGCGCTCCTGGACCGGCACGGCCGCGCCGGGGACCCTGAGGCATCGAGCCCGTAGCTCTCACGTCCCGGGCGGGTCCGCATCCTCCTTCGCGGCCCGGGTCGACGAGCTCCGGGGCTTCTCCGCGTCGGCGCTGAGGGACTCGATGATGCGCTTGACCAGCCGTTCGCTGAACCCCGCAGCCACGGCCAGCATCGGCAGCCACTCACCGTTCAGGCCGACGACCCCGGACTGGACCGCTGTCGCGACGACGACGGCCGCTGCGGCACCGACGAGGATCCGCGCGGCGGTGGCGGCGAACCGGCCGCTCGCGAGCTCGTAGATACGACGGTCCGCTCCGGTCGCCATCGCGCCGATGGCGAAGCTGAGCAGCGCCCCGAGCATCCCGAGCAGGGCGATCGTCGTGTAGGTCCCGGCCTCGCGCAGCACCGTGACCTTCTCGAAGCCGGCGGCGTCGAGGACCTCGGCCGCGACGAGGATCCCGAGCACCACCAGCAGGATGCCCAGCAGGACCGTGCTGAGCAGAAGGCGCTGGCCGACGAGGCGCAGCCGCAGGTAGGCGTTGCTGGAGTTCTCGTCGACCAGCCGCTTGACGAGGATCAGCCCGGCACACACCTCGGGGGGCGCCGGGGCGGCGGGGTCTCCCAGCGTGCGGGACGCCTCCCCGCCACGGCCGGATCGTGCGCTCCTCATCGGGGCGAGCCCGAGCGCAGCCCTGACGTCGTCGGCTGTCGTCGC
>JACRAB010000467.1 GCA_016213575.1 Actinomycetota bacterium
CCCTCGCGGCGCTCCGGCACCCCAGCGCGCCCGACGTCCTCGAGGGCGCCGTCGCCCTGGGGCCGCGGACCGGGCTGGTGCTGGCCGCGGGGGAGGAGGAGGCCGTGCGCCGGGCCCGTGACCGGCTGGCCGGGATGCCGCTCCCGTCCTGGACGGCGTCGCTGGCACCCGGCCGGGAGCTGGCCCGGCTCGTGAGGAGCGCGGCGCACGACCTGGCCGCCCCGGACCGGCCCGCCGGTCGCCCCGGACCGCCCGACCGACCGGACCGCTAGACCGACCGGCCGGACAGCGCGTCCCGGGTGCGGTCGACGAGCCCGACGAACGGGCCCATGACGCGGCGGGAGACCTGGTCGCGCGGGGCGCCCGGGTGCGGCCGGGTCGGGGCGGCCTTCTTCGCCGTCCGGACCTTGTCGCCGAGGTCCTGCAGCTCCTGCGCCGAGTACACCGCGCGGAGCGCCGGGAAGAGCTGGCGCTCCTCCTCCGCGACGTGCCCGCGCACCGCGGTCATGAGCGCCTCGAGCACCGGCCGCGACTGCGGCGAGTGCGGGTCGGTGCCCTCGAGCTCCTTGAGCATGAGCTCGACCTCGTGGTGCTCGGCCGTCTCCCGGTCGGCGATCGCGTTGCCGTCGTCGAGCCGGTCGCGCATCGCCGGGTAGATCCACGCCTCCTCGGCGACGGAGTGCCGGACGAGCTCGGCGACGAGGTGCTCGAGGGCGTCCTGGCGGTCCTCGGGGCTCAGCGGGCCCTCGAGCCGCACGAACAGCTCCTCGACCTCGCGGTGGTCGACGACGAGCTCGGTGATGACGTCGTCGTGGGCGTCGTGCTCGGGCATGGTGCTCCTTCGGGGTCTGCTGCAGTGGGTCGCCGAACGGGGCGGGCGGCCCTGCAACGCCGGTACCCCCGGATGCACACGGCAAACCGGCGCCGGCCGGTACCCCGCTGTGAGCCGCGACTCGGTCTGCGGTCAGGATGGACGCGTGCCCACGGTCCGACGTCTGAGCCCTTCCGAGCGTGCCGGCGCGCTCGAGACGGTCGTGGCGGCGTTCGCCGCCGACCCTCTCGTGCGCTGGTGGTTCCCGGACGACGAGACGTACCCCGACCTCGCGTCGCGCTTCTTCGGCGTGCTGCTCGACACCCGGCTCGAGGGCGGCGAGGTCTGGGCCGTCGAGATCGACGGAACCGTTGCGGCCGTGTCGATGTGGGTCCCGCCGGGCGGCAACCTCATCGGGCCGGAGGTCGCGGGCGCCCGCTACAACGACGTCGTCGCCGAGCTGCCCGCGCGCAGCGCCGAGCGGATCGCCGCGACCGACGAGGTCATCGACGAGCTGCTGCCGACCGAGCCGCACTGGTACCTCGGCGTCCTCGCGACCCGTCCCGACCACCGCAACGCGGGTCTGGGCAGCCTGGTGTGCGCCCCGGTCTTCGCCGCCGCGGACCGGGCGGGCGTCGCGATCGCGCTCGAGACCGCGCCCGCGGCGAACGTCGCCTACTACACCCGCCGGGGCTTCTCGGTGCTCCACGAGGCCGAGCTGGCCTCCGACACCGGTGAGGACGAGAACGCCGATGCGGACGGTGAGCCGCTCACCGTCCGCATCATGCTGCGTTCCCCGCGGGCCGACGGGGTGCGCTGAGCCCGCCCGTCCGGGGGCCGGGCGTCAGGCCGCTTCGAGACCCTCCCGCAGCCGGCGCAGCGCCTTCGTGATGAGCCGGGACACCTGCATCTGGGTGACGCCGACGTCCTCCGCGATCTGCTGCTGGGTCCAGCCGCTGAAGTAGCGCAGCGCGAGGATGCGCCGGTCGCGGGGCGGGAGCCTGTCCATGAGCGGGCGCACGGACAGGACGTCGTCGATCTGCCCGAGGAGCGGGTCGACGTCCCCGAGCGTGTCGCCGACGTTGAGGTCCTCGGCGCCGCCGACCGGGGCGTCGAGCGAGTGCACGTGGTAGAGGTCCGCGCTCGCGACGCACTCGACGACGTCGTCCTCGCTCGCGCCGAGGTGGGCCGCGATCTCGGAGATGCGCGGGCTGCGGCCGAGGGTCTGGGTCAGCTCGCTGCTCGCCTTCTCCACCTCGCCCCGCAGCTCCTGGACCCGGCGCGGCGGCCGGATGTCCCAGCCCTGGTCGCGGAAGTGCCGCTTCACCTCGCCGGAGATCGTCGGGACGGCGTACGCGAGGAAGTCGTGGCCGCGGTCGGCGTCGAAGCCGTTGACCGCCTTGACCAGGCCGAGGTGGGCGGCCTGCACGAGGTCCTCGACCGCCTCGCCCCGGGACCGGTAGCGCAGCGCGATGCTCGTGGCGACGGGGACGTTGAGGACGACGAGCCGCTGGCGCAGCCGGGCGAGCTCGTCGGGGTCGGTGCACTCCTGGAGCAGGGCGACGACGGCGGCGGTCTCCCGCTGCCGTGCCTCGTCGGTGCTCGTGTGTCGATGGCTCGGCATGGTCCTACTCCCTGTCAAGGCTCCGCCGCGGACCTGCGTACGGTCCGTCGGCGCGACGACCTGCATCACCGGGCGTGCGGCCCGGGCCCCCAGAGGTGCAGTCGGACGGTGGCCGTGGTCTCGACCGATCGTCGTCCCGGGACTGTCCCCGGTCCGTCCAGCGGACCACGGTGCGACAAGTCTCGCAATTCCACACGAATGGCCGGCACGCACATCGGGTAGGGAGGGAGGTTGTCGTGGCCCCGCCCCGCACGTGCGGCGACGCCCACCCCTGCGCCTGGCGTCGCGCGGCGCGGGACGGGGCACCGGCCAGACTTCCCCTCCGGGGCGGCCGTCAAACCTCGTCGCCGGGCGCCGACGGACCGGACGACGAAGAGCCACCGAAGAACGGCCGAAGGAGTGAACTTCCCGGCCGTCCGTGCCGATGCAGGTCACGTGGTCCACGTCCTGCCGCTCGTCACGCAGTCCTCGGTGACGCCTGCGTCCCTCCTCGCCCCCGGCCTCGTCGTCGTGCTCCTCGCCGTGCTCGGCGTGCTGCTGGCCCGGCCGGTGGCCCGGCGCCGGCACGCCCGCCTCGTCGGCGGCACCGTGGCGGACCTGCAACGCCTCGTGGGTGACGCCCGGGTGGGTGACGTCCTGCCGTCGCGCGGCCGCCGGGCCAACGGCCGGACGACGATCCCGTTGCAGGGGTCGGTGTCGGCCGCCGTCGCGGCGCTCCCGACCACCCGGCTCGTCGACCTCGTCGGTCCGGACCACCCCGTGACCGGTGTCGGACGGCACCGCCGCGGTCTGGGCCGTGCCGGCCGGGCACTGCCCGCGCGCACGCCCGACGGGTACTGGGACGCCTATCTGCAGGGCGTCGACCTGCCCGTCGCCTCCGGCGCGGGAGAACGGTTCTTCGCCGCCGAGGAGGCCGCGGTCGCTGCCGCCGTCGCCGCCGAGGCCACCCTCGAGGAGGCAACGACCACCGTGCCGGACCAGGACCCCGCACCCGCACCCGCTCCGCTCCCGGACCCCGCCCCGGCCGCGCCGCCGCGCCCGGCGCCGGCCCCGGCCGGCACCCGCCGCGCCCGGCTGTCCCTGCCCTTCCTGCGTGGGTCGGCACGCCCGGCCAAGGTGATGGCGCCCATGCCGCCGCCCGCGCTGCGCCCGGACCTCGCCGCCGCGAACGGTCCCGCTGAGGCGGCCGGCGTCGCGCCCGCCGCTCCGCCCACCCCTGCCGTCCCGCCCGCCGTCCCGACCGCCGCTGTTCCGACCGCCGCCGGCCCGGCCGGCACCCCTCCGGAGGAGACCATGACGACGCCCGCCGAGCAGGACGGGTCCCGCTGGTACGACGCCGCTCCCGACGGTCGCAGCCACTCCCGGCGGTCGGCCGTCATGGCCCGCGCCGAGGGCGGTGACGCCGCCGGCTGGTGGAACGAGGACGCCGGGGCCGACGAGCAGCCCGCCGTCCCCGTCGAGGACGACGCCCCTGCACCGGGCTCGTTCTGGGGCACGACCGCGCTCGCCGCGCCGCGCCCCGCCGGCCGCTCGGTGGCCGTCGTCGACCTCGCGGCCGCGCCGACCCCGCTGCCGCTGCGCCGGCCCGTCTCCGAGCCGCAGCCGACCGCGGTCGTCGAGGCCGTCCCGGCGCCGGTGGCCGCACCTGAGCCCGAGCCCGTGGCTGTCGAGCCGGAGCCCGTGGTTGTTGCCGAGCCGGAGCCCGTGGCTGTTGCCGAGCCCGAGCCCGTGGCCGTGGCCGTTGTCGAGCCCGAGCCCGTCGTGGTCATGGACCCCGAGCCTGTCGTCGAGCCCGAGCCGGCGCCCGTTACCGTCGTCGAGCCCCCGGCCCTGACCTTCCTCGTGCCGCAGACGCCGGACGTCCCGCAGGTGGCCGTCGACCTGCACCCGCGCCCCGAGCCCGAGCCCGAGCCCGAGCCCGAGCCGGAGCCCGTCGCCGTGGAGCCGGAGCCGCAGCCCGTCGCTCTGGAGCCGGAGCCCCAGCCCGAGCCCGAGCCGGCCCCGCTCCCCGCGCCGTCCCCGTTCGCGGGCGAGCTGACGCACCCCGACGCGTCGCACGCCGTCCCGCACCCCCGCGGTCACCGGCAGCCGTCGCCGCGGCAGCGCCAGGTCCTCCGCGAGGCGTCGCTGCGGTTCGAGCACCCCACCGACCGTTTCGGCATCGCGCAGGTGACGACCGAGGAGGCGCTCACGCTCGTCGAGGCCGACATCGCCTCGCTCGTCGTCCGCTCGGTCGAGGGTCCGCGGGTGCTCCGCCAGGACCCCGAGGGGATGGGCATCTGGGGCGCGAAGACGCTCGCGGCGCTCATGAACCTCGGCCGTCCGCTGCGCAAGGTCATCGAGGGCGACCCGCTCTCCGGCGGCGGCCAGACGGCGCTCCTCGTCGTCCCCGTGCCGGCCGCGGGCACCGTGGCGGGCACGCTCGTCGTCCGCCGCACCAGGGGCCGCGCCTTCTCGCCGGCCGAGCAGGACTGCCTGGAGCGGCTCGCCCGGATGGCCGGTGCCGCCCTCGACACCGCGGCCCG
>JACRAB010000466.1 GCA_016213575.1 Actinomycetota bacterium
CGGGCCGCCGCCCGGCGCGTCGTCGTCGCGGCCGCGGCGGCCGGGCTCGGCTGGCTCGACGAGGCCGCCCGCGAGCACGGCGGGGTCCCGGTCGCGCGGCCGCTCGAGGTGCACCCGGACCGGATCGTCCTGCCCCTGCTCGAGCAGACCCGCCCGGACGCCGGCGCGGCCCGCACGTTCGGCCGCCGGCTCGCGGCGACGCACGCCGCCGGTGCCGCCCGCTTCGGTGCCCCGCCGCCGGGCCTCACCGGTGACGGCTGGATCGGGACGCTCGCGCTGCCGCACGTCCGCGACCCGGCCGGCGGCACCGGCTGGGGCCGGTTCTACGCGACCCACCGGCTGGAGCCCTACGCCCGCGCGGCCCGCGACGCCGGCTCCCTCACCCCGGACGGCGCCCGCGCCGTCGACCGGGTCTGCGCACGGCTCGCGACCGACGACCCGGACCTCTGCGGCCCGCCGGAGCCCCCGGCCCGGCTGCACGGCGACCTGTGGAGCGGCAACGTTCTGTGGACGCCGTCCGGTGTCGTCCTCGTCGACCCGGCGGCCCACGGCGGCCACCGTGAGACGGACCTCGCGATGCTCGGTCTCTTCGGTCTGCCGCACCTGGACGCCGTGCTCGCCGGCTACGACGAGGCCGCACCCCTCGCCGCCGGGTGGCAGGACCGGGTGCCGCTGCACCGGCTGCATCCGCTGCTCGTGCACGCCGTGCTCTTCGGCAGCAGCTTCGGCGCGCAGGCCGAGGCGGTCGCACGGCGGTTCGGCTAGCAGCCTTCCCGCCCGTGCGGGACGAGGCGGCCCGCCGGGCTCTGGGCTAGCGTCGCTCCCCGGGGCGAGCGGCCACGGCGGCCGCGCCCGGGAGGGGGACCGTCATGGCCGTCGTCAGCGAACCGCTCGACACGCTCGTCGCCGCGTACGCCGCACTCGCCGTCCGGGTGGGGGTCAACCTGCGCCCGGGCCAGCGGGTCGTCGTCCGGGCCTACCTCGAGCAGGCCCCGGTCGCGCAGGCCGTCGTCCGCGAGGCCTACAAGGCGGGCGCCTCGCACGTCACGGTCGACTACCGCGACCAGCACGCGCAGCGCGCGGCGGTCGAGCTCGCCCCGGAGGAGTCGCTCGGCACGGTCCTCGACCACGAGATCGCCGAGATCCGGGCGTGGGCCACGGACGACGCCGCGGTCATCAGCCTGACCGGCAACCCGAACCCGCTGCTCATGGAGGGGCTCAGCACCGACCGGCTCATGAAGGCCGTGCCGCGGGCGCTGTTCGCCGAGGTCATGCAGGTCGTCGCGACGAACCAGGTCGCGTGGACCGTCGTCGGCGCCCCGAACGAGGGCTGGGCCCGGACCGTGCTCGGCGAGCCGGACGTCGAGCGGCTGTGGCGCGCTCTCGCCGTCGCCATGCGCCTGGACGCCGACGACCCGGTGCAGGCCTGGCAGGACCACCTCGACAAGCTCGCCCTGCGCCGCGACATGCTCAACTCCCGCGGCTTCGACCGGATCCGGTTCCGCGGCCCGGGCACCGACCTCGACGTGGGCCTCTCCGCCCGGTCGGTCTGGCAGGGCGGGGCCGTGACGAACGCCGCGGGCACGTCGTTCGTGCCGAACATGCCGACCGAGGAGGTCTTCACCGCACCGGACTGGCGGCGGGCCGAGGGCCGGCTGCGGACGACGGCCGCGTTCGTGCTCATGGAGCTCAACACCCAGGTCGAGGGGCTCGAGCTCGAGCTGTCGGACGGCGAGATCCGGGGTGTGCGGGCCGAGCGCGGCGAGGCTGCCGTGCAGACCCAGCTCTCGACCGTGCCGCGGGCCCGGCACCTCGGCGAGGTCGCGATCGTCGACGGCGACTCGGCCGTGCGGCGCACCGGGCTCACGTACGGCGACATGCTCTTCGACGAGAACGTCGGCTGCCACGTGGCCTGGGGCAACGGCTACACGACGACGTTCGACGGCTCCGGCCCGATGGACGCCGACAGCCGGGTCAAGGAGGGCCTCAACCAGTCCGCGACCCACGTCGACGTCGTCGTCGGCAGCCCGCAGGTCGAGGTGGACGGCATCCAGGCCGACGGCACCGTCGTGCCGATCCTGCGCGGGGACGAGTTCGTGCTGGCCCAGGCATGAGCGACCTCCCGTTCCCCGCGCCCCCGCGCGACGACCCTCCCAGCGACGAGCAGGACGAGCGCCGGTCGTTCGACGCATGGCTCGACTACCACCGGGCCACCCTCCTCACGAAGTGCGCCGGGCTGGACGGCGAGCAGCTCGCCCGGCGTGCCGTCCCGCCCTCGACCCTGTCGCTGCTCGGGCTGGTGCGTCACATGGCAGAGGTCGAGTGCAGCTGGTTCCGGCGGGGCCTCGACGCGCAGGACATCGGGCCGCGCTTCGGCACCGCGGCCGACCCCGACGCCGACCTGCACGGCGGCGACCCCGCGACCGCGGCGGCCGACGTCGCCGCGTTCCGCGCGGAGGTCGTCGCCGCGCGCGAGGTCGCCGCCCGGCACGGACTCTCCGACACCGGGCAGCACCCCCGGCTCGGACCGGTGAACCTGCGCTGGATCTACCTGCACATGATCGAGGAGTACGCGCGGCACAACGGTCACGCGGACCTGCTGCGGGAGTGCATCGACGGCGCGACGGGCGACTGACCCGCCGCCCGACCAGCCCGGCCCGCCGGACCCCTGTCGCCGCAGGCGATCACGTGCGTACCCTTCGGCAACCGCGACGGCAACGGTGCCGCCGGCCTGAGGAGACGTCATGACGACCACGTCCGAGCCGGCGACCGCCGCGGCTGCACCGTCCACCCCCTCGCCCGGCGCCGGGCTGCCCGGCCGGCTCGGCGACCCGACGATGCAGATGCGGGACGACCCGCGCTGCGACCCGCGGATGATCGCGGCCCTCGCGCCGTTCGGCCTCGACGGCGCCGGTGCCCCGCCGCCGCTCGACGGGAGCGCGCCCCGCGAGGCCCTGCTCGAGTTCTGCGGGGCCGCCGAGGCGGGCTTCGAGGCCGTCTTCGCCGGGCTCATGGCCGGTCTGCCCGAGCTGGAGGGGCTGACCCGGACGACGCGGACCATCGACGGACCGGACGGCAACGAGATCACGCTGTACGTCGTCCGGCCCGCGGACGCCACCGGCCCGATCCCCGGCGTGC
>JACRAB010000469.1 GCA_016213575.1 Actinomycetota bacterium
AGCCGCACCGAGTAGACGTTGCCCCAGCCCTCGTGGTCGGACAGGAGCACGAGCCGGTCCCCGACCCACGTCGGGTCCTCGAGCTGGCCGCCGAGGGCCGTGAGCAGCGGGGCGAAGGTGCCGGTGCCGGCGGGGTCGGCCCACAGCTTGCCGCCGTCGCCGCCCCGGTACCGCTTCCAGGAGGCGGCGCCGCGGCGGCTCTGGTCGGCGCCCAGGACGAGCGCGCCGTCCGGTCCCGGGGCGAAGCCGGTCACCGGGCCGTAGGGCAGTCGCTCGGGGACGCCGCCGTCGACGGGCACGACCCAGGCCCAGGTCATCGCCCGGTCGGCCGCGCGGACCGCGGAGACGGCGACGACCCGGGAGTCGTCGAGCCAGCCGAGGACCCGGGTCGTGTCCTCGCCCCAGAAGGTGAGCCGGCGCGCCCCGCCGCCGTCGAGGTCGGCGACGCAGTCCTCGGACGGCCCGTCGCGACGGCTCGTGAAGGCGACCCGGCCGCCGTCGGGCGACAGCCGCACGTGGGCGACGGGGGCGTCGTCCGCGGTGATCCGCCAGGCCCGGCCGCCGTCGGTGGGGGCGAGCCAGACGTCGTCCTCGGCGGCGAAGGCGACCTGCGTGCCGCGGATCGACGGGAACCTCAGGTACGCGCTCGATGCACTCATCGCGAGCGACTCTAGGACCATTCCCGTGATCCGTCCTCTGGCGGGTCCAGCACCCCAAAATCGAGTCTTGGGGTGCGTGACCCGCCAGAGGACGGGCCCGGGAGCAGGGTCAGGCGACGCGACCCGCGGGGGCGGAGCGTGCCGTCATGCCCGGGTCGGTGACCGGGACGTCGCCGAGGATCTCGTCGATCCGCTTCATGAGCTCGGCCGGGATCTTCACGCCCGCGGCCTTGACGTTCTCCGTGACCTGCTCCGGCCGGGAGGCGCCGACGAGCGCGGCCGCCACGTTGTCGTTCTGGAGCACCCACGCCACGGCGAGCTGGGCGAGGGTGAGCCCGAGCTCGTCGGCGACGGGCCGCAGGTTCTGGACCCGCTCGAGGATCTCGTCGGTCATGAGCCGCTTGATGAAGGTCGCGCCGCCCTTCTCGTCGGTGGCGCGCGAGCCGGCGGGCGGCGCCTGACCGGGCAGGTACTTGCCGGTGAGCACGCCCTGGGCGATCGGCGACCAGACGATCTGGCTGATCCCGAGCTCCTGGCACGTCGGGACGACCTCGCCCTCGATGACCCGCCACAGCATCGAGTACTGCGGCTGGCTCGAGACGAACGGGATCCGCAGCTCCTTGGCGAGCGCGTGCCCGGCGCGGATCTGGTCGGCGGTCCACTCGCTGACGCCGATGTAGAGCGCCTTGCCCTGCCGGACGACGTCGGCGAACGCGACCATCGTCTCCTCGAGCGGCGTCTCGGTGTCGTACCGGTGTGCCTGGTACAGGTCGACGTAGTCGGTCCGCAGCCGCTTCAGCGACCCGTTGACGGACTCCATGATGTGCTTGCGCGACAGGCCGGTGTCGTTCGGGCCGCCCGGGCCGGTCGGCCAGTAGACCTTGGTGAAGATCTCGACGCTCTCGCGCCGCTCACCGGCGAGCGCGTCGCCGAGGACGGTCTCGGCCGCGGTGTTCGCGTAGACGTCGGCCGTGTCGAAGCTCGTGATCCCTGCGTCGAGCGCCGCGCGCACGCACTGCGTCGCGACCTCGTTCTCGACCTGGGAGCCGTGGGTGAGCCAGTTGCCGTAGGTGATCTCCGAGATCTTGAGCCCGGAGTTGCCGAGGTAGCGGAAGTCCATGGGTCCGACCTTACGTGCGCCGTCCCTACCCTTCAGATGCAGACGTCGGGGCGGACGTCAGACCGGGAACTCGCCGCGCTTCACCTGCGGCTTGGGCAGCCGGGTCCGGCGGATCTGCAGGGCGCGCATCATGCCGTAGGTGGCGCAGCCGGTCGCCTTGTCGCCGAACCGGTCGACGGTGATCCGGTTGAGCTTGCGGCGCAGCAGGAAGCTGTCGACGATCACCCACAGCACGAGCGCGTAGAGCGCCACGAGCGAGGCCCGGACGACGACCGCGACCGGGATGAGGCTCGACAGCAGGATGACCATGGCGACCGGGATGAACAGCTCGCCGGCGTTGCGGCGGGCGTCGACGTAGTCGCGGGTGAACCGCTTGGCGCCGCCCTTGTCCCGCACGGGCAGGTAGCGCTCGTCACCGGTGCCGAGGGCCTGCCGCTGGAGGGCACGCTCCTCGGCGAAGACCTTGCGCTCGGCCTCGCGCGCGGCCTTCTTCTCCTCCTTCGAGGCGCCCGGGCGGACGGCGGCGGCCCGCGCGGGGGAGCCGAGCGGGCGCCGGTTGCGCTGCTCCGCCTCCCGGCGCTTGGGCGTGGGCCGGCCCTTGGCGCCCTCGCGGACCTCGTGGTCCGTCGTGGCGGCAGCGGCGGCTGGGGTCTTGCCTGAGGTCTTCGTCCGTCCGAACACGGCACCAGGGTACGCAGCCGCGGCCCCGGATACGGTGTCGGCCATGACCGCACCGTCCTTCCGTGCTCCCCAGGTCGACGTCGACGGGCTCCGGGCCCGGGTGGAGGCCGCGCTGCCGGCGCTGCGGACCGACCTCGAGGACCTCGTCCGCATCCCGAGCGTCTCGGCCGCGGCCTTCGACCGGGCGCACCTGGAGGCGAGCGCGGCCCGGGTCGCCGACCTGCTGCGCGGTGCCGGGTTCGACGACGTCGAGGTGCTCTCGGTCGACGTGCCGGCCGGTCCCGGCTCCGAGGGGGCCGTCGACGGGGTCGTCCGGGGCGCACCCGCGGTCGTCGCCCGCCGTCCGGCGCCGGACGGCGCCCCGACCGTCCTGCTCTACGCCCACCACGACGTCCAGCCGCCGGGCGACCCGGCGCTGTGGGACACGCCGGCGTTCGAGCCGGTCGAGCGGGACGGCCGGCTCTACGGCCGCGGCGCCGCCGACGACAAGGCCGGGATCGCCGTCCACCTCGCGGCGCTGCGGGCGCTCGGCGACGACCTGCCCGTCGGGGTCACCGTCTTCGTCGAGGGCGAGGAGGATATCGGCTCGCCGACATTCGAGGCGTTCCTCGCCGCGCACCGGGACCGGCTCGCCGCCGACGTCATCGTCGTCGCGGACTCCACCAACTGGCGGGTCGGGGAGCCGGCCCTCACGTCGAGCCTGCGCGGGCTCGTCGACGGCGTCGTCGAGGTCCGCACGCTCGACCACGCGATCCACTCCGGGATGTACGGCGGCGCCGTCGTCGACGCGATGACCGCGACGCTGCGGCTCCTCGCGGGGCTGTGGGACGACGACGGCGACGTCGCCGTCCCCGGCCTCGTGAGCGGCGAGGCCGACGACCTCGGGTACTCCGACGACGCCCTGCGCGCCGACGCGGGCGTCCTGGACGGGGTCGCCCTCGTCGGCACCGGCAGCCCCGAGACCCGGCTGTGGACCCGCCCCGCGATCACCGTCACCGGGATCGACGCGCCGTCGGTCGCGACGGCGTCCAACACGCTGCTCCCGGCGGTCCGCGCCAAGTTCACGATGCGGATCGCCCCGGGGCAGGACCCGGCGCAGGCGTTCGCCGCGCTCGAGAAGCACCTGCTGGCGGCCGCGCCCTGGGGCGCCCACGTCACGGTGACGCTCGGGGAGGCCGGCCACCCGTGGGCCGGGGACCTCGGGAACGACGTCTACGACACCGCCCGCTGGGCGCTCGAGCAGGCCTGGGGCCGGGCGCCGGTGCACATGGGCGTCGGCGGCTCGATCCCGTTCATCGCCGCGCTCGGCGAGGTCTACCCGGACGCCACCGTCCTCGTCACCGGCGTCGAGGACCCGGACACGAGGGCGCACGGGACGAACGAGTCGCTGCACCTCGCCGAGTTCGCCCGGGCCTGCGTCGCCGAGACCCTGCTGCTCGCCGCGCTCGGCGGCCGCTGACCGTCGTCCCGGCGGCCGGGGTCAGGGCGTCTCGAGGTCCTCGGCCCGGGACCGCTGGGCGGGCCGCGCGGTCGCGGACGACGGGAGGTCCCGGGCGTCGGGCTGCCGGTCGGCGGGCCGGTCGGCGGGGCCCAGCACGCCCCAGCGGAGCATCTCGCTGATCGCCGGCGCGGTCTGCGGCGTCGCCCAGAGGAAGCCCTGGCCCATCCGGCAGCCGGCCGACGCGATCCGGCGGCGCTGCTCGACGGTCTCGACGCCCTCGCAGATGAGCTCGATGCCGAGCCCCGCACCGAGCTCGACGATGCCCTTCATCATGGCCGCGCCCGGGCCGTCGTCCTCGAGGTCCACGACGAACGAGCGGTCGATCTTGAGGATGTCCACCGGCAGCGTCTTGAGGTAGCTCAGCGACGAGTAGCCGGTGCCGAAGTCGTCGAGCGCGAGCCGCACACCCATCGCCTTGATCTGGCGCAGCCGGCGCAGCGCGGCGTCGAGGTCCTGCACGAGCGCCGACTCGGTGATCTCCAGGACGAGGCGGCCCGGGTCGATGCCGGTCTCGTCGATGAGGGAGAGCACCTCGCCGACGAGCGCCGGGTCCTCGAGCTGCTCGGCGGAGATGTTCACGTCGAGCGTCAGCGGGTAGCCGTCGGGGAACTCGGTGCGCCAGGCCGCGAGCTGGCGGACCGCCTCGCCGAGGATCCAGCGGCCCAGCGGCACGATGAGCCCGGTCGCCTCCGCGAGGGGGATGAACACGACCGGCGAGATCGGCCCGCGGGTCGGGTGCTGCCAGCGGACGAGCGCCTCGACGCCGAGGATGCGGCCCGAGGCGATGTCGACGATCGGCTGGTAGGCCAGGGACATCTGGTCCCCGGCGGCGAGCGCGGTGACGAGGTCCCCGGAGAGCTCGGTGCGCTCCTGGGTCGCCTCGCGCATCGCCGGCTCGAACGCCGTCACGGCGCCCTTGCCCGCGGCCTTCGCGGCGTTGAGCGCGACGTCGACGTCCCGCATGAGCTCGACGACGGTCGCCGTCCCCGGCGCCGCGGGCGCGAAAACCGCG
>JACRAB010000468.1 GCA_016213575.1 Actinomycetota bacterium
AGGAGGTCGCCGCGGCGACCGGTGCCGCGGCCGGCGGCCACCCGGCGGCCGGGGTCGGCTGGCTCGCCGGGCAGGTCGGCGTCAGGACCGGCCTGGCGCTCACCGCTGGCGACGTCGTCATCACCGGAGGCCTCACCGCGGCGCACCCGCTCGCAGTCGGGTCGGTCGTCGCCGCGGCGTTCTCGACGCCCGACGGTGCCCCGGACGTGCACGTGGAGGTCACCCGCGCGGGGTGACCTCCACGTGCCGGCGTGGGCGGCAGTCAGCCGAGCGTCCAGCGCTGGTTCGCGCGGCCGTGGCAGTCCCACAGGATCGTCCGGGTCCCCGCGGTGCGCACGTCGCCGCTGACGTCGAGGCAGCGCCCCGACGCGACGCCCTGCAGCGTGCCGTCGGCGCGCAGCGCCCAGCGCTGGCCCTGTCGACCGGTGCACGGCAGGGTGACGACGCGGGTGCCGTTGCGGGTGCCGCCCCAGGGGGCGAGGCACCGGTCGCCCGAGCGGACCGTGCCCTCGGACGTGAGGGTCCACGTCTGACGTCCGGTGCCGGTGCAGTCCTCGATCGTCGCGGACCGGCCGGGGGCGTGCGCCGTCAGGCACCGGCCGCTCGCTGCGCTGCGCAGCGGTCCCGAGCCGGCGGACACCGGCGGGACGGACGGTGCGGGGACGGACGGTGCCGGGACGGACGGTGCGGGCGCGGACGGCGAGGTCGCGGACGGTGCGGGCGCGGACGGCGGGGGCGCGGACGGCGCCGGCGGGGGCGGGACCGGGACGCCGGCCCCTGCCGAGGTCCAGACCCGGACGTGGTCGATGTCGAAGGACGTCGGGAACCGGCCGTTCTCGATCCCGTGCCGCCCGGCCCAGCCGCCGCCGACGGCGAGGTTGAGCAGGATCGGGGACGGGTTCGCCGGCTTCCCGGCGTCGTCGGTCCAGGACGAGCCCCGGCAGAGGATCTTCGTGCCGTCGACGAACCAGCAGGCCGAGGTCGTCGTCCACTCCAGGCCGACCTCGACCCAGCGCCCGCGCAGGCTCGACGGCGCGACGTGGTTCCCGTTGCTGTCGTAGGACGCCGCCCGGAAGGTCGTCGGACCCCCGGCGTTGCCGTGCGCCGCGAAGTGCAGCATGGTGTCGCGGTCCTCGACCCGGTTGAGCGGACCTTCGAGGATGTCGATCTCCGGCGGCCACTGGGCGGCGCCGTTGCGCAAACCGGGCGCGAGCCAGAACGCCGGCCAGGTGCCCTGCACGTCGGGCAGGCGGACGCGCGCGGTGAGGTAGAGCCGCTCGCCGGCCGCCGGCACGAACTCCGTCTTGCTGCGGAGCATCGCCGCCTCGTACGCGGCGTAGGAGTCCTTGCCGGTGCGGGTCGCACGCAGCGAGACGACGCCGTCGCGGACGACGTGCATCGGTTCGCCGGTGGTGCTCACGTCGCGGTAGCGCTGCTGCTCGTCGTTGAGGAAGTCGAGCGTCCCCGAGCCGCCGGGGGTGCACGCGGCGTCCGAGTACCCCGGCTGCAGGGCGACGCCGCCGCCGTACTGGTAGCGCGTGCACCAGCGGCCGCGGTCGAGCGTCGTCCCGTCGAACTCGTCGCCGAACCGCAGGACCATCCCGGCGGGGTGGAAGTCCTCGGAGAGGGCTGGTGCGGCTGCCGGCCCGGCTGCCGTCGCGGTGCCGCCACCGGCCACCACGAGGGCGGTGCCGCCGGCGGCGAGCAGAGCGGCGACGAGGGCTGCGGCCGATCGCTGCCGTCGTCCGGGCGGGGTACGTCGTGTCGTCACGCGATGCCTCCTGGTGCGGGCGCGCGCCCCCGTGGCGCGAGCCCGTTCGGCAGACATGAGCGGCTGGACGGCCCGGAGGGTTGCACCCGTGCGGCGCACCCCCCGGCGATCAGGACCGGTAGGGCCAGAAGCGGACCCGGTCGACCTCGAGGACGGTGCCGGCCACCGACGGCCCGGGACAGCCCGCCGCCGGCGGCTGGGCGGCGCACGCCGGCTCGGAGACGAAGGCCTGCAACGCGAGCACCAGCGGTCTGCGCGGCGCGGTGCCCGGCCGGTCGTCGACGACGACGCCGTCGAGCAGCCAGCGCACGCCGCGGGGCGTGGTCTCGACGGCGAGGCTGTGGTACTCGCGACCGTCGACGGCGACGCGGGTCTCGGTGCCGTGCACGAGGTCCTGCACGGTCAGCGTGCCGCGGCTCGGGTCGAGCGTCGCGGCGTGGCTCACGCCGTCCGGGCCGTCGCCGAGCAGGTCGAGCTGGGCGATCGCGCCGCCGCCGGCGCTCATCCGCCAGCGGACCTCCCAGCGACCGGTCCGGTGCTCCGCGACCGCCTTGACCCCGCCGGCACGGACCCGCGGCAGCACCGGCTCGACAGCGATCCGCAGCGTGCCCCCGGAGACGGTCACGGCGTCCGGCGTCCAGTCGGTGACCGGTGCCGAGGAGCCGACGTACGGCGTCCACCGGCGCCGGTCGAGCGGCCCGGCGGCGAACGTCTCGTCGAGCGCCGGGGTGCGCCGGGACCAGTCGTCGGCCGACGCCCCCGCCGAGGTCACCGCCGGTCGGGGGAGCGGGGCGGCGGGCCGGCCGGACGGCGTCCCCGGGGTGCTCGGGCCGGACGTCGCAGCGCCGGACGTCGCGGGGCCGGACGGGACCGGGCCGTCGGGGCGCTGCGCCGGGGTCCGGGTGGCCGGTGCCGGGGCCGCCGACCGTGACGACCCTGCCGGTGGGACGTCCGGCGGCGTGCCGGTGCCGCCCCAACGCGGCAGCAGGCCGCCGACCCCGCCGACGACCACGGCGACCGCCACGGCAGCGCTGACCGTGCGCCGCCGGCGGCGGATCCGCGCGGCGCGGGCGTGCATCCCCTCGACGAGGGTGGTCACCGGGGGCAGGCCCGCGACGGCGTCCTCGAGAGCCCTCCGGACTGCGGTCTCGACCTGGTCGGGTCGGGTCACTGTCTCCTCCTCGAGGACGCGGCGGGTGCCGGCGGGTCGTGCGGCGCGGGGTCGTCGTCCTGGCCGCCGGGGGCGGACCCGGGCCCCAGCGCGACGCGCAGCTTGTCGAGCCCGCGGGCCGTCTGGCTCTTCACGGTGCCGACGGAGCAGCCGAGGACGGCTGCCGTCTGCACCTCGGTGAGGTCCTCGAAGTAGCGCAGGACGACGGCGGCGCGCTGCCGCGGCGGGAGCTCGCGGAGGGCGACCACGATGTCGGTGGTGCCGTCGACCTGGTCGGTCTCGTTCGGTGTCGCGACGTCGGGAAGCCGTTCCGAGGGCACCTCGCCGTGCCAGCGCCGGCTCCACCAGCGGCTGCGGGCGTGGACCAGGGCGGTGTGCATGTAGGCGTCCATGTCCGCGACGTCCCGCAGCCGTCGCCAGGAGACGAGCGCGGAGGCCAGTGCGTTCTGGACGAGGTCCTCGGCGAGCAGCCGGTCGCCGCCGGTGAGGAGGTACGCCGTCCGCAGGAGACGCTGGCCCCGGGCGCGCACGTAGGCGTCGAGCGCCTCGGCGACGTCGCTGTCCAGACGGACCACCTCCCGTCCCCCAGTGAGCGGGTGGGACCCGGAAAGGGTTGCACCGGCCGGCCGGTTGCGGGCGGACGTGCGACGACGGAGGCCACCGTGAGGTGACCTCCGTCGTGGAGGACGGTGCGCCGGCTCAGAGGCCGAGCTTGCCCCGGAGACCGCCGCCGCCGGCGTTCATGATGCTGCCGACGTCGATGCCGAGGTTGGCGAGCAGGTCTCCGTGCTGCTCGGTGTCGACCTGGTCGGGCAGCTCGTTCTGCGCCCGGCTCGCCGTGCTGCCCTG
Source organism: Actinomycetota bacterium (assembly GCA_016213575.1). Lineage (GTDB taxonomy): Bacteria > Actinomycetota > Actinomycetes > Actinomycetales > Kineosporiaceae > R-H-3. Next base: position 3,792 of record JACRAB010000468.1, read on the forward strand.
ACCCTGCTGCTCGAGGTACTTGAGGATCTGGTCCTTGGGGATCTGCATCGTCGGGTCCTTTCCTCGTCGCGAGACCTGACCGTGCCCCTCGCCCGGGCGCCCAAACCTTCTGACGCCCGTCGCCGGGTAGGGCAGGGTCGGGGGATGACCGAGGTGCTGCTCCACGTCGTCCGGCACGCCGAACCGGGGTACGCGAGCGACTCCGAGGACCCGTCCGCCGGGCTGTCGGCGCGGGGCCGGGCACAGGCGGACGCGCTCGGGGCGCGGCTGCGGGAGCGGCGCGTGGACGCCGTCCTGCACGGTCCGCTGGCGCGCGCCCGGGAGACGGCGGAGCGGGTCGCGGCGGCGGCCGGCTGCGCGGACGTCGCGGTGACGGCGCACCTCGACGACCGGACGCCGCTGCCCCGGGACGTCACGCAGGCGCCCGAGCCCTATCGCCGGTTCGTCGCCTCGGCGGCCGCCGCGGGCGGCGACGAGGTCGACCCGGACGGCGAGGCCCTCGACGCCGCCGTGGCCGCGTTCTCTGCGGGCACCGCCGCGCGGACCGTGACGCTGCTGCTCGGCGAGAGGCAGGCTGCCGGCCGGCCGCCGGGCGAACCGCTGCGGCTCGTGCTCGTGACGCACGCGTTCGTCGTCGGCTGGTTCGTCCGGCACGCGCTCGACGCGCCGCGCTGGCGGTGGATGGGGCTCAACCCGTCGCACGCCTCGCTGACGGTGCTGCACCTGCGCGACGGGGTGCCCGCGAACCTCGTCGGCTTCGACGACCTCGGGCACCTGCCGCCCGACCTGCGCAGCGGGGTCGTGGTGGACCGGCCCTGACACCCCGATGGCAACGTCGGTCGACCGCTGAGCGTCCTGCGGTGGAGAGACCGGGAGGGTGGCATGGCCGGGAAGAGACGGATCGGCGCGGTGCTGCTCGCGCTCGCGGCCTGCTCGTCACCGGGCGTACCGCCGTCGCCGTGGCCGGCGGACGCCGTTCGCGACCTGCTCGAGTCGGACCCGGCGGCGCGCACGGCCCTGCTCGGCACCACTGGCGGGCCGGTCTACTGCGGGGTGGACGTGCTCGGCGGGTCGGCGGACGGGCGCTACGCCTACGTCTGGGCGGACTGCGGGACCTTCGTTCGCAGGGACGGGGTCGTCGAACCGGGGACCGGGGTGTCGGCCCCCGTGAGAATCGACACGACCGAGCGCACGGTCGAGCTGCCCGGGGACGGTGCCGCCTACGCGGTGGGCGTCCGGCGGCTCTTCCCGCCGGAGCTCGTCGACCGGTTGTTCCAGCAGGACGTCACGGTCGACCGTACCCAGGCCGAACTGCTCGACCGGGCCGTCGCGGACCTCGGAGGGGGCTGACCCGCTGAGCCGGTGTCGGTCCGCTGCGGCAGGGTGGCGGGATGACTGCGGAACCGGACGACGTCGCGCGGCTCTGGGACGCCGAAGCGGACACCTTCGACGACGAGCCCGACCACGGGCTGCGCGACCCGGCCGCCCGGGCGGCGTGGGCGGGGCTGCTCGGCGCGCTGCTGCCGCCGGCGCCGGCCCGGGTCGCCGACCTCGGCTGCGGCACGGGCACGCTGTCGGTGCTCCTGGCGCAGGCGGGTCACCGGGTGGACGGCGTCGACCTCTCGCCGCGGATGGTCGAGGCAGCGGTCCGGAAGGCGGCGGACGGCGGCGTCCGGGCGGCCACGACGTTCACGGTCGGGGACGCCGCCGCGCCGGCCTTCGACCCCGGCGGCTACGACGTCGTCCTCTGCCGGCACGTGCTGTGGGCGCTGCCGGACCCGGACGCCGCCCTGGCCCGCTGGGTCCGGTTGCTCGCGCCCGGCGGCAGACTCGTTCTCGTGGAAGGGTTCTGGCACACCGGTGCCGGACTGCACGCGTCGGACGTGGAGGCGCTCGTCCTGCGGCATCGTGCCGAGGCGGCCGTCACGGCGCTCGACGACCCGGCGCTGTGGGGCGGCCCGACCGGCGACGAGCGGTTCGTCGTCCTCAGCCTGTCCTGAGCGAGGCCGCGGCCGCGGCCTTGTCGACACCGAGGCCCGCGAGCACGCCGGTGCCGTCCTCGCTCTCGAGCAGGGCGAGCAGGATGTGCTCGGTGCCGACGTGGGTGGCGTCCAACCGCAGGGCCTCGCGGAAGGTCAGCTCCAGGGCCTTCTTCGCCAGTGCGTCGAACGGGATGAGCGCCGGGACCTCACCGGCAGGCTCCGGGAGCGTCGCGACAGCGGTCTGCCGGACGGTGTCGAGGGACACGCCCTGCCCCTCGATCGTCCTGGCTGCGAGCGAGGTCGGGTCCGCCGTCAGGCCGAGCACCAGGTGGGCCACGGTGATCTGGTCGTGACTGCGTCCTCTGGCCTCCTCCTGCGCCTTCACGACGACGGCCCGGGCCCGCTCCGTGAAGCGACTGAACCCCTGGCTCGCGTCGAGGTCGGGCGCATCCGCCTTGGCGACGAACCGCTTCTGGGCCGCCTGCTTGGTGACACCCATGCTGCGGCCGATCTCCGTCCAGGACGCACCGGACCGGCGTGCCTGGTCCACGAAGTGCCCGATGAGGTGGTCCGCGACGTCGCCGAGGTGGTCGGCGGTCAGCACGGCGTCGCTGAGCTGGTCGAGGGCGTCGGGGTGGGCCTGCTTGATGGCCTGGATCAGCTCGTCGAGCCGCACCGGGCTCGTCGCAGTCTTGGGTGTCGTCATGCGTCAACTGTAGGTTGACGCTATCTGAGCGTCAACCGATGGTTGACGATTTCGTGAACCGTGGCGCAGCGGCAGAGCTAGACGGTATGGGGGTACGGGCTGGGGGCCTCGACCGCATGTGAACGTGGGTTGCGGCCGGGGTTGGCCGGCCGTAGAGCCACAGATGTGGGAGGCCCCCAGTGGTTGTTCAGCGTACGAGTGTGGGTCTGGATGTGCACGCACGGTCGGTGGTCGCCTCGGCGTTGGACGGGACTACCGGGGAGATCACCGAGCGGCGGCTGACGCCCGCTCACGAGGATGTCGCGGCCTGGATCGCGGGGTTGCCCGGGCCGGTGAAGGTGACCTACGAGGCCGGCCCGACGGGGTTCGGGCTGGCCCGGTTCCTCACCGAGCGTGGGGTGGAGGTCGAGGTCGCCGCGCCGTCGAAGCTGATGCGGCCCAGCGGGGACCGGGTCAAGACCGACATGCGCGACGCGCGGCACCTGGCCCGGTTGCTGCACGCCGGGCAGATCGTCCCGGTCGCAGTCCCGGCAGCGGCCACCGAGGCCGCCCGGGACCTGGTCCGGGCCCGGGAGGACGCCCGTGGGGATCTGATGTCGGCCCGGCACCGGGTGGCCAAGCTGCTGCTGCGGCAAGGGATCGTCTGGTCCGGCGGGAAGGCCTGGACCGGGGTCCACGACCGCTGGCTGCGCGCGCAGCGGTTCGGGTCCGCGCCGCTGCAGCTGACCTACGAGGTTGCCTACGAGACCATGCTCGCCGCGGTCGCGCGCCGGGACCGACTCGACCAGGCGATCGCCGACCTGGCCGCGGACTCGGCGTTCACCCCGGTCGTGCACCGGCTGGGCTGCCTGCGGGGAGTGTCCACGTTGACCGCGTTCGGGCTGGCCGTGGAGATCGGGGACTGGCATCGGTTCCCCGGCCGCTCGATCGGCGCCTACCTCGGCCTGGTCCCCGCCGAGTCCTCCTCAGGCGCCACCCGCAGCCAGGGCGGGATCACCAAGACCGGCAACGGTCACGCCCGCCGGCTGCTGATCGAGGCGGCCTGGCACCACCGGCCCGCCTACCGGGCGCCCGGCGTGGACCTGCGTCGCCGCTGGGCGGTCGCCAGCCCGGCCGCGGTCGATCGTGGCCGGCGAGCGAACCGGCGCCTGCAGGCCCGGTGGGCGCACTTCGACGCCCGCGGCAAACGGTCCACGGTCGCGAACGCCGCGATCGCCCGAGAGCTCGCCGGTTGGTGCTGGTCCCTGGCCGTCCTCGAGGACTGACCCGACGACCCCGAGCCGCAGGCTCCACTATTCAACTCCGGCGCACGCACGCGTTGGAGGACAACACGTCCGGACGACGATGACCGATGGAGGCGGCAGCGCCTGGCAGCGACCCGCGACACGCCCTATGAGCACGACCGCCGCCACTTCGCGGTGGGCGCACGCTCGATTGCTAGACCCGCGGTCCGCTGCAGCCGAACAGTCCGTCCTGCGGTAACCAACCCGCGCATATCAGACTGACGACGCGTCGATACCGACACGCGCGCCACCTGACGCCACGCCGTCCGGCAACACGGTGCGGCGCCCGGGAACGACGGTCCCCGGGCGCCGCATCACCCTGCCCCTTGACAGCACACGTCTACATATCAGGGCGTGTCCTTGAAGTCGTCCTGGGGTAGGAGCGCGCGCACTTGGTCGCGGAGTTCGAGGGCGGTGACGCGCGCCGAGGCCCAGGTCGGGTGCTGGTCCAGCGAGATGTCGTCCCAGAGCGGGTCTTCCGGAGGGGCCGAGAGCGCGTCCTTGAACTGCTGGAGTGCCTCGACAAGCGCAGGAGGCAGACGTATGCCGGTGCGGTCCATCTCGTACTTGAGGCTGCAGACCGCGTTGTCGAGGTCGAGCACGAGTTCGTCGGTAACGGCCGTACCGGCCAGGGCTTCCCGTTGTCGCTCCGCCGGGAGCGCGAGGACGGCGAGGGCCTCGCGCAGGAGCCGGAAGGAGACTGTCACGCGTCGACGCTACGGCTGGTCGCGGCGGTCGGCACTGAGTTATCGAAGCCGGGCCAGGACCGCTGCGATGACCGCCCCGCCCCTGACGCCTTGTCCGCGCGCAGCAGGTCCGGGGTGGTCAGCGGGTGATCTGCATGACGACGGCCTTGGGCTCGGTGAAGAACTCGCGGCTGAACGTGCCGCCCTCGCGGCCGACGCCGGAGTCGCCGACACCGCCGAACGGCGCGCGCAGGTCGCGGATGAAGAAGCAGTTCACCCAGACGGTGCCGGCCTTCAGCCGCCCGGAGACCCGGTGCGCCGTCGACAGGTTCTCCGTGAAGACCATGGCGTTGAGGCCGTAGCGGGTGTCGTTCGCCAGCGCGACGACCTCGTCCTCGGTGTCGAACGGGGTGGCGACGACGACCGGGCCGAAGATCTCCTCGCGGACGACGCGGGCGTCCCCGGGGGCGTCGGCGACGATCGTGGGCAGCACCCCCCAGCCCTCGCGGCGGTCGTCGGTGAACAGCCCGCCGGTGACCACCCGGCCGCCGCCGAGAGAGGCCTCGTCGAGGAAGCCGGTCACCTTGCGGTAGTGCTCCTCGCTGGCCAGGGCCGCGGAGAACTGCGTCGCCGGGTCCTTCGGGTCGCCGACGACGAGCGCCTCGGCCGCAGCCGTGTACCGGGCCATGAACTCGTCGTAGATGCCGCGCTGGACGTACAGCCGCGAGCCGGCCAGGCAGACCTGCCCCGCGTTGCGGAAGATCGACTCGACCGCCCAGTGCACGGCGTTGTCGAGGTCGGCGTCGTCGAAGACGATGTTCGCGCCCTTGCCCCCGAGCTCGAGGCTCACCGGGACGAGGTGGCGGGACGCGGCGGCCGCGATGATCCGCCCGGTGCCGGACTCGCCGGTGAAGGTGATCCGGTCGACGTCCGGGTTCGCCGTGAGGGCCGAGCCGACCGAGTCGGGGCCGTAGCCGTGGACGACGTTGAGCACGCCGGGCGGGAACCCGGCCTCGACGGCGAGCCGGGCGAGGATCGTCACGGACACCGGGGTGTCCTCGGCCGGCTTGAGGACGACCGTGTTGCCCCAGGCCAGGGCGGGGGCGACCTTCCACGTGCTGAGCATGAGCGGGAAGTTCCACGGCGAGATCGCGACGACGACCCCCGCCGGGTCGTACTGGGTGAACGCGTGGTGCCCGGAGTCCATCGGGTACGCCTCGGACGACGCCATCCGGGCGTGGTCGGCGAAGAACCGGAAGTTCCACACGCTGCGCGCGACGTCGTGCCGGGCCTGGCCGATCGGCTTGCCCATGTCGTGCGTGTCGGCGGCCGCGAGCTCGTCGGCGTGCTCCTCCATGAGGTCCGCGAGCCGGTGCATGAGCCTCTGCCGCTTCTCGAAGCCCATCCGCGGCCACGGGCCGGAGTCGAAGGCCGCACGGGCCGCCGCGACCGCCCGGGCGGCGTCCTCGGCCCCGCCGAGCGCGACCGTCGCCCACGGCTCGCGGGTGTACGGGTCGACGGACGGCATCGTCGCGCCGTCGGCCGACGCGACCTCCTGGCCGCCGATGACGTGACCGAAGTACTCCACGGTGACCTTCCTGTCGCTCAGCGGGCGCCGGTGGCGGCGAGGTCGCGCTCCTGGGAGAGCTGGAGGGCGATGTCGATGAGCATGTCCTCCTGGCCGCCGACGTAGCCGGCCTCGCCGGCGCGCTGGAGGATCTCGTGCGCGGGCACGCCGTAGCGCTCGGCGGCGTGCTCGGCGTGCAGGAGGAACGAGGAGTAGACGCCGGCCCAGCCCTGGACGATCGCCGTGCGGTCGGCCTTGGGCCAGCGCGGCAGGTACGGCCGGACGACCTCCTCGGCGGCGTCGAGCACCCCGCCGACGTCGACCCCGGTCGTGACGCCGAGGTGGTCGAACGTCGCGGCGAGCACCTCGGTCGGCGAGTTGCCGGCGCCGGCGCCGAGGGCGCACAGCGAGCCGTCGATCTGCCGGGCACCGGTCTGGAACGCGAGCACCGAGTTCGCGACGCCGAGCGAGAGGTTCTGGTGACCGTGGAACCCGACCTGCGCCTGGTGGCCGATCTCGTCGAAGACGGCCTTGACGCGCTCCTGCGCGTCGCCGAGGACGAGCGCGCCCGCGGAGTCGACGACGTACACGCAGTCCGCCCCGGCGTCCGCCATGATCCGGGCCTGCCGGGCGAGGTTCGCCGGGTCGGTGCGGTGGCTCATCATGAGGAACCCGACGGTCTCCATGCCGAGCGACTTGGCGAGGCCGAAGTGCTGGACGGACACGTCGGCCTCGGTGCAGTGCGTCGCGACGCGGGCGATGCCGGCGCCGACGGCCCGGGCCTGCCGCAGGTCGTCCATCGTGCCGATGCCGGGCACGAGCAGGACGGCGATCGTCGCCTGCGTGGCCTCCTCGACGGCGGCCCGGATGAGGTCGATCTCGTTCGTGTGGCTGAAGCCGTAGTTGAACGACGAGCCGCCGAGACCGTCGCCGTGGGTCACCTCGACGACCTCGACGCCGGCTGCGTCGAGCGCGTGCACCGTGGCCCGCACCTGCGCCTCGGTGAACTGGTGCGACATCGCGTGGCTGCCGTCGCGCAGGGTCGTGTCGGTGATCCGGACCGGCCGACGGGTACCGCCGGTGGCGCTGTCGTCCGGCTGGGAACCGTTGCTGCTCACGCGGTCACGCTCGCCTTCTCGCGGGCCACGAGCTCGCCGACGCGAGCGGCGGCCGCGGTCATGATGTCGAGGTTGCCGGCGTACTCCGGCAGGTAGTCGCCGGCGCCCCGCACCTCGAGGAACACCGCGACCCGGCCGTTGCCGCCCCACTGCTCGCGCGGTTCGTCGTACTGCGGCGCGTTGCGCAGCGTGTAGCCCGGCACGTACTCCTGCACCTCGGCGACGCGGCGCTCGATCGAGGCCGTGACGGCGTCGCGGTCGGCGTCGGCGGGGATCGAGCAGAAGACGGTGTCCCGCATGATCATCGGTGGCTCGACGGGGTTGAGGACGATGATCGCCTTGCCCCGGGTCGCCCCGCCGAGCTCGCGGACGGCGCGGCTCGTCGTGTGGGTGAACTCGTCGATGTTCGCGCGGGTGCCGGGGCCGGCCGACTTTGACGCCACCGACGCGACGATCTCGGCGTAGTCGACCCGGACGACGCTGCTCACCGCGTGCACGATCGGCACCGTCGCCTGTGCGCCGCAGCTGATCATGTTGATGTTCGGTGCCGCGACGTGGTCGCGGAAGTTCACCGGCGGCGAGACGAGCGGGCCGACCGCCGCCGGGGTGAGGTCGATCGCGACGATGCCCGCCTCGGCGAACCGGGGCGCCGCCGCGGGGTGCGCCTTGGCGTACGTCGCGTCTAAGACTTTCGACGGCAGCACCGGACGGTCGAGCAGCAAGTCGACGCCGCCGGCCGACGCCTCGACGCCGAGCGCCCGGGCCCGTTCGAGCCCTTCGGACTCCATGATGCCGACGACGTAGCCGACCTCGATGTCGTTGCTGCGGCGCAGCTTCGCGAGCAGGTCGGTCCCGATGTTGCCGGGGCCGACGATCGCGGCCAGAGCCTTGGTCAACGCAGTCCTCATGCAGTCCGGGGCGATGCGGTGGGCACGGGTCAGTCCTCCCTGAGGCCGGTGAGCGCGGTGCCGACCCGGCGCGCGGCCCGGCAGACGCTCGCCGCGACGAACTCGCGGCGCTGGCCGACGACGTTGGCGCTCGGCCCGACGACGGAGATCGCGCCGACGACGCGCGGTGCCGCCCCCGGGACGCCGACGAGCACCGGGGCGGCGATCGAGGAGTAGCCGAGCTCGTACTCCTCCCGGCTCGCGACCCAGCCGGCCTGCCGGCCCTGCCGCAGCACCTGGGTGAGCCGCGCGCCGTCCGTGACCGTGAACGGCGTGTGCTTGCGCCGCTCGACGCCCGCGGTGGCCCGTGCGATCGAGGGGTCGAACGCGGCCATGACGCGGCCGGCGCTCGAGGAGTAGCCGGGCACCCGGCGCACCACCTCGCCCGACAGCCGGGCCGTGGACGGGGCGCCGCCGACCCGGTCGACGTAGAGCACGTGCCCCCCGACCGGGATGCCGAGCTGGACGAGCTCGCGCAGCGACTCGTGCAGCTCGAGCAGCACCGGCCGGGCGACGCCGCGCAGCGGCAGCCGGTCGACGGCGAGCTGGCCGTAGTGGAACAGCCGCATCGACAGCCGGTACCGCCCGGCCGGCGTCCGTTCGAGCATGCCGCCGACGGCGAGCGCGCTGAGCATCCGGCTCGCGGTGCTCTTCGCGATCCCCATCCGGCGGCCGACCTGCGTCGGGCCGAGCTCGACGGCGTCCGCGAAGCAGTCGAGGACGGCGACCGCGATCGACACCGACCGGAGCTCGCCCTCCGCGTGCGGCTGGTGCGGCGCGAGCTCGGTGACGGTCATGCGCCGTCCCAGACCGGCATGTCGTCCGGGTCGGGGATGTTCACCTCGGTGACCCGGTTCCGGTAGCCGACGAGAGCGGTCCTGCCGCCCTTGCGGATCCGGACGATGACCTCCTCGACGTTGTGCGGCTCGCCCGGGTCGTACCCGTGCGCCCACGTCGCGAAGGCGCGGATCGGCCCGGAGTGGGTGGCCGCGATGATCCGGGACCCGGGCGACTCCTCCATGATCCGCAGGAAGCCCTTCCAGAACCGACGCACACAGGCCTGCGGGGACTCGAAGTACATGAGCGGGATCGTCAGCCAGGTCTGGATCGGGTCCTGGCCGCCGAGCTGGGTGCGGTAGAACCGGTCGATCTCGACGAGCCACCGGGGGCGGTCGCCGACCGCCATCCGCTCGAGCTTCTCCATGAGCGCCTGGTACTGGCGGAACGCCGCGGTGATGTCCCGCGGGCCGTCCGGCGTCCACACCTGGAAGTTGCGCAGCTCCGGGATCGCCGTCGGACCCTCGATCTGGGCGTCGCGGCCGAACTGGTCGAGCCCGTCGAGCAGGCCGCGGTGGATCTGCTCGGCGGTCTGCCGCGCCCGGTTCGTGTCGGCGCAGATGATCCGCATCTTCGGCCAGGCGCGCAGGGTCTTCGACAGGGCGTGGCCGCGCTGGTGGGCCTGCCAGCCGCCCATCGGCGTCAGACCGGCGTCGGTGGAGTACCCCTGAGTGATGCCGTGCCGGATGATCCGGATCTCGGCGACGTAGTCGTCGGTCGCGCGCTGCGCCGGCTCGGGGATGATCTCGTGGCTGCGGGTCGCCTCGGCGTACTGCTGGGCGAACCGCTCGCCGTCGACCTCGAGGAGCGCGGGGCGGGCCGGGCCGGAGCCGTCCTGGCGCTCGCGGAAGCGGCGCAGGTACAGCGGGGTGTCGGCGTCCTGGGCCTGGTCGGCGTCCGGCCGGCCCGGGTTGGCGCGGTGGGTGCGAGCGGTGTAGCGCGACAGGTAGAGGGGGGCGTCGGTGCGGTCGGTCCGCCGGAAGGTCGCGTTCCCCTCGTCGGTGGCCGTCACGAGTGCACCGTGAAGAAGCGCTCGTTGACCTCGCGGGCGTAGTAGAACATCGCCCGCCCCATCTCCTCCTCGGTCCAGGTGATCGGCTCGAAGTCGGGGTCGACCCAGTAGCCGCCGGTGAAGAGCTCGTTGCGGTTGCCCACGGGGTCGAAGAAGTAGACGGTGTAGCCGCGCGTCACGCCGTGCCGGGTCGGGGCGACGTCGATCGTCACGCCGTTGTACGCCAACGCGTCCGCGGCCTCCCGGACGGCGTTCCAGTCGTCGAGCCAGAACGCGAAGTGGTGCAGCGCGCCGTTCGGGCCGGTGACGATCGCGAGGTCGTGCGGGGTGTGCGAGCGCTCGAGCCAGGTCGCGATCTGGTGGCCGTCGTTGGCGAGGATCTGCTCGGTGAGCCGGAACTCGAGGACGTCGCGGAAGAACGCGGTCGCCGCGTCGACGTCCTCGGCCATGATGAAGATGTGGTCGAGCCGCGGCGGCGCGATGCCGACGAGGTTGCCCGGCCGGGGCGGCGGGTTGAACAGCGGCAGCATGTTGCCGACCTTCTCCATGCCGAAGACCAGCTCGACCGTGTGGCCGGACGGCGCCTCGAACCGGATCGCGTCGCCCCAGCCCGGGCCGAGCTCGCCGCGGGCGTAGCGCTTGACCGCGATGCCGGCGCCCTCGACCCGCTGCGTGTAGTAGTCGAGGTCGTCGAGCTCGGCGACCTTGAACGACATGTGGTCCAGGCCGTAGGTCGGTGCCTGGCGCAGCACGACCGAGTGGTGCTCGTGCTCGTCCCAGCACTTGAGGAAGACCCGGCCCTCGTCGTGCGCGGTCTCCACGAGGCCGACGACCTCGGTGTAGTAGGCCGTGCAGAGCTCGAGGTCCGGGACCCGGATCTGCACGTGCTGCAGGCGAAGGATGCGGTCGGACACGGGCACTCCTCAGGTGTGGAAGCGCAGGAAGCGCTGGGCGACGACGTTCTCGTAGTAGAAGAGGCCGCGGCCGAACTGGTCCTCGGACCACGTGATGGCCGGGAAGTCGGGGTCGGGGCTGTAGCCGCCGGTGAAGACCTCGTTGCGGATCCCCAGCGGGTCGAAGAAGTAGATCGTGTTGCCGCGGGTGACCCCGTGCCGGGTCGGGCCCTGGTCGATCTGGACGCCGTTGTAGGCGAGGATGTCGGCCGCCTTGCGGACGTGGTCCCAGTCGTCGAGCCAGAACGCGAAGTGGTGCAGCGCGCCGTTGGGACCGTTGACGATCGCGACGTCGTGCGGGGAGTGCGAGCGCTCCATCCACACGCCGAGCTGGTGGCCGTTGGCGTCGAGCACCTGCTCGGTCATCCGGAAGCCGAGGACCTCCTTGAAGAACCGGTAGGCCTCGCCGACCTCCTCCGCGTTGATGAGGAGGTGGTCCATCCGGGGCGGGGCGATCCCGGCGAGGTCCGGCGGCGGGACCGGCGACGGGTTGAGCTTGCCGAGCATGTTGCCGGTCTTCTCCAGGTCCCAGACGAGCTCCATCGTCTGGCCGGACGGCACCTCGAACCGGATCGACTCGCCCTGGCCCAGGTAGTCGCCCTTGGAGAGGCGCTGCACGTGGCAGCCGGCCTTCTCCAGGCGCTTCTCGAGGTCGTGGAGGTCGTCCTCGCGCTCGACCCGGAACGAGAACAGGTCCATCCCGATCCGGTTGTCGTAGCGCAGCCGCAGCGAGTGGTGGTCCTCCTCGTCCCAGCCCTTGAGGTAGACCGAGTCCTCGTCCCGGCCTGCGAGCTGGAGGCCCAGGACCTGCGTGTAGTACGCGGTCGAGAGCTCGAGGTCCGGGGTCCGGACGTCGACGTGTGCCAGGCGCAGGACTCCCACGGGATGACCTCCTCGTCGTGGGCGACCGGGTGGACGTGCGTCGGTCGCTCGCTGCCGACGGTAGGTCGGGGTAGCGTTCCGTGGGAAGGACCGCCGTTCCACATAGAAGAACGACGGGTCCCGCGGCCGACCGTCGCGGGGTAGCGTGCGCGGGCGGGCACCGCGACGGCGCGGTGCGGCAGGACGGGAGGGGTCATGGCCGGACCCGAGGACATGCGGCGGGCCGTCGCCGGCTACGTCCAGGAGGTCCACCGCTCCTACGTGGACCAGGCGCTGACCTTCCCGCCCGCGGTCCGCGGCCGGATGCCCCTGCTGGACGGCGGCCGGATCACCGTCGCGGCCGTCGCTGCGCGCAACCTGCACCTGCTCGCGACCCGGGAGTCACTCGGCCCGCTCCAGGGCCAGGAGGTGAGCATCGAGGCCGCGTACGAAGGTCTCGCGTGGGAGCTGCGCTTCTTCGACTCGGTCGTGACGCCGTCCCTCGCGCTCCTCGACGAGTCCGCCGGCCCGGCGTTCGAGGAGGTCAAGCACGCGCTCGGGGTGACGACCGTCGTCTACCACGTGGTCGCCACGGTCGGTGCGGGCCTGTCCGGCCACCAGGCGGGGCACGTCGGGACCGGCCTGGCGAACGGGCACTCCTCGGTCGCCCGCGACTTCGAGACGATCCGCTCCCGCGCCCGTGGCCGGGAGGCCCTCGTCGACGAGCTGGCCGGTGCCGCGAACGCCGGCCTGCCGCGGGCCCAGGCGCTGCTCGCGAAGTTA
>JACRAB010000472.1 GCA_016213575.1 Actinomycetota bacterium
CGCTGAACGGCAGTCCGCCGGCGTTCGGGTCCTTCGAACGCCCCGCCCTCGCCGCTGACACCCACGGTCGCGCATCATTCCACGATCCGTGGCCCCCACGGGCCGGGCCCCGCCGACGCCCGTGACCCGGCCCGGCGCCCGCCCGGGTAGTCTGGCCCGTCGCAGCAACGAGCGGACAACAGCACACGAGGAGGCACCGATGGGCACGACGACGCCGGACCAGGTCCGTGCGGTCGCCGCAGCCGCGGTCACGTCGGCGGGGCTCGTCCTCGAGGACGTCACCGTGACGCCCGCCGGTCGCCGCCGGGTGCTCCGCGTGGTCGTCGACCTCCCGGACGACGTCCTCGGCGGCGTCCCCGTCGAGTCGGTCGAGAGCGCCGCGCGGGCGCTGTCCGAGGCGCTCGACTCCAGCGACGTCATGGGCGGGACGCCCTACGTGCTCGAGGTGACCTCGCCCGGGGTGGACCGGCCGCTCACCGAGCCGCGGCACTGGCTGCGGGCCCGCGGCCGGCTCGTCACCGTGACCCTCACGGACGGCGGCACGGTCGCCGGCCGGCTCACGGAGGCGGGGGACGACGGGGTGACCGTCGACGGCCGCCTGCTCGGCTGGGACGACCTGCGCAAGGGCCGGGTCGAGGTCGAGTTCAACCGGCCCGACGAGCCCGCCGGTGCGGACGACGACCTCGGGGACGGGGCCGACGACGACGACACGGACGACGACGACACGGACGACACGGACGACGAGGACGGGGAGGAGGCCTGATGGACATCGACATGGCGGCGCTGCGGATGCTCGAGCGGGAGAAGGAGATCCCCTTCGACGTCCTGGTGCGCACGATCGAGCAGGCCCTCCTGCTCGCCTACCACCGCACGGAGGGCGCGGAGCAGCACGCCCGCGTCGTCCTCGACCGGGCGAGCGGCCACGTCGTCGTGTGGGCGCAGGAGCACGGCGAGGGCGGTGTCGTCGTCCGCGAGTGGGACGACACTCCGGAGGGCTTCGGCCGGGTCGCCGCGGCCACCGCGCGCCAGACGATCCTCCAGCGGCTGCGCGACGCCGAGGACGAGCAGATCCTCGGGGAGTTCCGCGGCCGCGAGGGCGACATCGTCTCCGGCGTCGTCCAGCAGAGCGCCGACCCGAAGATGGTCCACGTCGACCTCGGCACCCTCGAGGCGCTGCTGCCGCCCCCGGAGCAGGTGCCGGGGGAGAACTACACGCACGGCAGCCGGCTGCGCTGCTACGTCGTCGGGGTCCGCAAGGGCATGAAGGGTCCGGCGATCACGGTCTCCCGGACGCACCCGAACCTCGTCCGCAAGCTCTTCGCGCTCGAGGTCCCGGAGATCGCCGACGGCACGGTCGAGATCGTCGCGCTCGCCCGGGAGGCCGGGCACCGCTCCAAGGTCGCCGTCCGGACGACGGTCGCGGGCGTCAACGCCAAGGGCGCGTGCATCGGCCCGATGGGGCAGCGGGTGCGTGCGGTCGTCAACGAGCTGCACGGCGAGAAGATCGACATCGTCGACTGGAACGAGGACCCGGCGAAGTTCGTCGCCGCGGCCCTGTCGCCCGCGAAGGTCACCTCGGTCGAGGTCGTCGACCTCGCGGCCCGGTCGGCGCGGGTCGTCGTCCCCGACTACCAGCTGTCGCTGGCCATCGGCAAGGAGGGGCAGAACGCCCGCCTCGCGGCCAAGCTGACGGGCTGGCGGATCGACATCCGCCCCGACGTCGTGAGCGACGCGGCGGCCGATTCCCGGTGACGTCGGGTGACCTCCCGGGCGCGGCGCGCCAGATACCCGGGAAGAGCCGGGCCTCCCGACGCGCTAGACTGCCAGAGGCCGGTGTCGCGGTTCGGCAACCCCCGGACGGTTCGGGCTCCCTCGTGGAGCCCGTTCGGACGTGCGTGGGATGTCGTGGTCGAGATGTTCGGTCGGTTCTGCTGCGAGTGGTCGCGGCCGAGGTCGACGGTGTCTGGTCCGTCGTCCCGGACCCGCACCGCAGGCTGCCGGGCCGGGGCGCCTCGTTGCACCCCGTGACCAGCTGCCTCGAGCTCGCCGAGCGCCGTCGGGCGTTCCCTCGGGCCCTGCGCCGGAGCGGAGTGCCGGACACGACGGCCCTCGCCGAGTACGTCGCAGGAAGTTCACGTCCACCAGTCACCGTCCTCACCGGAAGCGGGTCTGACGCTGATGAGCACCCGATGAGATCGCACCGATGAACGCCCCACAGCCGTAATAACGGTCCGCGCCTGTCCATGGCCCGGACCGAGACAGGAGAGTCGTGGCAAAGGTCCGGGTCTACGAGCTCGCGAAGGAGCTCGGCATCGAGAGCAAGGTCGTCATGGCCAAGCTCCAGGAGATGGGCGAGTTCGTCCGGTCGGCGTCGTCGACCGTCGAGCCCCCCGTCGTCCGCAAGCTCCGCGAGGACTTCCCCGCCGAGCTCGCCGCCAAGGGCGTGAAGACGTCCCCCGCCCCCGCAGCACCCGCGGCACCGGCCCGTCCGGCCGGCCGCCCCTCCGGCCCCCGTCCGGGTCCGGCCGCGCCCGCCG
>JACRAB010000067.1 GCA_016213575.1 Actinomycetota bacterium
TACGTGAGGAACGCACCCGTGACGACGCCCTCCCCGGTCCAGTCCTGCTGCCACAGGTAGAGCCGATCCCCGACGACGACGGTGCTCGGGAACCCCACGTCGACCGGCAGGTCGGCGATGCGGGTCCACGTCGCCGACCCGGGGTCGTACGCCGCGGCCTCCCGGGGCGCCGTACCGGCGGGCGCCGCGACGCAGGACGCGTTCGGCGGGCACGGCGTCGTGTCGCCCCCGAGGACGAGCACCCGCCCGCCGGCCCAGACGGCCGTCGCGTTCTCGCGGGCCGACAGCGGCGCCGGAGGGAGCCGGACCCAGCCGGCCGGCTGGGTCCCCGCGACCGCGACGGGTGCGCCGTCCGCGCCGCCGCACCCGGCGAGCACCGCCCCGGCCAGCGCGCCGACGAGCGTGGCGACGACGAGACGCCGGCGCAGGAGTGTGGTCATGCCCGCCGGACGCCGCAGGCCCCGCCGAAGGTTGCACCGGCCCGGACGCCGCGTCACCCGACGAGCCGGCGCACCTCGATCGTGAACCCCTGGGCGCGCAGCCGCTTGACGAGCGGCAGTCCGAGCGCGGTGGCCGGTGTGAGGACGCCGCCCCGCCCGCCCGCGGCGACCGAAGCGCTGCGGGACACCGGGTCGAGCAGGGTCAGTGCGCTCTCGCCGAGCATGACGGACGTCGCCTGGTAGCCGGGGTCGCCGACCCCGACGACGTCGCAGCGGTAGTGCGCGCCGGTCGTCGTCCGGGTGTGGACCTCGACCGTGAACCACCCCTCGCGGCGGGCGGTCTCCGACGGCCCCTCGCCCGGCGACGGTGTGAAGCGGCGCATGAGCGACTGCACGGGCCGCACGGACGCGCCGAGCATGAGCCCCGCCGTCCCGACCGAGAGCGCGGCGGCGGCCGGTGCCCACACCGCCGTCCGGCCGAGCGCGACGACCTCGCGGTAGCGCAGCGACCGGCCGTACGCGTACCCGGCGAGGGCGTTGCTGCGGCGCACGACCCGGGTGTTCACGCCGGCCATGACGAACGGGCCGACCCAGCGCCCGAGCAGGTCGTCCCAGCGGGCGCCCCAGCCGTCACGCTCGTCGTCCGCGGCGTCGCCGCGGTCCGGCTCGGCGGTGCGGTCCGGGCTCAGGGCGTAGGGGTCGGCGACGGCGCGGGCCGCGTCGCTGCTCGCCCGCATCCGGTCCATCTGGCCCCACATCGAGGCGACCGTGCCGCCGCTCACGCCGCCCTTCGCGCCCGTGACACCGAGCACGGTCCGGCCGAGCTCGCCCGCGCCGTCGCCGCGGACCGCTTCGGCGAGCATGAGCACGCCGAGGTCCGACGGCTCGGAGTCGAAGCCGGCGGCGTGCACGATCCGGGCACCGCTGTCCCGGGCGACCTCGTCGAACGCCGCGATGCTGTCGCGCATGAAGAGGACCTCGCCGGTGAGGTCGAGGTAGTCGGTGCCGGCCTGGGCGCAGGCCCCGACGAGCGGGAGCCCCTGGCCGTCGTACGGCCCCACCGTCGTGACGACGACCCGGGTCGCGGCCGCGAGGGCCGCGAGCGACGCGGGGTCGCCGGAGTCGGCGACGAGCACCGGCCACTCCTGCGCGCGCGGCGGCAGGCCGGCGCGGACGGCCTCGACCCGGGCCCGGTCCCGCCCGGCGAGGGCGACCCGGACGTCGGGCGGCGCGTGCTCGGCGAGGTGCGCGGCGACGAGCCGCCCGACGAACCCGCTGGCCCCGAAGACGACGACGTCGTGCGCCCTGACGCTGGGTGCTGCTGCCGCTGGCATGCGCCCAGTCTGGGCCATCACCGGGCGGCGCCCGGATCGACCCGCCTCACGTGGAGCAGACGCACGCCTCGTTGCCCTCGGCGTCTGCGAGCACCCACCACGACGGCGCGTGCGCGTCGCTGACGAGCCGGCCGCCCGCCGCGAGCGCGGCGTCGACCCGGGCCCGGCAGCCGTCGGCGGGCACGTACACGTCGAGGTGGAAGCGGCCGCGCCCGGTGCGTGCGGGCTCCATGCGCTGGAACCACAGCGCGGTCTGGGAGCGCGGGTCGTGGAGCTCGGCGCCGGCCCCGGCGTCGCCGGGCGCGACGTGCTCGCGGTAGCCGAGCACGGCCTGCCAGAACGGCCGGACGGCGTCCGCGTCGACGACGTCGAGCGCCACCTCGAGCCGCTGGGGAGGGGGCAGGGTCTGCGCGCCGACGGCCTTCGCGGCGGCGAGCACCCGGTGCGCGAGCTCGACGTCGTACTGGGTCACGCCGCCCGCCGAGTGCGTGGAGAAGGTGAAGGAGACGGTGCGCCAGCGCAGGTCGACGTCCGGGTGGTGGTCCATCTGCTCGGCCTCGTCGGCGGCGAGCGCGACGAGCCGGACGGCGTCCGCGAAGGTCGGTGCCTGCACCGCGAGGACGAGGCTGCCCCAGCGGCCGCGGGCCACCCCGGGCAGGTCGGCGAGCTGGCGGGTCAGCTCTTCGGCGTCGAGAAGTCGTGGCATGCACCGACCCTGGTCCCGCACGCGGCACCGGTCAACCGTGCCGGGCGAGCGGGCGGCCGTGCCCGGGGTGGCTGCCAGGGCCGTCCGGGCGACCACGGCGGCGTCCGGCCGGGGCGCCCGGCGGGGTGTGGCAGGCTCGGCGTCGTGACGAGCACGACGACGCCGCCGGACCCCGGCACGGCCCCGCGGGCCGTGTCGCTCGTCGTCGGGGCCGCGATCGTCGACGACCTCGGCGCCCCGCGGACCCTGCTCTCCGCGCGCCGCACCGAGCCGCCGCACCTCGCGGGCGGCTGGGAGCTGCCCGGCGGCAAGGTCGAGGCGGGGGAGGACCCGGTCGAGGCGCTGCACCGCGAGATCGCCGAGGAGCTCGGCGGCCGCGTCGTCCGCGGTGACGAGCTGCCCGGGCCGGACCCGGACGAGCCCGGGTGGCCGCTGCCGCCGGCGCACCGGATGCGGGTCTGGCTGGCCCGGGTCACCGACGGCGAGCCGGCCCCGATCGAGGACCACGACGCCGTCCGCGTGCTCGGACCGGGCCAGTGGCTCGACGTCGAGTGGCTGCCCGCCGACGTGCCGATCGTGCGGGCGCTGCTCGGCCGCTCGCCCGCCGCCCGCTGACGGCCCGCCGTCCCACCGGCCGGCCCGGACGACGTACCCTCCCGCCCGCGCGTCCGGGCGGTCGCCGTCCGCCCCGTAGACTCGAGGTGATCCCCGACCTCTCTCGAAGGCTTCTTGATGCCCACGCGCACCCGCGACGACATCCGCAACATCGCGATCGTCGCCCACGTCGACCACGGCAAGACGACGCTCGTCGACGCCATGCTCTGGCAGACCGGCTCGTTCGGCGAGCACGCCCACATCGACGAGCGTGCGATGGACAGCAACGACCTCGAGCGCGAGAAGGGCATCACGATCCTCGCGAAGAACACCGCGGTGCGGTGGGCGGGGGAGCACGCCCCGGTCGGCGGTGTGACGTTCAACATCATCGACACCCCGGGGCACGCCGACTTCGGCGGCGAGGTCGAGCGCGGCCTGAGCATGGTCGACGGCATCGCGCTGCTCGTGGACGCGTCCGAGGGCCCGCTGCCGCAGACCCGGTTCGTGCTGCGCAAGGCGCTCGCGGCGCACCTGCCGGTCATCCTCGTCGTCAACAAGGTCGACCGGCCCGACTCGCGGATCGCCGAGGTCGTCGACGAGACGTACGAGCTCTTCATGGACCTCATCGACGGCACCGGGCTCGACCCGGACCTCGCGCTCGACTTCCCGGTCGTCTACGCCTCCGCGCGCGCCGGCCGGGCCTCGTTGAACCGCCCGGACGACGGCGGCATGCCGGACAGCGACAACCTCCAGCCGCTCTTCGAGACGATCATGAAGGCGGTGCCGGCCCCGTCGTACGACGACGAGGTGCCGCTGCAGGCGCACGTGACGAACCTCGACGCCTCGCCGTTCCTCGGCCGGCTCGCGCTGTGCCGGGTGCGCTCGGGCACGATCCGCAAGGGCCAGCAGGTCACGTGGTGCAAGCGTGACGGCTCGATGTCCCGGGTCAAGGTCACCGAGCTGCTCATGACCGAGGCGCTCGAGCGCAAGTCCGCCGAGAGCGCGGGGCCGGGCGACATCATCGCCGTCGCCGGCATCCCGGAGATCACCATCGGCGAGACCCTCGCCGACCCCGAGGACCCGCGCCCGCTGCCGCTCATCACGGTCGACGAGCCCGCGATCTCCATGACGATCGGGGCGAACTCCTCGCCGATGGCGGGCCGGGCCAAGGGCACCAAGGTCACCGCGCGCCTCGTCAAGGACCGGCTCGACCGCGAGCTCGTCGGCAACGTGTCGATCCGCGTGCTGCCCACCGAGCGGCCCGACACGTGGGAGGTGCAGGGCCGCGGCGAGCTCGCGCTCGCCATCCTCGTCGAGACGATGCGGCGCGAGGGCTTCGAGCTGACGGTCGGCAAGCCGCAGGTCGTCACGCGCCAGGTGAACGGCAAGCTCCACGAGCCGTTCGAGCACCTGACGATCGACGCCCCCGAGGAGTACCTCGGCGCCGTCACCCAGCTGCTCGCCGTCCGCAAGGGCCGGATGGAGCAGATGCGGCGCGAGGGCTACGAGCTCACGGTCGGCAAGCCCCAGGTCGTCACGAAGGAGATCGACGGGAAGACGAACGAGCCGTTCGAGCACCTGACGATCGACGCGCCCGAGGAGCACCTCGGTGCGATCA
>JACRAB010000464.1 GCA_016213575.1 Actinomycetota bacterium
AGGAGCAGCGCACCGACCTGCTCGACGCCTACTCCGACACCGCCACCCGCCGGGTCTGGCGGGCCACCCACTTCTCGTGGTGGATGACGTCGATGCTGCACCGGAGCCCGGGGTCGGACCCGTTCGACGACCAGCTCCAGCTCTCCCAGCTGCGCTACGTGACCGCGTCGGACGCCGCCGCCACCAGCCTCGCCGAGAACTACACCGGCCTCCCCTTCACCCCCTGACCCTCACGCCGACCCTGACGCTGTCCCTGACCCGCCCCGCAACGCCGCTCATGCTCGCGCCGTGTACCGGAAACCGTTGGATGACAACGTTTCCCGGGTACGCGGCGCGAGCATGAGCGGGGGGCTGGTACGGCCTATTTCTTGAGGGGCAGGGTGTGGGCGGGGTCGGCGGCGGAGGAGCCGACCGTGAGGGTGAACTCGCCGGGCTCGGTGACGAACGCGTGGGCCGCGGTGTCCCAGTGCTGGAAGGCGCGTTCGGGCAGTGCGACGACGGCCTCGGCGCTGCCACCGGCGGGCACTCGCACCTTCGTGAACCCGGCGAGCCAGAGCGCCGGACGGCGCACCGCCGAGCCGGGCCGCGACAGGTACGCCTGGACGACGTGCGCGCCGTCCCGGGTGCCGGTGTTCGTCATGCGGACGGCGACCCCGCCGTCGACCTCGCGCGGCGCACCGAGCTCCCACGTCGTGTACCCGAGGCCGTGCCCGAACGGGACCGCCGGGGTGATGCCGTCGCGGGCGTAGCGCCGGTAGCCGATGTCGAGGCCCTCGGTGTACTCGACGACACCGTCGACCGGGTCGCTCTCCGGTGCCACCACACCGCCCGGTGCCGGCCAGGTCGTCGGCATCCGGCCGCCCGGCTCGACGGCCCCGGAGAGGACGTCGGCCAGCGCGGCCCCCATCTGCTGGCCCGGGAACCACGCCAGGAGAACGGCTCTCGCGTCGTCCAGCCACGGCATGAGCACCGGGGCGCCCGAGTTCACGACGACGACGGTGTTCGGGTTCGCGGCGAGGACGGCGCGGACGAGGTCGTCCTGCCGGCCGGGCAGCGCCAGGCTCGTCCGGTCGTAGCCCTCGGACTCGACCTCCTCGGTCGTCCCGACGACGACGACCGCCGCGTCGCTCGAGCGGGCGAGCGCGACCGCGGCGGCGATCTCCTCGTCGTCCGTGCCGCGCGGCGGTGCGACGTTCACCTGGAAGGCGACGAGCGGCTGGTCGAGGCTGCCCGGCGTGAAGCGGATCTCGATGTCCGCCGTCCCGCCCTCGCCGAGCGCGACCTCCGCGATGGCCTGCGGCGGCATCATGAACGACTCGACGATGTCGGCGCCGGGCCGCGGCACGAGGGTGGTCGCGGCGACCTGCTCGCCGTCCACGGTCACCGAGACGCTGCCGATGCCCGAGGCGCCGATCCGGTACGCGCCGTCGGCCGCGGCGGTGAGCGTGCCGCGGGCGACGATGTGCCCGAGCGAGGAGATCGGGGTGTCCTCCCCGACGACGCCCATCCACGTGTAGGCCCCGGTCCGGCGGCGTTCGGTCGTGAGGACCTGCCCCTGCGGGCCGACGAAGGTCAGCTCGATGCCGTCACCGGAGGCGTCGGGCAGGTGCAGCGTGCCGATGTCGGCCGGGGGCACCCGGTCGGTCGAGGAGACGCCGAGCGAGTGCCGGACCTCGACCCCGGCCAGGCCGGCGAGCAGGCCCTCGACGGGGTGGACGACGGAGGCCGGGAAGACGGTGGCCGAGCCGCCGCCGAGGGTGCGCCCGCGCAGGGCGTTCGGCCCGACGACCGCGACGGAGCGGACCTCCTGCGCCAGCGGGAGCACGCCGGAGTTCTTCACGAGGACGAACCCGGCGGCCGCGGCCTCGCGGGTCAGCGACTCGACGCGCGCCTCGTGCGTGCCGGCGTCGAAGACAGGGGCCGACGGCTGGGTGCCGGCGTCGACGCCGTCGACCGCCCCGGTGCGGGCGGCCAGCCGCAGCAGCCGCAGCACCTTCTCGTCGACCTTCGCCTCGGGCACCCGGCCCGCCTCGACGGCCTCGACGAGCGCGGCGCCCCAGGGGCCGATCGGCCCGGGCATCGCGAGGTCGAGCCCGGCGTTGCCGGCGGCCTCGGTCGAGCGGGTCGCGAACCAGTCCGACATGACGAGGGCGTCGGATCCCCAGTCCCCCTTGAGGACGTCGTCGAGGAGGTCGTTCTCGGTCATCGTCGTGCCGTTGACCTGGTTGTAGGCGGCCATGTACGACCACGGCCGCGAGAACTCCTCGACGTGCTCGAACGGCGCCAGGTACAGCTCGCGCAGGGTCTGCTCGTCGATCCGGTTGTCGGCCGTCATCCGCTCGGCCTCCTGGTCGTTGCCGACGAAGTGCTTGACGCACGCCGCGACCCCGTTGGCCTGCAGGCCGTGCACGTACGCCGCGGCGACGCGGCCGGTGAGCAGCGGGTCCTCGGAGAAGCACTCGAAGTGCCGGCCGCCGACCGGCGTGCGGTGCAGGTTGATCGTCGGGGCGAGCAGGACGTCGACGCCCTTGCGCCGGGACTCGGCGGCGAGCAGCGCCCCGAGCCGGGTCACGAGGTCCTCGTCCCAGGACGCGGCGACCGCGGTCGGGGAGGGGATGTTCGCCGAGGGGTCACGGTCGTCCCAGCGCTCGCCACGGACGCCGACCGGCCCGTCGGAGACGACGTACCGGCGCAGCCCGGCCTTGGGCTCGGGGTCGATCGACCAGAAGTCGGTGCCCGTGAGCAGCCGGACCTTCTCCGCGAGGGAGAGCGCAGCGACCCGCTCGCGCAGCGCGGCGTCGAGCGCCGCGGTGTCGGGGCGGGGGAGCGGGGCGACCCCCGGACGGAGGTTCTCGGCGGTCATGGACGGCTCCTCAACTCAACAGGTCACACGTGTCAGTGAATCGTGTGACTACGCGAGGCTCACCGAGCCCGGCTGGCAAGGCCCGCCCGCCGGCCCCGCAGTGGAGGAGGCGCCGTGGACCGCCCTCGCCGGCCGACGAGCGCTGACGTCGCCGCGCGTGCCGGCGTCTCCCGCTCGACCGTGAGCTACGTGCTGAGCGGCAGTACCCAGCACTCGTTCCCGCAAGCCACCCGGGACCGCGTCCTCCTGGCCGCCTCGGAGCTCGGCTACACCCCGCACGCCGCCGCCCGGGCCCTGCGCCGCGGCACGTCGGGCGTGGTCCTGCTCGTGCTGGCCGACGTCCCGATCGGGGCGAACCTCGGCAGCATGCTCGCCGAGATGACCGCCGCCGTCGCGGCGACTGGGCGCTCGCTCGTCACGTGGACCGGCGGTGTCGGCCCGACGCTGCGCGAGACGCTCGCCCACCTCGACCCGCTCGTCGTCCTCACGATGGCCCCGCTCGTCCCGGCGGAGGCGGACGCCGTCGGCAACGCGGGGATCCCGCTCGTCGCGATGCCCTACGCCGGCTCCGCGACGCAGGCGGTGGGGCCGGTCGCGCCGAGCCGCGGGGAGCTCCAGGTCGGGGCGCTCCAGCTGCAGCACCTCGCCGCCCACGGGCACCGCCGCGTGGCCGTCCTCACCGTGGCCGAGCCCCGGCTGGCGCTCTTCGCGCACGGTCGGGTCGAGGGGGTGCGGCGGGCCGCCCTGGACCTCGGGCTCGACCAGCCGCCGGTCCTGGCCCTCGGAGACCCGGACGATGCAGCCGTCGAGGCGGTCGCGCAGGCGCTCACCGGGTGGGTCCGTGGGCCGGCCCCGGTCACGGCGCTGTGCTGCTACAACGACCTCTACGCCGCGGTCGCCCTCGCCGCGGCGGCGCGGTGCGGGCTGCGCGTCCCGCAGGACCTCTCCGTCGCCGGGATCGACGACGACGCGATGGGTCGGTTCCTGGACCCGCCGCTGACGACGATCCGCTTCGACTTCCGGGACACGGCACGGGCCGTCGTCGAGCAGGTCGCCGCGGTCCTCGAGGGTGCCCCGCCCCCGCCGCCCGGTCCGTCGTCCCAGGTGCTCCGGGTCGTCGAGCGTGCCTCGGTGGGGCCGCCGCCGGTCCGGTGACGAGCCGGTCCGGGGACGGGCTCACGGCGCCGAACGCCCGCAGGCGGGCACCCCCGTGAGGGGGCACCCGCCTGCGGAAAGTTCTGGGTGTTTCAGATGGGCCGGACGTTGGACGCCTGGGGGCCCTTCTGACCAGCGGTGATCTCGAACTCAACACGCTGGTTCTCGTCGAGCGAACGGTAGCCGTCCGCCTGGATGGACGAGAAGTGGACGAAGACGTCGGCAGCGCCGCCGTCCGGCGTGATGAAGCCGAAGCCCTTCTCGCCGTTGAACCACTTCACGGTGCCCTGCGTCATGCGATGTTCTCCTCAATGCTGTGCCCACCGGGCACATTCTCCGAAGCCGTTCAGGTGATCGGCCCCGGGCTGCAGTCCGGACGACGTCCGTCCGGGAGGACCGTCTCTGGTCTGAGACGACGAACGCCCGCCGGAGATCTTCTCCGCGGGCGTCCTGGAACGTACGAGAGGGCTGCAGCCGCTAGAACAGTAACACCGCAGGGCCTGCGCGGTCACTACTGCCTGTCCACGATCTTTCTGCCCGTCGTCAGGCCGGCTCGTCCCCTTCGATGCGCACGGTGATCGGCGTTCCCGTCTCGATCGTCCGGGAGACCGTGCACGTGCGGTCGTGCGAGGTCCGTAGGGTGCGCGGCAGCACCTCGCGGGCCGCGTCGCCGTCCGGGCCCTCGGGGAAGGTCACCGAGAACGTCAGCGTGATGTCGGTGAGCCGGTTGCCCTGGTCGTCGCGGACGTACTCGGCGTCGACCCGGGCGCCGAACGTCTCGGCGGCGCTGCGCCGTCCGGTGACGACGTCGACGTCGACGGCCGAGCAGCCGGCGATGGCGGCGAGCAGCAGCTCGACCGGGGTGAAGCCGTCGGGGTCCTTGCTGCCGAAGCACAGCTCGTGACCACGGGCGTTGCGCGCGAGGTAGACACCCTCGTCGAGGCGTTCGAGGGACACGGACCGGTGGCTGTCGCTCATGGCCGAGATCGTCGCAGACCCGTCCGGGGATCGTGCGATCGCCCGGTCGCGGGGCCGGGCCGGCGGTCGCAGAATCGGTGCATGACGACGACGAAGGACGGCCGCCCGGTCGAGCTCGCCCGCGACGACGAGCGCCGCCGGTTCACCGCGACGGTCGAGGGCACGGTCGCGGCGCTCGCGGAGTTCATGCAGACCCCCGAGCTCGTGGTCTTCACGCACACCGAGACCGATCCGACCTTCGAGGGGCAGGGCGTCGCCTCGGCCCTCGTGCGCTGGGCGCTCGACGACGTCCGGGCCCGCGGGTACGCCGTCCTCCCGGTGTGCCCGTTCGTCTCCGGGTGGATCAGCCGGCACCCGGAGGAGTACGGCGACCTGCTGTACCGGTCGAAGACGGAGACCGTCCACGACTGACGGACGGAGGATCAGCGGGCGATCTGCATGACGACGGCCTTGGGCTCGGTGAAGAACTCCCGGCTGAAGTTGCCGCCCTCGCGGCCGACCCCGGAGTCGCCGACGCCGCCGAACGGCGCGCGCAGGTCGCGGATGAAGAAGCAGTTCACCCAGACCGTGCCGGCCGCGAGGTTCGCCGAGACCCGGTGCGCCCGGGACAGGTTCTCGGTGAAGACCATCGCGTTGAGGCCGTAGGGGGTCGCGTTCGCGAGCCGGACGGCCTCCTCCTCGGTGTCGAACACGGACGCCGCGACGACCGGGCCGAAGATCTCCTCCTGGACGATCCGCGCGTCCGGGGACGGGTCTCGCACGATCGTCGGCCGTACGCCCCAGCCGTCGCCGACCCCGCCGGTGAGGACGGTGCCGCCGCCGAGGGCCTCGGGCTCCAGGAAGCTCCTCACCTTGGTGAAGTGCTCCTGGCTCGCCAGGGCGGGGGAGAACTGCGTGGCAGGGTCCTTCGGGTCGCCGACGACGAGCTTCTCGGCCGCCGCGGCGTACCGGGTGAGGAACTCGTCGTAGATGCCGCGCTGCACGTACAGGCGTGAGCCGGCGAGGCAGACCTGCCCCGCGTTGCGGAAGATCGCCTCGATCGCCCAGTGCACGGCGTTGTCGAGGTCGGCGTCGTCGAAGACGATGTTCGCGCCCTTGCCGCCGAGCTCGAGGCTCACGGGGATCAGGTTCTTCGCGGCCGCCGCGGAGATGATCCGCCCGGTTCCGGACTCGCCGGTGAACGTGATCCGGTCGACGTCCGGGTTGCTCGTCAGCGCGGCGCCCGCCGAGTCCGGCCCGTAGCCGTGGACGACGTTGAGCACCCCCGGCGGCAGGCCGGCCTCGATCGCGAGCCGGCCGAGGATCGTCGCCGACGTCGGGGTGTCCTCCGCAGGCTTGAGGACGACGGTGTTGCCCCAGGCGAGCGCGGGCGCGACCTTCCAGGTGCTCATCATGAGCGGGAAGTTCCACGGCGAGATGGCGACGACGACGCCGGCGGGGTCCCAGCGCGTGTAGGCGTGGTGGCCCGAGTCCATCGGGTAGGTGTCGGCCGTCGACATCCGCGCGTGGTCGGCGAAGAACCGGAAGTTCCACACGCTGCGCGCGACGTCGTGCCGGGCCTGCGTGATCGGCTTGCCCATGTCGCGGGTGTCGGCCGTCGCCAGCTCGTCGGCGTGCTCCTCCATGAGGTCGGCGAGCCGGTGGATGAGCTGGTGGCGCTTATCGAAGCCCATCCGCGGCCAGGGCCCGGAGTCGAACGCCTCCCGGGCCGCGGCGACCGCGAGGTCGGCCTCCTTCTGGCCGCCGAGCGCCACGGTGGCCCAGGGCTCACGGGTGTACGGGTCGACCGTCGGCATCGTGGCGCCGTCGATCGACGGCACCTCCTCGCCGTTGACGACGTGCCCGAAGAACGGAAGCTCGGTGCTCATGTCAGCTGTCCTCCCTCGGCCCACCGCTGATGTGGACCGAGCCCAGGTTCGTGAAGTGGCAGGCGATCGAGGCGCCCGGGGGCGCGAAGACGGCGTCCGTCATGCCTCCGGTGAGGACGACCCAGCCCGCCTCGAGCGCGTGCCCGCGGCGCCCGAGGTCGTTCACCGCGAGGGCGAGCGCCTCGGCGGGGTTGCCCTGCACGGCGGCACCGGTCGCGGAGTCGACGACGGCGCCGTCGACCTCGACGAGGACCGCCTCGGTCGTGAGGTCCAGGCCCGACGGGTCGAGCCCGACCGGGCCGGTGACGTAGGCGCCGCTGGAGGCGTTGTCCGCCACGACGTCCGGCAGCCGGAACCTGAAGTCCCGGTACCGCGAGTCGATGACCTCGGCGCCGCCGTGGACCCGGTCGACGGCGGCGAGCGCCTGCACCGCGGTGACCCCGGGGCCCTGGAGCCGGTCGCGCATGACGAACACGATCTCCGGCTCGACCCGCGGGTGGATGAGGCTGCCCTGGGGCACCGGCTCCCCCGCGGGCAGCACCATCGCGTCGGTGAGCCAGGCGACGAGCGGGACGTCGATGCCCATCCGCTTCTGCTTGGCCCGGCTCGTGAGGCCGAGCTTGACCCCGACGACCCGCTCGCCGCGGGCCAGCCGGCGCCGCAGGGTCTCGTCCTGGATCGCGTAGGCGGTGTCCAGGTCGAGGTCCGTCCAGTCGTCGGTGAACGGCTCCCGGTCGCGGCGCTCGTCCTCGCAGGCGAGCAGCTCCGTGGCCACCGAGTCCAGGTCCCAGGCCTGCGTCATCAGCGCACCCCGACCGCGGCGAGGTCGCCCATGGACAGCTCGGACTGCAGCTGCAGGGCGATGTCGATGATCATGTCCTCCTGGCCGCCGACGTAGCCGTACTCGCCGACCCGTTGCAGGATCGCGTGCGCCGGGACGCCGTACCGGTCGGCGGCGCGCTCGGCGTGCAGCAGGAAGGACGAGTAGACGCCCGCGTAGCCCTGCGTGATCGAGGCCCGGTCCATCCACGGCAGCCGCGGGATGAACGGCCGGACGACGTCCTCGGCCGCCGAGAGCACTTCGCCGAGGTCGATCCCGGTGCGGATGCCCATCCGCTCGAAGGTCGCGGCGAGCACCTCGGTGGGGGAGTTGCCGGCGCCGGCGCCGAGCGCGCACAGCGCGCCGTCGATCTGCCGGGCGCCGGCCTGGAAGGCGAGCACCGAGTTGGCCACCCCCATCGAGAGGTTCTGGTGGCCGTGGAAGCCGACCTGCGCCTCGTGGCCGATCTCGGCGATGACCGCCCTGATCCGTTCCTGCGCCGTCTCCAGCACCAGGGCACCGGCGGAGTCGACGACGTAGACGCACTGGGCACCGGCGTCCACCATGATCCGGGCCTGCTGCGCCAGCGTCTGCGGGCTCGCCCGGTGCGACAGCATGAGGAAGCCGACGGTCTCCATGCCGAGCGCGCGGGCCGCGCCGAAGTGCTGGATCGAGGTGTCGGCCTCGGTGCAGTGGGTGGCGATCCGGGCCACCGACGCACCGGCCGCGTGGGCCTGCTTCAGGTGGTGCACGGTGCCGAGCCCGGGCAGCATGAGGACCGCGATCCTCGCCTGCGTGGTCTCCTCGACCGCGGCCCGGATGAGCTGCATCTCGTCGACCCGGCTGAAGCCGTAGTTGAAGCTGGACCCGCCCAGCCCGTCGCCGTGGCTGACCTCGATGACCTGGACGCCGGCCGCGTCGAGCGCGTGCACGACGCCGCGGACCTGGGCCTCGGTGAACTGGTGGGACATCGCGTGCGAGCCGTCGCGCAGGGTCGAGTCGGTGATCCGCAGGTCGCGTTCGCCGCCGGCCGCGGGGGTGTTCGCGAGGACGTCGGTCTCGGTCACCGGCGCGGTGACGACGGGGACGTCCTCGGGACGCATGCTGAGATCGGCCATGGCGGGTCAGACTCCTGCGGTCTCGTCGACGGGGGCGGCGGACGCCGGGGCGGGCGCGCCGGTGAGCTCGCCCAGGTCGGACGAGGACTTCCAGCTGGACCGGATCCCCAGGCGGTGGGCGGCCATGATGTCGCCGACCCGGGCCGCGGCGGCGGTGATGATGTCGAGGTTGCCCGCGTAGTCGGGCAGGTAGTCCCCGCGGCCCTTGACCTCGATCGGGACGAAGACCCGGGCCATCCCCTGCCAGAGGTCGCGCGCGTGGTCGAACTGCACCTCGGCCCGCAGGTGGTAGCCGGGCACGTACTCGCGGACCCGCTCGACCATGGCGTGGACGGACTCCAGGATCGCGTCCTGGAGGTCGCCCGGCTCGCCGGCCTCCGGCGGGATCGCGCAGAACACCGAGTTGCGCATCATGAGCGGCTGCTCGACCGGGTTGAGGATGCTGATCGCCTTGCCCCTGGTCGCGCCGCCGACGACCTCGCGCGCCTGCGAGGTGGTCTCGGTGAACTCGTCGATGTTCGCGCGGGTGCCGGGGCCGGCCGACTTCGAGGAGATCGAGGCGACGATCTCGGCGTAGGGCACGGGGACGACGTCCGCGACGGCGCGCACCATCGGCGTGGTGGCCTGACCGCCGCAGGTGATCATGTTGACGTTCATGGCGTCGAGGGTGAAGTCGAGGTTCACCGGCGGGCAGACGTACGGGCCGACCGCGGCGGGTGTGAGGTCGACGGCGAGGATGCCCGCCTCGGCGTAGCGCGGTGCGTTGGCGGCGTGCGCCTTGGCCGACGTGCACTCGAACACGATGTCCGGCAGCTCGTCCTGCGCCAGCAGCCAGTCGACGCCCTCGTGGCTCGCCTCGAGACCGACGCTGCGCGCCCGCCGCAGGCCGTCCGACGCCGGGTCGACGCCGATCATGTACCTCGGCTGGAGGATCTCGCTGCGGCGCAGCAGCTTGAA
The DNA here is from genome assembly GCA_016213575.1 of Actinomycetota bacterium. Taxonomy (GTDB): domain Bacteria; phylum Actinomycetota; class Actinomycetes; order Actinomycetales; family Kineosporiaceae; genus R-H-3. The sequence continues at coordinate 9,760 of JACRAB010000464.1, forward strand.
CATGAGGTCGGTGCCGATGTTGCCGGGGCCGACGATGGCGGCGGTCAGGCGCTCCGTCATCGGGTCTCCTCCTTCGCGAAGCGGGCCGTGACGCTGCCGATGCCGGCGAACGCCGCGGTGAACGTGTCCCCGGGGGCGACGGCGACCGACGCCGTGATCGACCCGGGCAGGATGACGTGGCCGGCCTCGAGGACGACACCGCGGGCGCCGACGGTGTTGGCGAGCCAGACGAGGGAGCTCAGCGGCGAGCCGAGGACGGCGCCGCCGGCCCCGGTGCCGACGATCTCGGCGTTGCGGTGCAGGACGCACCCGGACAGCCGCAGGTCGACGTCTCCGACGCCGACCGGGGTGCTGCCCAGCACGACCCCGCCGGACGACGCGTTGTCGGCGATGGTGTCGAGCAGCCCGATCTTCCAGTCCCGGATCCGGCTGTCGATGATCTCCAGCGCGGGCAGCACGAAGTCGACCGCGGCGACCGCCTCGGCGACCGTGACACCGGGGCCGGCGAGCGGCCTCCTCAGCACGAACGCGACCTCGGGCTCGATCCGCGGCTGCAGGTACGTCCCGGCCGGGACGGGCAGGTGCTCGAGGAAGAACATGTCGTCGAGGAGCTGGCCGTAGTCGGGCTGGTCGACCCCGAGCTGGCGCTGCATGGCCGCCGACGTCAGCCCGACCTTGTGCCCGTTGAGCGTGCGCCCGCCGCTGAGCCGCCGCTCGATCTGCAGCTGCTGGATCGCGTAGCTGTCGTCGAGGGTGAGGCCGGGGTAGAGGTCGACGAGCGGGTCGACGGGCTTCTTCGTCTCGTAGGCGGTGAGCAGCAGCTCGGCCGCCTCGACGCGCAGGCGTGCTGCGTCGTCCATGGGGTCTCCTTCGTCGGTGCGCCGGTCGGTGCGTGCGGGGTCAGATCGCGAGCGTGCGCGCGAGGCGACGGGCCGCGATGCTCACGAGCTGCGCGTGCCGCCCGAGGTCCGCGGCGAGCTCGGCCGTCGGGCGCAGCAGGGAGACGGCCGCGACCGCGCGGCCGGTGGAGTCGAGCACGGGCGCGGCGACCGCGCCGACACCCTGCACGGCGTCGTCGAAGCTCGTCGCGACCCCACGGCGGCGCACCTCGTCGAGGGTGCGGTCGAACTCGCTGGGGGAGACGACCGCCGCGTTCCCGGCCGGGTTGAGGCCCGCCGTCCGGCAGGCCCTCGCGACGGCCGGGTCGAAGGCGGCGATGGCCCTGCCGGTCGCCGTGCGGTGCGCCGGGAACCGGCGGGGGACGGAGGAGAGCAGCTTCATCCCGCTGAGCGTCTCGAGCCGGCCGACGAAGAAGACGTCCTCGCCCCGGGCGATGCCGAGCTGGGTCGAGCAGCCGCTCGCCTGGCGCAGCTCCTCGAGCAGCGGCATGGCTGCGCGGCGCAGCCGCATCCGGTCGGCGGTGAGCTGGCCGAGCTCGAACAGGTGGAGCCCCAGCCGGTACTGCCCGGACTCGGGGTTGCGCTCGGCCAGACCGCGGGCGCACAGCGAGGTGAGCAGCCGGTGCGCGGTGCTCTTCGCGACGCCGAGCCGACGCGCGATGTCGCTGACGCCCAGCTCGTCGGTCTCGGCGAAGCAGTCGAGGACGTCGAGGGCCGCGACGACGGACTTGACGCCGCCGCTGAGGTCCTCGTCGGCGGAGCGCCGCGTGGGCGCCTTCGGCCGGGTGGTGCGGGCGCGGGGCGCGCCGGGCTCGACGAGCCGCAGCGGCGGGCGCCCGTGGGCTGCCGCCGGACCAGATGTGAGGGCCTGCACCGTCGTCATTGCCTCGCTCCTTCTCGCCGCCCCGGCCCCGGGACGTTGGTCCCCGGGTCTTTGGTCCCTGGTGCGCCCGGTGCGACAGGGTGCGGTGGACCTCTTGCGTGACAACGGGTTTGCCGCGGCCCTCACCTGCCCGGCCCCGTACGTCGCGCCAGTAGACAGTCGCCCGGGGACGCACGAGGATGCAAACCATGCGTACCGCTGAGTGGGACGGTGGCCCGTCGGTCCTCGCGAGGGCCGCCGCGGTCCTCGACGCCTTCGGGGCCGACACGACGGAGCTGGGCATCTCCGAGCTGGCCCGTCGGACCGGTCTGGCGAAGTCCACGGCGCACCGGCTGGCCGGTGAGCTGGTCCGGATCGGCTGGCTCGAGCAGGCGGGCACCAAGGTCCGGCTCGGCATGCACCTGTTCGAGCTCGGGCAGCTCGTCCCGCGCCAGCGCGCGCTGCGCGAGGCGGCGCTGCCCTTCATGGAGGACCTGCGGGAGGCGACGAACAGCAACGTGCACCTCGCCGTCCTCGAGGGCATCGAGGTCGTCTACGTCGAGATCCTGCGGGTGCGCGACTCCCAGCCGCTGCCCTCCCGGGTCGGTGGCCGGCTGCCCGCGCACGCGACCGGCGTCGGGAAGGCGATCCTCGCGTTCAGCCCGGCCGACGTCGTCAAGGCCAGGATCGACGCCGGGCTGACCCGGCGCACCGCGTACACGGTGATCATGCCCGGGCCGCTCATGCGCGAGCTCGCGACGATCCGTGAGTCCGGCATCTCCTACGACCGGCAGGAGTCGGCCATGGGCGTCGTCTGCGCGGCGGCGCCCGTCTTCGGCGCCGACGGCCGGGTGCTCGGCGGGCTGTCCGTGACCGGGCGCGCGGAGCGGCTCGACACCGAGCGGATGGCGCCCGCCGTGCGCACGGCGGCGCTCACGCTGTCCCGCCAGCTCGGGGCGCCGCTGCGCCGGGCTTCCACACGGTCCTGACGGCCCGCCGGGGAACCGTCAAGAAATCATCGTTCCGGGCCGCGGAACGGCCCCGCTCCCGGCCACGTGTCCTGGCTCACCGTGGCGACGCCGCACCGAAGCGGCCGCACGGAGGGAGCGCACGATGACGCCGTTCATGGTCCGGGTCGCCGAGCTCGTCGGAGCCGACGTGGACGACGAGCCCTCCGAGCCGCTGCGGTACAGGACGCGCCCGTCCACCGGGATGCCGGTCAACGTCGGGGCCGACCGTCACGTCGCCGTCCGGTCGCTGTGCGAGCAGCTGCTGTGCGAGGCGAACGCGGTGCTCGACGACAGCGACGACCACATGGGCCTCTTCGACGAGGTCGCCGACGGCGAGCTCGCCTTCAGCGTCACGTACCGCAACCGCGCCGTCCGGGTCTCGACCCGCTTCGAGGACGGCGTGGCTTACGGCCGGCTCGTCGGGGACGGCGTCCCGCCGGGCCCCGCGAGCGAGCTGGCCGGTCCGGAGGAGGTCGCCGACCTGCTCCTCCTGCTCCTCACCGAGGCCGGGCTCCCGCACCACCCCGTCTCGCTCTGAGCAGCACGCACCACCCCCGGCTGCCCTGACCACGAACCGAGGAGGCTTCGTGCAGTACGAGCTGCGCACCCAGGTCATCGAACCCCGGCGCAAGACCTTCACCAACCTCACCGAGCGCTACGGCGACCGGCCCGCGACCCGCTACGAGGAGGGGTCGGTCGACGTCCAGGCGACGGCGAACTTCCACTACCGACCGCTGTGGGACCCGACCCACGAGATCTACGACCCGGAGTACTCGGCGCTTCGGCTGACCGACCCCTACTCCTTCGTCGACCCTCGGCAGTTCTACTACGCGCCGTACGTCACGTCCCGGGCGCACCTGCACGAGGCGTTCGCCTCGACGCTCGCGTACCTGGAGAACCGCGACCTCGTGGAGCGGCTCCCGCAGGGCTGGAAGGACCTCGTCGCACAGGCCGTGATCCCGTTGCGGCACTACGAGTCCGGCGGCCAGCTCATCGGCGCCTACGGCTGCCGTTTCGGCTACGGGACGACGATCACGCAGTGCCTGTCGTACGCGTCGTTCGACCGCGTCGGCAACGCCCAGCTCCTGAGCCGGCTCGGCATCTCGCTCGACGGCGGGTCGGACGGCATCCTCGTCAGCGCCAAGCAGGCCTGGATGGCGGACGCGGACCTGCAGCCGCTGCGCAAGTACGTCGAGCTGCTCCTCGTCGAGAGCGACTGGGCGGCGCAGCACGTCGGGCTCGACCTGGCCGACCAGCTGATCTACGGGCTGCTCTACACCCACCTCGACGAGACCGCCCTCCTCGGCGGCGCCGGGGCGTACTCGCTCGTCGCGCAGCACCTGTCCGGCTGGTTCACGGACAACCGCCGCTGGGTGGACGCGCTGTACGCGGCCTGGGGCCGTGACCCCGAGCACGGTGCGGCGAACAAGGCCGAGCTCTCCGCCCTCGTCGCCCGGCTGCTGCCGGGAGCGCTCGAGGGTGCGCTGGGTGTCGCCCGGATCGCCGACCGCTGCCTCGACGCCGGCGCCGTCGCCTTCGTCGAGACCCGAGCCCGGGCGCTCGCCGCGGCGTTCGCCCCCGAGGAGAGCTGAGATGACCCAGAGCACCCGCGCCCGCCAGGTGGGCGTCGACATCCAGGAGACCGAGGAGAACCGCGCCGTCGTCGAGGCCATCGAGGCCGACAACGCCGACTGCGCCGTCCGGCACATGCCGGGCCTCGTCCGCATCACGTCGCCGACGCGGATCGTCGTCAACCGCGAGAGCGTCGAGCAGCGGCTGGGCCGCGAGTGGGAGACCCACGAGTTCCAGCTCGCGATCGTGTCGTACTTCGGCCACATCGCCGAGTGGGACGACGACCAGATCCTCATCCAGTGGGACCACTGAAGGAGACCCGGACATGGCCGCACCCCGCAAGCTCTCGATGAAGCAGCGCTACGCAGCGCTGACCCGCGACCTCGACTGGGACCTGTCCTACGTGGACGAGGACACGGCGTACCCGTACACGTCCTTCGAGGGGATCAAGATCCACGACTGGTCGAAGTGGGAGGACCCCTTCCGCCTGACCATCGACGCGTACATGAAGTACCAGGCGGAGAAGGACAAGCGGCTGTACGCCGTCCTCGACTCCTTCGCCCAGGGCCAGGGCCACCTGCAGCTCACGGACCCCAGCTACCTCAACGCGATGAAGCTGTTCCTCCAGGGTGTCACGCCGCTGGAGTACCAGGCGCACCGCAACTTCGCCTACCTCGCGCGGTTCCTCAACGGGCCCGGGCCGCGATTCGCGGCGCTGTGCCAGAGCCAGGACGAGCTGCGGCACGCGCAGACCGAGATCCACACGCTGTCGAACTACAACAAGTACTACCAGGGCTTCCACTCGTGGAACCACCAGCACGACCGGGTCTGGTACCTGTCCGTGCCGAAGTCGTACTTCGACGACGCCGTCACCGCCGGGCCGTTCGAGTTCCTCATCGCCATCGGGTTCTCCTTCGAGTACCTGCTGACGAACCTGCTCTTCGTGCCGTTCATGTCCGGCGCCAGCTTCAACGGCGACCTGCCGACGATGACGTTCGGCTTCTCGGCGCAGAGCGACGAGAGCCGGCACATGACGCTGGGGCTCGAGGCCATCAAGTTCATGCTCGAGCAGGACCCGGACAACGTGCCCATCGTCCAGGCCTGGATCGACAAGTGGTTCTGGCGGGGCTACCGGCTCCTCGCGCTCGTGAGCCAGATGCTCGACTACATGCTGCCGCGCAAGGTCATGAGCTGGAAGGAGGCGTTCGAGCTCTACTTCGAGGAGCAGATGCTCGGGGGTCTCTTCCCGGACCTGGCCTACTACGGCATCACGCCGCCGCGGCACGTCGAGCACGCGATCGCGGAGAAGGAGGTCCTCTCCCACCAGGTCTACTGGACCCTCTACCAGTTCTCGTTCGCCGCCGGCTTCACGACGACGGTCCCGAGCGAGGACGCCCAGAAGTGGCTCGCCGAGCAGTACCCGCAGACCTTCGAGAAGCTCTACAAGCCGCTGTGGGACAAGGCGTCCGCGGTCGTCGACAACGGCGGCCGGTACTTCTACCAGGGCCTGCCGCAGCTGTGCCAGGTGTGCCAGGTGCCGATGCTCTTCACCGAGCCCGGTGACCCGACGACGATCTGCCAGCGGCACACCGAGTTCGAGGGCGAGCGGTACGACTTCTGCTCCGACGGCTGCCAGTGGATCTTCGAGCGGGAGCCGGAGAAGTACGTGCAGGCCTGGTTGCCCGTGCACCAGATCTATCAGGGCAACTGCGGCGGCCCGACGGTCCCCGACGTCCTGGCCTGGTACAAGCTGCAGCCCGGTGACAACGGCGAGATCGCCGGGAACGTCGAGCAGACCGCCTGGGAGGCATGGCACGCCACATCGAGCGCCGAGGAGCAGGCCCCTGCTCCGGTGGCCGGGAACTGAGAGGAGAGCAGACGATGGCCGTCCGTTCGATCGGCGAGTACAAGTTCCCCTCGCGGTCCCGCCAGGAGCTCTACGGCGACGACCAGCTCGTCCACCTGTGGTGGAAGGGCAACCTCTGGTTCTGCGCGGCGGCGTGCTTCCGGGCGCCGAAGGCGATGTCGTGGAACGACTTCGTGGCAGGCATGGTGAACCCGTTGTTCTCCTGCGACCCCGACTTCGACGCCGCGACGACGACCTTCACCTGGACCGTCGACGACAAGCCCGTCAGTCCCGCGGGCGACGAGAGCCTCGAGGCTCTCGGCGTCGGGCACAAGAGCCTCATCACGTGCGTCGCAGCGTGACCTGCACGCCGTGAACCGGGCCGCCGGGCGCCCCACGAGGCGCCCGGCGGTCCGTCGTCCCACCCTCCCGTGACACCCCTGACGAAAGGTCCGTCCGCCATGCCCCTGCACGGAGTCACCCGCCTCGGATACGTCCACGCCCGCGTCACCGACCTGTCGGCGGCGAAGGGCCACTACGGCAGCACGATGGGCCTGTACCCGGTCCACGAGACCCCGACCTCGGTCTACTACAAGGGCTGGGACGAGTGGGACCACCACTCGGTCGTCCTCGAGGAGGGCGGCGTCGGCGTCGTCAAGCTCGGCTTCAAGGTCAACGACCCCGGCGACCTCGACGGCATCGAGGCGGCGGCCCGCACCTTCGGGGTCAGCGTCGAGCGGATGGGCGCCGGCGAGAACCTCGAGGTGAGCGACGGCCTGCGGATGGTCACGCCGTCCGAGCACGTCGTCGAGGTCTACCACTCGATGACCGCGTACGGCACCGAGGTCGGCACCCACAACCCGGAGGTCTTCCCGCGGCACCTCGTCGGGGTCGGCGCGCCGCGGATCGACCACGCGCTCATCACCGCCGAGGACGTCAAGGGGATGGACCGGTTCTTCCACGACGTCCTCGGGTTCTACGCCAGCGAGCGGGTCGTCACCTCGCTCGACGACGACGCCGACTACATCGGCACGTGGATGACGGCGGGCAACACGGTCCACGACATCGCGATCATCGGTGGGCCCAACGGCAAGCTCCACCACTTCGCGTTCGAGCTCGCCGACTGGGCGGCGATCAAGCACGCCGGCCAGCTGTTCGCGATGGACGACGTCCCGGTGGACGTCGGCCCGACGCAGCACGGCATCACCCGCGGCGAGACGATCTACTTCTTCGACCCGTCGGGCAACCGCAACGAGGTCTTCTCCGGCGGGTACGTCGCCTACCCCGACCGCCCCACCGTCAACTGGACCCCGGAGCAGCTCGGCAAGGGCATCTTCTACATCCAGCGCGAGCTCAACGAGCGGTTCACGAGCGTCCTCACCTGAGCCGTCGCGCATCCGCCGCCGCCAGCACGTCGTCCGCCCGAACCGAGGAGGAGCCCCGTGGTCGACAGCCACATGGTCACCGTCGAGCCGCTCGGCGTCGAGGTCGCCTGCCGCGAGGACCAGACGATCCTCGACGCCTGCCTGCGCGCGGGGGTCTGGGTGCCGCACTCGTGCACCCACGGCACCTGCGGCACGTGCAAGGCCGAGCTCGTCGACGGCGACGTCGACCACGGGGACTCCTCCTCGTTCGCGCTCATGGACTTCGAGCGCGAGGAGAAGCTGCTGATGTGCTGCGCGCGTCCGCGCGGCCCGGTCGTCGTCGAGGCCGACATGGACGCCGACGAGGAGACCCCGTCGCACGCCGTCGACGACTACACGGGCACGGTGACGCTCGTCGAGGACATCGCGCTCGACACCCGCCGGGTCGTCGTCGACCTCGACCGCGAGATCGCCTTCGACGCCGGCCAGTACATGGCGTGGCAGCTCCCGCCCGCGCTCGTCGGCGGCCGGGAGGGCGTGACCCGGACGTACTCGATGGCGAACCCGCCGTCGTCCGGCAGGTCGCTGGAGTTCCACGTCCGCCGGACGCCGGGCGGCGCGTGCAGCGACGGCTGGGTGTTCGCCGGACTCGCCGCGGGCGACGTCGTCCGGCTCACCGGGCCGTACGGGCGGTTCGTCGTCCGGATGTCCCGCCCCGACCCCGCGGTGCTCGTCGCGGGGGGCACCGGGCTCGCCCCGATCGCCTCGATGATCAAGCGGGTGCTCCTCGACGGGCCCTCCGAGCACGGCGGAGGGCCTGCCCGCCTGAGCCTCTACCAGGGGGCACGGACCCGGGAGGCGCTCTACGACGTCGCGCTGTTCACCGACCTCGCGGCACGCTTCCCCGACCGGTTCACGTACCGCCCGTGCCTGTCCGAGGAGGAGGCCGAGGGGTACGCCTCCGGGATGGTCACCGACGTCCTGGCCGCCGACCACGAGACGCTGCGCGGCCACGTCGCGTACGTCTGCGGTCCGCCGGCGATGGTGGACGCCGCGATGCGCACCCTGATGTCCAAGCAGCTCTTCCCCCGGGACATGTACCGCGAGGAGTTCCTCGACGAGAGCAACCGGGCCGCGGGGACGGTGCGGTCACCGCTCATCAAGCGCTGAACCGGTCAGGCGTCGCCCGGAACGACCGTGCACGGGCAGACCCGGGCGATCGCCGCGGCGACGTCGCGCAGGTGGTCCACGTCGTCCCCGGTGGTCGGCCCGACGGCGGTCCAGCGCGGGCGGTCGGCGGCTACGAGCCGCTCGAGGAAGCGCGCGACGTCGCGGCCGAGCGGGCTCTCGTCGAGGTCGTGGACCCAGGTGCCCTCCCGGTAGAGGTACCCGACCGGGCCGTCCGGACTGTCGAACCTCAGGTGCGGCACAGGTCGCGGGCTGACGAGCTGGGACCGGTGGACGGCGACCTGCAGCGGCGTGAGCAGGGTCGCCGGGTCGACCTCCTGCACCTCGTGGGGGATGAGGCCGAGGGCGAGGAGCGTGCAGTACGCGCGGCAGGCGTCGGCGTCGTCCTCGGCCGGTCCGACACGTTCGGCGAGCGTCGTGGTGACCCGGCCGGTCACGGCGGCGCGCTCCGCCGGGTCCAGTGCGTCGAGCGCTGCCCGGGCCTGCGCCAGGGCGTCGTCCGCCGGCATCGCCCGCCGGACGACGACCGGCCCGTACGGCCAGCCGTGCCGCGCGCCGCGGTGCCGGTCCTGGAGGGCGACGAGCGCGACGGCGCGGACCTCGACGAGCAGCCGCCGCCCGCCGTGGCTGCGCACGACCGGGGCGTCGTCGTCGAGCAGCGGCAGCAGGTGCGCGTCGTCGCCGAGGTACTCGGTCCACCGCTCGACGCCCCAGACCCGTTCGGCGGCCGACGGCGCGGTGAGCAGGCCGGCGTAGAAGACGCTCAGGTCCATGTCGGTCCTCTCCTGCCGGGTCCGGTCAGGCACCGGCGCGGTGCAGCCGCCGGGTGATCGGGGTGTCGCGGCCGGCGGCCTTGCGGTAGCGCTGCTCCCAGTCGGTGCCGACGCCGTGGGCGAGCGCGTCGCGCAGCGCGGCCGAACCGCTCGTGAGCGCCGCCGCGGCGAGCCGGACCAGCACGGCGTCGTCCTGCGCCGCTGCCGTGGCCCACTGCGCCGCCCCGGCCCGGTCCGCCTGCGCGACGAGGGCGAGCGCGGCCAGGCTGAGGTCGGTGTACTCCTCCTCGGCGAGGCCGACGAGGTTGCGGTCCGGGCGCTCGGGAAGGGCGGTGCGGACGCCGTGCAGGTCGGCCGCGTCACCGTCACCGGCGAGGAGCACCCGGTCGCCGTGCCAGGAGCCGGCCTGCGGGAGCCCGTCCAGGGCGGTCCCGCGCGCGGTCAGCAGGAGCACCGCCTGTGCCGGCGGCCCGGCGACGACCCCCGCGAACCGGTCGGACCGCAGGAGGACGACGGGGTCGAGGAACTCCCGGCGGTCCGGGTTGACGATGAGGTAGGTCGTGCCCATGGGCGCTCCCGGTCAGAGTGCGGTGGTCCGGTCCGCGGCGAGCCGGGGGACCGGGACCGCCGGGACGGCGACGTCGCCCTCGGCACGGGCGCACGGCCACACCCCGCCGCAGACGGTGCAGAAACCATGATCGCAGGAGTGGCGGTAGCTGGTGCGGTAGCCGGTCCGGGTGACGGGCTGGACGACGGTGTACATGGCTGCCTCCTCGGTCCCCGGCGGGAGGGTTCCCGTCCGTGCACCGATCGTCGGCCGTGCGGGGACCCCGCCGCGTCGGGGATCCCCCGCTCCCCCGGGGGACCCGTTGGGGGATCCGCCTGCGCGGGCAGACTGGGCGCGTGACCTTCGACCTCGACGCCTACGTGGAGCGGGCGCGTCGTGGGCCGAAGCGGCACGTCGAGGGCGTCGTCCAGGACCTCGACCTGCCCGAGTACCTGCACCTGCAGGAGGTCGTGCACCGGGTCGGCCGGGCGGTCTCCCGGGCGGTCCCGACCGAGCGGCTCTACGTGCTGAGCCTCGGCAGCCAGGACGGCAACGCGCACGTGCACTGGCACGTCGCGCCGCTGCCGCCGGGCGTGCCCTACGAACGGCAGCAGTTCCACGCGCTCATGGCCGAGAACGGCGTGCTCGACGTGAGCGACGCGGAGCAGGCCGCTCTCGCCGAGCAGCTCCGCCGTCGGCTCTGACGGCCGCCGCCCCGGCTGGCGGTCCGGGGTTTCGTCCGTACCCGAGCACGACAGAACCCCGCGAACCGCCGGCGCGGACCGGTGGGTCGCGGGGTTCTGTCGTGAGGGTGCCCGGTCAGGCGGGTTGCTCAGCCCGTCACGTGTAGACGGACGTGAACGACTCCTTGAGCTCGCGGGCGTGGTAGAAGATGCCCTTCGCGAGCTGGTCCGCCGTCCAGATGATCGTCGGGCGGTCCCGGTACGACGTGTAGCCGCCGGCGAAGGTCTCGTTGCGGTTGCCGGCCGGGTCGAAGAAGTAGATCGTCTCGCCGCGGGTGATGCCGTGGCGGGTGGGGCCGACGTCGATCGGGACGTCGTCCATCGCGAACAGGTCGGCCGCGTGGAGGATGTCGTTCCAGTCGCGCATCTGGAACGCGAAGTGGTGCAGCTTGCCGTTCTCGCCGCGCAGGAGCGCGATGTCGTGCACCTTCTGGCTCGCCGACAGCCAGTACGCGATCGTCTGGTGCTCGTCGGAGAGGTCGGTCTGTGCCCGCTCGGTCGTGTAGAAGTCCACGACCTCGGCGAAGAACCGGGCGGCGGTGTCGATGTCCTCGCCCATGACGAGGGCGTGGTCGAGCATCGGGGCACCGACGCCGACGAGGTGCCGCGGGAACGCGTCGGGGTTGTGCGTCCCGACCTCGAGGCCGACCTCGGTCATCGAGTGGTAGAACTCGAAGGTGTGGTCGATGCACGGCAGGTGCACCCGGACGCCGTCACTCACCTCACGGTTGTCGCCCGCGCTCATCCGGGTCACGGTGCAGTCGCCGAACTGCTGCGCGCGCTTCTCGATGCCGTCGAGGGCGTCCGCGCCCCAGACCTTGAAGCCGAACTTCACGGCCCCGACGCCGCCCTCCTCGAGGACGACCGAGTGGTGGTCCCACTCGTCCCAGCCCTTGAAGTAGAGCTTCCCGTCCTCCTCGAGGGTCGGGTACAGGCCGAGCGTGTTCGCGTAGTGGTCCTTGGCGCGGGCCAGGTCGGTGACCCTGGCGTGGACGTAGCCCATTCTCAGGACGTCGGACATCCGAGCTCCTTCGGTCGGTGCGTGCGTACGTGCGGTGGCTTTGCGACTGGACCCTTCACTTCCGCGCGAGCGCGGCGAGGAAGGGGGCGACGCAGCGGAGCTTGAACTCCGGCCGCGGCGCGATGACCGTGTCCTCCTGGGGCACGGCGCGACAGATGAGGCAGATCCCGGACGTGCGTTCCTCGGGGGTGAGCACGGTCTCGGCCACGGTCTCGGCGTACGTCACCGACCCCTGCGTGACCTCGACCTTGCAGACGCCGCAGCCGCCTCGCAGACAACCCGTCCGCGCCGCGTAACCGGCGCGGTGCAGCCCGCCGAGGATCGTCTCCCCGGGCTTGAGCAGCACCTCGACGTCGCTGTCCGCGACGGTGAGCCGTGGCATCGTCACCTCCACCCCTTCGTGTCCGGACGACGTCAGCATCACCCGCCGGCGGCGTCCTCGTGAGGGCCAGAGTGCGTTCCCGTGCGGCCGGACCCGCGTCACATTCCTTCCTGCGGAACGTGGATGGCCACCAAGGGCCGAAGGTCCCGGGAGGCGCGCCCGGACGGGTGACGTCAGGGGGCGCGGGTGCCCCGGTCCCGTTCCTGCGCGACGACGGCGTCGAGGTCGGCGAGCCGTTCGAGGCCCTTGAGCGGCTGCGCCATCCGGTGGTTGCCGGCGAGCCGGTCCCGGGTGCGGTCGAGGAAGGCCCAGTACCCGGCGGTGTACGGGCAGGCGTCCGGGCCGAGGCGCTTCTTCGGGTTGTAGCGGCAGCCGCGGCAGAAGTCGCTCATCCGGTCGACGTACGCGCCGCCGGACGCGTACGGCTTCGTCGCCATGACACCGCCGTCGGCGTGCTGGGACATCCCCACGACGTTGGGCACCATGACCCAGTCGTAGCCGTCGACGAAGCAGCGGTGGAACCAGTCGGTGAGCGCCGCCGGGTCGACGCCGCGCTGGAGCGCCCAGTTGCCGAGCACCATGAGGCGCGGGATGTGGTGCACCCAGCCGTGGTCCCGGACACCGGCCAGCACCGTCGACAGGCAGCGCGCCTCGACGGCGTCGGCGTCGAGGTCCGCGAACCACTGCGGCAACGGCTCCCCGGCGGCCAGTGCGTTGCGGTCGCGGTAGCCCGGCGGCTGGTGCCAGTAGAGGTGCCAGACGTAGTCCCGCCAGCCGATCACCTGCCGGACGAAGCCCTCGACGGACTGCAGCGACGCCTTGCCCGCGCGGTACGCCTGCTCGGCCCGGGCGACGACCTCGAGCGGGTCCAGCAGGCCGAGGTTCATCGGGGCCGACAGCAGCGAGTGCGCCATCCACGGGTCGTCGGCGAGCATCGCGTCCTCGGGCGGCCCGAACGCGTCGAGCCGATGGGTCACGAAGTGGTCGAGCGCGGCGAGCGCCTCGGCGCGGGTCGCGGCGAACCGGCGCGGGCCGTCCCGGCCGACGAACGTCACGTCGCCGTTGCGCTCCCAGCGGTCGAGGTCCTCACGGACCTGCTCGTCGACGTCGTCCTCGACCGGCCACCAGGGGCCCGGGACGGCGAGCCGGCCGTCGCGGGGCGGGGGCTCGCGGTTGTCGGCGTCGAAGTTCCACCGCCCGCCCGCGGGCTCGTCGCCGTCCATGAGGACGCCGAGGCGTCGGCGGGCGTCGCGGTAGAAGTCCTCCAGGAGCAGCCGTCGGGCGCCGCGACCGTCGGCCCAGCGGGCGAAGTCCGGCATCGGCGTCGCGAAGCCGCGTGCCGGGAGCACCTCGACGTCGTCGCGGCCGTGGGTGAACCGCAGGGCGGCGTGCGAGGTCGGGTGCGCGACGGTCTTCGGCGCCCGGACGCCGTCCAGCGCCTCGGCGTACGTCCCGACCTGTGCATAGGTGCACCGGTCGCCGAGCTCGACCGCCCGGTGCCGCATCGCCGAGAGCACGAGGTGCGCCTTCGCCCGGTGGAAGCGCCGGCGGGCGAACACCCGGCGCGACTCGACGAGGAGCACGGGGTCGTCGTCGCCGAGGTCGTCGGTGAAGTGCGGGCCGAACTGGTCACCGAACAGCCACCGGACGCTCACGGCGCCCAGTCAACCCCAGGACGCACGACGGCGCCCGCCGGAGGACCCGGGGGCGCCGTCGGGCGTGCGGTCGTGCGGGCCGCGCGGCTCAGCGGAACAGTGCGCTGTACCCGTTGAGCGCCGGCTGCCCGCCGAGGTGCGCGAAGAGGACCGTCGAGTCAGCGCCGATCTCCTTGCGGGCCACCAGGTCGACGAGCCCGGCCATGCTCTTGCCCTCGTACACGGGGTCGGTGATCATGCCCTCGGTGCGGGCGGCCAGGCGCATCGCGTCGAGGGTCTGGTCGTCCGGGATGCCGTAGATGCCGGCGTGGTACCGCTCGTCGAGCTCGACGTCGTCGAGGGTCAGCTCACGCCGCACGTCGAGGAGCCTCGCGGTGCCCTGGGCGATGCGCAGCACCTGGTCGCGGGTCTCGACGGGCTTGGCCGAGCCGTCGACGCCGAGCACGCGGCGTGCGCGGCCGCCGGCCTCCTCGAGCGCGGCGAACCCGGCGACCATGCCGGCCTGGGTGCTGCCGGTCACCGAGCACACGACGACCGTGTCGAAGAAGACCCCGAGCTGCTGCTCCTGCTCGGCGACCTCGGCGGCCCAGCCGGCGAACCCGAGCCCGCCGAGCGGGTGGTCGCTCGCCCCCGCGGGGATCGCGTAGGGCTTGCCGCCGACGGCGGCGATGTCCGCGAGCGCCTGCTCCCAGGACTCCTTGAACCCGATGCCGAACTCGGCCTGGACGAGCCGGACGTCGGCGCCCATGAGGCGGGAGAGCAGGATGTTGCCGACCCGGTCGTAAACGGCGTCCGGCCAGTCGACCCACGACTCCTGGACGAGCACGCACTTCAGGCCCAGCCGGGCCGCGACGGCGGCGACGGCCCGGGTGTGGTTGGACTGCACGCCGCCGATCGAGACGAGCGTGTCGCAGCCCTGCGCGAGCGCGTCGGCCGCGAGGTACTCCAGCTTGCGCACCTTGTTGCCGCCGAAGGCCAGCCCCGAGTTGCAGTCCTCGCGCTTGGCCCAGACCTGGGCGCCGCCGAGGTGCGCGGTGAGGCGCTCGAGGGGGTGCACCGGCGACGGGCCGAAGAGCAGCGGGGTGCGGGGGTGGTCGGACAGGGCCATGGGGACTCCTCGCAGGCGACGGCTTGTCAGGACATACTGCCGTGCGACGGGACGGCCCGTCAGCGGCCCCCGGCTCCGACGACGTGCCGCAGCACCCGCGGCGACCGGTGCAGCCGGACGGTCTGCCCCCAGACCGGGACGAGCCGGTCGGCCTCGAGCCCGTCGCCGAAGACGACGAGGGACTCGCTCTCGACGACGACCTCGAGGGCGTCGTCCGGGCCGAGCAGGCCCTCGGTGAGGGTCGTCCGGGTCGTCGGGGAGGGCCAGGCCTCCCGGACGAACCAGGCGAGCTGCGGGTCGTCGGCGCCGGGCAGGGCGAGCGGGCTGCTGCGTTCGGCCGCGAGCGACCGGCACCAGCCGGTCGCGCCGGTGCCGGTCCCGACGACGACGCCGGACGACGACTGCCGCTCCGCGACGGGGCCGCCGGCCCGGACGACGTAGCGGGCGCTCTGGTGCGTCGGGTGCCCGAGGTAGAGCTCGTTGAGGGCGTCGAGGTGCTGCCCGTCGTCCGCCGTCGCCCGCACCATCGTCAACGACCTGCACCGCGCCCGGCCGCCGGCGGCGGCCGCGAGCAGCGGGCCGACGGCGTCGGCGGGGTGCGGGACCAGGACGCCGGGGTGCTGCCCCGGCTCCGGGTCCACCCCGACGACGGGCTGGCCGTGGAGGTACTTCGCGGCGTTGGCGACGAGACCGTCCTGCCCGACGGCGACGACGACGTCCTGCGGCTCGAACGCGAACCGGTCGAGGTCGGCCCGCTCCGCTGACGCCGTCCGCCAGCCCTGCGGGACCGCCGCGGAGACCCGGCGGCGGGCCAGCACGAGGGCGTCGTGCCGGGCCTGCACCTCCCCCGGGCCGCGGCCGCGGCCGCGCAGGAAGAACTCGACCTGGCCGCGGGTGCCGTGCCGGTCGACGAGCTCGTCGAGCTCGGAGCGGCGGTGGACGACGACCACCCGGGGGGCCAGCGGCACCGCCGTCACCGCCCCCGGTCGGCGGCGGCGTCGGACGACGGGCCGGCCGGGACCGCGGCGAGCCGGGCGAGGGCGCCCGTGAGGACGTCGGGGCTCAGCGTCAGTGAGCCGATCTCCGGCAGCGAGCCGGCGAGCTCGCGCAGCGCGAGCGCGAGGAGCACGCCCTGCCCGGCGCCGGCGTAGGCCGCCATCCGGGCCTGCTCGGCGTCCGCCTCGGCCGCCCCGACGGCGCGCAGCCCGCCCGCGCGGGCCTGCGAGGCGAGCCGGTCGGCGTCCGCGCGGGCCTGCGCCTCGATCCGGGCCGCGGCCG
>JACRAB010000465.1 GCA_016213575.1 Actinomycetota bacterium
CCCCCCCGTCGGGGGGGGCCGCGGTCGACGTCTGTGCGGATGCTGGTCAGTCGAGGTAGTCCCGCAGCACCTGGGACCGGCTCGGGTGCCGCAGCTTCGACATCGTCTTGGACTCGATCTGCCGGATCCGCTCACGCGTGACCCCGTAGACCTTGCCGATCTCGTCGAGCGTCTTCGGCTGGCCGTCGGTGAGGCCGAACCGCATGGACACGACGCCCGCCTCACGCTCGGAGAGCGTGTCGAGGACCGAGTGCAGCTGCTCCTGGAGCAGCGTGAACGACACGGCGTCCGCCGGGACGACGGCCTCGGAGTCCTCGATGAGGTCACCGAACTCGCTGTCGCCGTCCTCGCCGAGCGGGGTGTGCAGCGAGATCGGCTCGCGGCCGTACTTCTGGACCTCGATGACCTTCTCGGGGGTCATGTCGAGCTCCTTGGCGAGCTCCTCGGGCGTGGGCTCGCGGCCCAGGTCCTGGAGCATCTGCCGCTGCACGCGCGCGAGCTTGTTGATGACCTCGACCATGTGGACCGGGATCCGGATGGTCCGCGCCTGGTCGGCCATCGCGCGCGTGATGGCCTGGCGGATCCACCACGTCGCGTAGGTCGAGAACTTGTAGCCCTTGGTGTAGTCGAACTTCTCGACCGCGCGGATCAGACCGAGGTTGCCCTCCTGGATGAGGTCCAGGAAGAGCATGCCGCGGCCGGTGTAGCGCTTGGCGAGCGAGACGACGAGCCGCAGGTTGGCCTCGAGCAGGTGGTTCTTCGCCCGGCGGCCGTCCTCGGCGATCCAGCGCAGCTCGCGGTGCAGCTTCGTCTCGATCTTCTCGCCGGAGTTGAGCCGCTCCTCGGCGAAGAGCCCGGCCTCGATGCGCTTGGCGAGCTCGACCTCCTGCTCGGCGTTGAGGAGGGCGACCTTGCCGATCTGCTTGAGGTAGTCCTTGACCGGGTCCGCGGTGGCACCGGCGGTCGCGACCTGCTGGGCGGGAGCGTCGTCGTCGTCGTCCGTCAGGACGAAGGCGTCCTCGCTCTCCTCCTCGGGCTTCTCCGCCACGGCGGCCTCGGCCTCGACCGCGGGGACCTCGACCTCGACCTCCTCGACGACGACGACGTCCTCGACGACGACCTCCTCGACGACGAGGTCGTCACCGGGCTCGACGAGGTCGGCGTCCAGCTCGAGGTCCTCGACGTCGCCGTCGGCCTCGACGTCGTCGCCCTTGGCGGAAGCGGCCTTGGCGGCGGTCTTCTTGGCGGCGGCCTTCTTGGCGGGGGCGGGCGGCGGCTCGTCCCCCTCCGCGGCCGGGGCGGCGGCCTTCGCCGCGGCCTTGGCCGGGCGCTTGGCCGTCGCGGTCGCGGACGCCGAGGCACCGCTGCGCGTGCTCGTGGCGGCGACGGCGCGCCGGGCCGCGGGCGTGTCGGGCAGCTCGACCGTGATCCCCGCGTCGTCGATGGCGCGCAGGACAGCCTTCATCCGGGCCATCGGGACCTCCGCCTGCTCGCAGGCGGAGCGGAGGGCAACGGCGTCGACGCTGCCCCGCGTGCTCCCGAGCCGCAGGAGCTCCTGCAGCGCGGGGTGGGTGAACTCGGACGGGAGAGGCCGGGAGGTCGGGACCGACGACACGGACAACCTTTCGTCGTGGTGAAGCTACGTGGATGTCCGGTGAAGGACACAGGTTCCAACGGCGGCGGGCACGAACTTGTGCCCGACTGAGCCGGTCAACTGCTCATTGTTGCATGCCCGGAGGTATGCGGTCGCAAACGGACGGCTCGGTCACGGTCGTCCGTACGGATGACGTTGTGCCGCCCGGGGCCGCGACCGGCCCGCTCGGAGCGGGCCGCTCCGGTCTGTCGTGGGGTCCTCGTCAGCGCGCCGCCTTCGCCTTGGCCTCGGCCTTCATGGCCTTCTTGAACTCCCGGACCTTGAGCAGGCTCTCGCCGTCGACGACGTCCGCGACCGAGCGGTGGCTGCCCGGGGTGCCGTAGTCCCCCGCCGCCTCGCGCCAGCCGGCGGGCTCGACGCCCATCTGCTTGCCGAGCAGGGCGACGAAGATCTTCGCCTTCTGCTCGCCGAACCCCGGCAGCGCCTTGAGCCGGGCGAGCAGCGCGGGCCCGTCCTCGACGTCCGCCCAGATCGCCGCGGCGTCGCCGCCGTAGGTGTCGACGACGAACCTCGCGAGGGTCTGGACCCGGCCGGCGAAGTTGCGGTGGTAGCGGTGGACGGCGGGCGGGCCGGCCATGAGCGTCTCGAACTCCTCGGGCGGGCAGTCCGCGACGGCCTGCGGGTCGAGGCCGCTGGTGCCCATCCGGCCGGCGATCACGGCCGGGCCGGAGAACGCCTTCTCCATGGGGATCTGCTGGTCGAGCAGCATGCCGACGAGCAGGGCGAACGGGTCGGTGCTCAGCAGTGCGTCGGCCTGCGGGTCACCGGCGATGCTCAGCGCCGCCACAGGCTCAGCCCTCTGCCTTCACGGCGAGCACCGGGCAGGGTGCCTCGAGCAGGATGCGCTGGGCGTTGGAGCCGAGGATGAGCTTGCCGACCGGGGTGCGGCGGCGCAGGCCGATGACGATGAAGTCCGCCTTGACCTCCTCGGCGACGGCGATGAGGTCCTCGGCGGGCTCGAGGCCCCGGACGAGCTGGCGCACCTCGTGCGCGATGCCGGCGGCGTCGAGCTCGGCGCGGACGGCGTCGAGCTCGGCCTCGTAGGCGGCCGCCTCGGCGGCGTCGAGGTCCTTGCCGCCGCGGTTGGAGTTGATGACCACGAGGTTCGTGCTGCGCAGCCGGCACTCCAGGGCGGCCCGGTGCAGGGCCGCACGACCCTCTGCTGTCGGGACGTAGCCCACGACGACGGCCATCTCGCCCTCCTCCTCGCGACGATCCGGTGCCCCAGCGCCCGGGACGTGGCCCGCGGGCGGCACGGCCACGACTGGTGCCGCGCACGCTACCCGATGACGACCGCTTGCAGCGGGTCGGTTCGTCCCGGTCCGTCGCGGCGGACCCGGCGCCGACCACCTACGGTGGAGCCGTGGCTGCGCACGACGGCAACGGGTGGGTGGAGTGCCGCTGCGGGCACCGGCACTGGGGCCTGCACGGGGCGGCGGGGCTGCTGCTCCTGCGGGACGGCGCGCGCGACCCGGCGGGCGACGGCACGGGCACGCAGGTGCTCCTGCAGCTGCGTGCGGGCTGGACCCACGAGGGCGGTTCCTGGGGGCTGCCCGGCGGCGCCCGGGACAGCCACGAGGACGTCGTGACCGCCGCGCTGCGTGAGGCGTGGGAGGAGGCGGCCGTGCCGGCGGACGCCGTCGCCGTCATCGGCTCCCGGCTCGGCGTCGACCACGTCGACTGGCGCTACACGTACGTGCTCGCGAAGGCCCCGGCCGACGTCGCGGTGGCGCCGCGCACGGAGGAGAGCGACGAGCTGCGCTGGGTCGGGCTGGACGACGTCGGCACGCTGCCGCTGCACCCCGCCTTCGCCCGGGCCTGGCCGGAACTGCGCGTCGGGCTGGCCTGAGCCGCCCCCGCGTCAGGCGCCCGCGACCTGGGCGTCGGCCGCCGGGGCGCCCGCGGGGCTCCGGGCGCCGTCGACGTCCGTGGCGTCCCCGACGGGTGCGTCGCCGGGCTCGTCCTCCTCGAGGAGCGCGGCCACGAGCCGGCCGACCGCGGCCGACTCCACGAGGAACCCGTCGTGCCCGTAGGGGCTGTGCAGCACCTGCAGGGGCGCGGCGTCCGGGATGCCGGCGGCCACGAGCGCGTTGAGCTCGACCGGGTAGAGCCGGTCGCTGTCGACGGCGACGACCGTCGTGCGCGCGGTGACCCGCGCCAGCGCGGCGGCGACACCGCCGCGCCCGCGACCGACGTCGTGCGAGTTCATCGCCTCGGTGAGCGCGACGTACGAGTTCGCGTCGAAGCGGCTCACGAGCTTGTCCGCGTGGTGGTCGAGGTAGGACTCGATCGCGTAGCGGCCCTCGCCGCCGACCGGGTTCTCGCCGAGCTGCGGGCTGCGCCCGTAGAGCATGTTGATCTCGTTGCCCGAGCGGTAGGTCACCTGGGCGATCCGGCGCGCGATGCCGAGCCCGTTCTGCGGGCCCTGGCCCGGCAGGGCCTCGTAGTAGTCGCCGCCGGCGAAGTGCGGGTCGCTGCGGATCGCGGCGAGCTGCGGCGAGCACCAGGCGATCTGGTCGCCGGTGGCGGCGGCGCACGTCGCGAGCGCGAGCAGCCGCTCGACCCGCTCGGGGAAGGTCACGGCCCACTCGATCGCCCGCATCCCGCCCATGGAGCCACCGACGACGAGCGCCCAGCGGTCGACGCCGAGCTGGTCGGCGAGCGCGGCCTCGGCCGCGACCTGGTCCCGCACCGTGACGAACGGGAACCGGCTGCCGTACGGCCGCCCGTCGGGGTGCGCCGACGACGGGCCCGTCGTCCCCTGGCAGCCGCCGAGGACGTTCGGGGCCACGACGAACCAGCGGTCGGTGTCGAGCATCCGGCCGGGCCCGATGAGGCCGTCCCACCAGCCCGGCGTCGGGTGCCCCGGACCCTGCGGGCCGACGACGTGGCTGTCGCCGGTGAGGGCGTGCAGCACGAGGACGGCGTTGTCGCGGGCCGGCGAGAGCCGGCCCCAGGTCTCGTAGGCGACCGTGACGCCGTCGAGCCGCCCCCCGGCCTCGAGAGGCAGGGGGCCGACGTCGGCGAACCGGCGCCCGCCCGGGGGGTCCCCCACCCGCCACGCCCCCGTCACCGGGAGCGCGGCGGGTACGGGAAGCTCCTGAGCGGCCACCATCAGTCGACCTTCGCCGCCCGGAACCCGGCCTCGAGGTCGGCGAGGATGTCGTCGACGTGCTCGATGCCGACCGAGAGCCGGACGAGGCCGGGCGTGACACCGGCGGCGAGCTGCTCGGCCTCCGAGAGCTGGCTGTGCGTCGTCGAGGCCGGGTGGATCACGAGGCTGCGGACGTCGCCGATGTTCGCCACGTGGCTGTGCAGCTGGAGGGCGTTGACGAAGCGCTTGCCGGCCTCGATACCCCCCTTGATCTCGAACGCGAGCACGGCGCCCGGCCCCTTGGGCGCGTACTTCTGCGCCGCGGAGTACCAGGGGCTCGACTCGAGGCCGGCGTAGGCGACGCTCTCGACCTCGTCGCGGCCGGTGAGCCAGGTGGCCACGGCCTTCGCGTTCGCGACGTGCCGCTCGACGCGCAGGCTGAGCGTCTCCAGGCCCTGCGCCAGCAGGAAGGCGTTGAACGGGGTGGTCGCCGAGCCGAGGTCGCGCAGGAGCTGGACGCGCGCCTTGAGGATGAACGACAGGTTCACCCCGAAGGCACCGCCGACGCCGAGGTCCCGCGCGTAGACGAGGCCGTGGTAGCTCGGGTCCGGCTGGTTGTAGTTCGGGTAGCGCTCGGGGTAGCGGGCGAAGTCGAAGCGGCCGGAGTCGACGATC
>JACRAB010000475.1 GCA_016213575.1 Actinomycetota bacterium
GCGAGGGCAGCGGGGAGCTGCCGCCGGTGACCTGCGGGACGGCCGTGCCGTTCGTGCCGTTCGCGCCGTGCTCCTCCGCGGTGCGGCGGGCGGACGGCGCGGGCGCCGCGGCGGCACCCGCCGCGGCGGCGGGGGCGAAGGGGGCGGGCCGGGCCGGCTCCGCGGGTGCGGGCCGGGACGGCTCGGACGACGGGGACGGCACCGGGAACGGCGAGGCCGCCGGGCTCAGACCACCGAAGCCGTTGTTGCCCGCCGGGCCGACGACACCCGGGCCGGCGGGGCCGGCCGGTGCGGCGGGGATGTCGCCGAAGGAGGACGGCTGGCTCTCGCCGGCGGGACCGCCCGCGACGAGGGCCGGCGGCACGATGACCTCGGCGACGGTGCCCGCGGCGTTGGCGCGCGGCGACAGCCGGACCCGGAGCCCGCCCCGCTGGGCGAGGCGGGCGACGACGAACAGACCCATCCGGGACGGCACCTGGGCGTCGAGCGTGCCCGGGGTGTTGAGGCGGGCGTTGAGCTCGGCGAGCTCGGTCGGCGGGATGCCGACACCGGAGTCGGTGACCTCGAGGTGCAGGCCGCCGTCCGGCATGAACTGCGCCGTGAGCAGGATCGGGCTCGTCGGCGGCGAGTACATGGCTGCGTTGTCGAGGAGCTCGGCGAGCAGGTGGATGAGGCCGCCGGCGGCGGGGCCCGCGATAGCGGTGCCGCTGATCGGCTGCAGCCGGACCCGCTCGTACTGCTCCATCTCGCTCGTCGCCGCGCGGAAGATGTCCGCGACCGGCACCGGCGCGGCGCTGCGCGTGCGCACCGTCGAGCCCGCGAGCACGAGGAGGTTGTCGTTGTACCGGCGCATCCGCGCCGCGAGGTGGTCGAGGCGGAAGAGGTTGCGGAGCTGGTCCGGGTCCTCCTCGGTGCTCTCCAGCTCGTCGATGATCGACAGCTGCTTCTCGACCATGGACTGCGAGCGGCGCGACATCGAGACGAACGCCTCGTCGATGGCCTGCCGCAGGCGGACCTGGGCGGTCGCCAGCCGCAGCGCCTCGGTCGTCAGGCCGTCGACGGCCGCGGCGACCTCGAGCGTCTCGGGGCCGGCAGCGGTGCCCGGCGGGAGGACCGGCGGCAGTGCCGGGACGGCGTCCGGCCCCTGCCGCTCGATCTGGCGGACGGCGGCCGGCAGCCGCACGGTGGCGGCCTCCACGGCGGCCGAGCGCAGCCGGCGCAGCGGCACCGTGACGGTCTTGGAGATCGCGGCGGCGAGCAGGATGCCGATGACGAGCATGGCGAGCGCGATGCCGATGACGAGCGCGGTGCGTAGCAGCGCGGCGCGGGCGACGTCCTCGGCGATGGCGTTCGTGTCGTCGGCCATCTGGGTCAGCGCGTTGTCGATCCGCTGGACGCGCTGGCCGGCGACCTCGGAGAACTCGATCGCCTTGCCGACCCGGATGTTCTCGCGGGGGTCGATGGCCGTGCTGAGGTTGACGATGTCGCGGCGGAACCGCTCGATCGTGTCCGCGTCCGTGCTCTGCGCCGTGTTGAGCAGCTCGACGGCGTTCGCCGTCGCGAACCGCTGGGCGATGTCCGCCTGGATCGCCTGGGTCTGGATGTAGGTCAGGTAGTTCCCGAGCGACTGGGCGGAGATCTTGTCGCCCGGCACGACCGGGGCCTTCGCGAGCAGGACGGCACCCTCGGTGCGCTCGGACGACGCGGCGTCCGCGAGGCCGGACATCGCCGAGATCGTCGTCGCGGCGGAGGCCAGCCGGCTGTCCGCGGTCGCGGTCGTCAGGTCACGGGCGAGGGAGTTCGTCAGGCCGAGGTGGACGCGCAGCGCCCGCTGGTACGCGGTGTCGGCGAAGCTGTAGTTCCGGTTGCTCTTGGCGTCCTTGCGGGCCTGGGCGAGGTCCCCGGCGCTGCCCTGGATCTCCTTGCCGGCGAGCGTGACGTCGGCGGACCACCCGCCTGCGGGCGCTGAGTCCAGCGAGGTGAGCAGCGCGGCGCGGGCCTCGTCGGTCTTGGCGATGAGCGTGTCGAGGCGCGCGAGGCTGTTCTTGTCCGGCCCGGTGCCGTCGGCGCCGATCGAGGCACCGACGATGGCCTGGTTGATCTCCTCCTGCAGCGCCAGCGTCGCCTCGCCCGACAGGACGATCGCCTGGGAGAGCGCCTGTGCGCGGCGGGCGTCCTGGAGGTTGCCGAACGCGCTGTACCCGAGCAGGGCACCGGCGGCGAGGATGATGACGAGCGGCGGCGCCACGAGGGCCGCGAGCTTGCGGCGGATCGGCCAGCCCGACAGCCCGCGCGAGCGCGCGACGGGTCGCGACGACGGTGCGGGGACGGGCTCCGGCGGACTGGCGGCCTCGGCGATGGCCGTTCCGTGTCGCGGCACCGTGATCCTCCCTGGCCAGAGACGGCATGTCCGGTCGAAGACCCTCGGCTGACCGACCCTGGGGAGTGCGACCGTGTGCCGGGCTCCGCAGCGCTGCGACGGCCGACGGGTCGGGCGGACCTGACGAGACGTTTCGTGACACTCGTACGTGACGGACTGCGTGCGACGGACTTCGTTGGTTCGTTCGTGCGTTCACTGCATGGTGCGTATTTCTGGAGCTGTGGTGCTGCTCAGCCGTGTTGCTGCGCCGACGACGGTGGCGACGCCACGACAATGCAGACCCGAGGTTACGCGCTAGCACGCCCCGCCGTGAACTGTGCGTGAGCGGCGGGGTCCCCCCTGCCGCAACATCGTTGCCCACAGGAGTTCTTCGATAACAAAGAGTTGCGAAAATACTCGGTAAAAAGTCGCGATTGTCCAAAAAGGTAACCCTTCGTGCTCGCCCGAACGGTGATTCGTCGCGTCGTCCGCAACGACCTCGATGCGGGTGCACGGCTCCGGCGGGGTTACCGTCGTGTGCTGCAACGGGCGATCGGGGCGTAGCCGACGGGGCCCGGGCGAGGACGCATCCCGCCCACGACGTGCGGCGAAGCACCCGGATCGAGAGGTAGCGCGTGGCCACCAGCAAGGCGCCCAGCGGGCGACGGCTCGTCATCGTCGAGTCGCCCAGCAAGGCTCGCAAGATCGCCGAGTACCTCGGCGCGGGCTTCGACGTCGAGGCGAGCGTCGGCCACATCCGCGACCTCCCCCAGCCCAGCGAGCTGCCCGCCGAGCTGAAGAAGGGGCCCTTCGGCAAGTTCGCCGTGGACGTCGAGCACGGCTTCGAGCCGTACTACGTCGTCGACGCCGACAAGAAGAAGAAGGTCTCCGAGCTCAAGCGGATGCTCAAGGACGCCGACGAGCTCTTCCTCGCGACGGACGAGGACCGCGAGGGCGAGGCCATCGCGTGGCACCTGCTCCAGGTGCTCGAGCCGAAGGTCCCCGTCCGCCGGATGGTCTTCCACGAGATCACCCGCGAGGCGATCCAGCGGGCGCTCGCCGACACCCGGGCCCTCGACGAGCGGCTCGTCGACGCCCAGGAGACCCGCCGCATCCTCGACCGGCTCTACGGCTACGAGGTCTCCCCGGTGCTGTGGCGCAAGGTCCGCGCCGGGCTGTCCGCCGGCCGCGTCCAGTCCGTCGCGACCCGCCTCGTCGTCGAGCGCGAGCGCGAGCGGCTGGCGTTCCGGTCCGCCTCGTACTGGGACGTCACCGGCGTCTTCGCCCCGCCGTCCGACTCGGCGTTCGGCGCCAAGCTCGTCGCCCTCGACGGCACCCGGGTCGCGACCGGCCGGGACTTCGACGACCGTGGCGGGATGTCCGCGGCCGCCGCGAACGCCGCGGTCGCCCACCTCGACGAGGCCGCGACCCGCGCGCTCGTCGCGGCGATCGACGGCGCCGGGTCCGTCGTCCGCAGCGTCGACGAGAAGCCGTACACCCGCAAGCCCGCGGCCCCGTTCACGACGTCCACCCTCCAGCAGGAGGCCGGCCGCAAGCTGCGGATGTCGACCCGGCAGACCATGCGCGTCGCGCAGGGGCTGTACGAGAACGGCTACATCACCTACATGCGTACCGACTCGACGAACCTGTCGGTCGAGGCGGTCACGGCCGCCCGCCGGCAGGCCACCGAGCTGTACGGCGCCGACTACATCCCCGAGCGGCCCCGGGTCTACGCGAGCAAGGCGAAGAACGCGCAGGAGGCCCACGAGGCGATCCGCCCGGCCGGGGACTCCTTCAAGACCCCGGCCCAGGTCGCCGGCGAGCTGCGCGGCGACGAGTTCCGGCTCTACGAGCTCATCTGGAAGCGCACGGTCGCCTCGCAGATGTCCGACGCGCGCGGCTCGACCGCGTCGGTGCGGATCGGGGTGCCGGTCCCGTCGGGGTCGGTGACCCTGCCCGCCCCGGTGCTGGACGGCGTCCCCGCCCAGGCCCGCGTCGTCCGGGAGGCCGAGTTCGCGGCGTCCGGCACGGTCATCACCTTCCGCGGCTTCCTCGCCGCCTACGAGGAGGGCCGCGACGAGGACCGCAACACCGAGGCGCAGAACGACGAGCGCCGGCTGCCCGCGCTCGCGGTCGGCGACGGGCTCGACGTCCGCGACCTCACCGCCGACGGCCACGAGACCTCGCCGCCGCCGCGCTACACCGAGGCCAGCCTGGTCAAGGCGCTCGAGGAGCGCGGCATCGGCCGGCCGTCGACGTACGCCGCGACGATCTCGGTCGTGCAGGACCGCGGCTACGTGACGAGCAAGGGCAGCGCCCTGGTCCCGACGTGGCTCGCGTTCGCCGTGACCCGGCTCCTCGAGGACCACTTCGGCCGGCTCGTCGACTACGACTTCACCGCCTCCATGGAGGCCGACCTCGACCGGATCGCCGCGGGCGACGAGGACCGGTCGGCCTGGCTGTCCCGGTTCTACTTCGGCCCCGGCGGCGTGGACGGCCTCGGGACGGCGGCCGCGGACAAGGGCCCGGACGGCGGGGACGCCACCCGGCTCGACGGCGGCCTCAAGCCGCTCGTCGACAACCTCGGGGACATCGACGCGCGCGACATCAACACGGTCGTCCTCGGCGAGGGCATCGTGCTGCGGGTCGGCCGCTACGGCCCCTACATCGAGGCCCCGGCCACCGAGGAGGGCGGCGAGCCGCGCCGCGCGAGCGTGCCGGACGACGTCGCGCCCGACGAGCTGACCGTCGCCAAGGCGACGGAGCTGCTCGAGGCCGGCGGCGAGGGCGACCGGGTGCTCGGCACCGACCCGGCGACCGGGCGCGAGATCGTCGCGCGGGCCGGCCGCTTCGGCCCGTACGTCACCGAGGTGCTCGGCGACGACGCCCCGAAGAACACCAAGCCCCGCACGGGCAGCCTCTTCAAGTCGATGGACCTGCAGACCGTCGCCCTCGACGAGGCGCTGCGCCTGCTCTCCTTGCCCCGGCTCGTCGGCACCGACCCGGAGTCGGGCGAGGAGATCACCGCGCAGAACGGCCGCTACGGGCCCTACCTCAAGAAGGGCACGGACTCGCGGTCGCTCACGGCCGAGGACCAGATCTTCGACGTGACGCTCGAGGAGGCCCTCGCGATCTACGCGCAGCCCAAACAGCGCGGCCGGGCCGCCGCCGCGCCGCCGCTGCGCGAGCTCGGCCCGGACCCGGTGTCCGGCGGGCCGATCGTCGTCAAGGAGGGCCGCTTCGGCCCGTACGTCACCGACGGCACGTCGAACGCGACGCTGCGCAAGGGTGACGAGGTCGAGACGGTGACCCTCGAGCGGGCCGCCGAGCTGCTCGCCGAGAAGCGGGCCAAGGGGCCGTCGACCGGGCGCCGTCCGGCGAAGAAGGCCCCGGCCAAGAAGGCCGCCGCGAAGAAGACCGCGGCGGGCGACTCGGCCCCGGCCAAGAAGACGGCCGCGAAGAAGACGACCGCCAAGAAGGCGACCGCGAAGAAGACGGCGGCGAAGAAGACCGCGGCCAAGAAGACGGCGGCCGCGGCGCAGTAGCCCGGGCCCGCACGACAGCCCGTACGACAGCCCGTACGACAGCCCGTACGACAGCCCGCAGACAGCCCGCGCGTGACCCGCGCGGGCTGTCGCGTCGTCCGGCCCCCGGGTTACCGTGGCGGGACGGGTGGGTGCCGGCTGCGTGGGGTCGCCGATGATCACATGGGTCCGTCGTCGGGACGGGGACGTCGACCCCTTCCGCGTGCTCGAGGTCCAGACGGCGCTGACACGGGTCTGCCGGGCGCTGCGCGAGGTCGAGGCGGACGACGTCCGGTTCGCCAAGGCGCACCACCTGCGGGCCCTGCGCCTGGCCTACGACGGGCTGCTCGACGAGGCCTGCCGGCTGGCCCAGGTCGCCCCGGAGGAACTGCCTGACACCGGGCCGCTACGCCGCGTCGTCGCGGAGGCCCACCTGGGGTCCCGCGGCTGGGAATGGTGACCTCGCGGGCGTGACGTGGTGTCACATCGCGCGGCTACCCTGACCCGGTGGCACGGCACACGGACGCTCCTCAGCCCGACGACGGCACCCCCACGCCCGCGCCCCCCTCGGCCCCCGACGGGGCCGGTGCGGTGGCGGTGGCCGACGGGCCGGCGGCGGGCGCGCCGTCCGCCGCCCGCGTCGGCCCCCAGGACGCCGACGACCGGGACACCGCCCCCGACCACGACGTCGCCGCCGTCCTGCGGATCACGCCCTTCCGCCGGCTCTGGCTGGCGCTCGGGCTGTCGAGCTTCGGCGACTGGCTCGGCCTGCTCGCGACCGCCGCCCTCGCCAAGAACCTCGCGAGCGGCTCGTACACGATGGAGAACTTCGCCATCGCGGGCGTCTTCATCCTGCGGCTGGCGCCCGCCGTCGTCTTCGGCCCGATCGCCGGCGCGCTCGCCGACAAGCTGAACCGGCGCTGGACGCTCGTCCTCGGGGACCTGCTCCGGTTCGTGCTCTTCGCCTCGATCCCGCTCGTCGGCACCCTGACCTGGCTCTACGTCGCGACCGTCCTCATCGAGTGCGTCGCGCTGTTCTGGATGCCGGCCAAGGACGCGACCGTCCCGAACCTCGTGCCCCGCAAGCGGCTCGAGGCGGCGAACCAGATCAGCCTCGTCGCCACCTACGGCAGCGCGCCCGTCGCGGCGCTCGTCTACTCCGGCCTCGCCCTGCTCACGGGCATCCTCGACAACTGGGTGCCGCGGCTCGTCGCGAACCCGGTCGACCTCGCGCTGTGGTTCAACGCGCTGACGTTCCTCGTCTCCGGGCTGGTCATCTGGCGCCTGGAGATCCCGCCGCGGGCCGTGCCGGCCGGGCCGCCCGCCAGCGTCCTGCGGCTCATCATCGACGGCTGGAAGTTCGTCGGCTCGACGCCGGTCGTGCGCGGCCTCGTCCTCGGCATGCTCGGCGCCTTCGGGGCCGCCGGGTTCGTCGTCGGTCTCGCCCAGACGTTCGTCAGCGACCTCGGCGCCGGCCAGCCCGGCTTCGGCGTGCTCTTCGGCGCGGTCTTCGTCGGCCTCGCGCTCGGCATGTGGACCGGGCCGCGGCTGCTCGTCGACTTCTCCCGGCGCCGGCTGTTCGGGCTCGCGCTGACCTCCGCCGGGGTGTTCCTCCTGCTCCTCGCGCTCGTGCCGAACATCGTCATGGCGGCGCTGTTCACGACGGCGCTCGGCGCCTGCGGCGGCGTCGCCTGGGTCACCGGCTACACGCTGCTCGGGCTCGAGGTGGACGACGAGGTCCGCGGCCGGACGTTCGGCTTCCTGCAGTCCGCGGCCCGGGTCGTGCTCGTGCTCGTGCTGGCGGCCGGCCCGGCGCTCGCCGCCCCGATCGGCCGGCACACGTTCACCTTCACCGACTACTTCGCGCTGACGTACAACGGCGCGGCCTTCGTCTTCTTCTTCGCCGGCCTGCTGGCGCTCTCCATGGGTGTGGTGTCGTTCCGGCAGATGGACGACCGCCGCGGCACCCGGCTCGGCGCTGACCTGCGCCGCGCCTGGTCGGCGCGCGCCGAGGGCCCGCGCCCGCCGCGCCGGACGGCGCCCGGCTACTTCATCGCGCTCGAGGGCGGGGACGGCGCCGGCAAGTCGACGCAGTCCAAGCTGCTCGGCCAGTGGCTGCGCGACGAGCAGGGCCACGAGATCGTCCTCACCCGCGAGCCGGGAGCGACGCCGGTCGGCGTCCGGCTGCGCGACGTCCTCCTCGGGCACGAGCACACCGTCGGTGCCCGCGCCGAGGCCCTGCTGTTCGCCGCGGACCGCGCGCACCATGTCGAGACGGTCATCCGGCCGGCGCTCGAGCGCGGCGCCGTCGTCGTCACCGACCGGTACGTGGACTCCTCGGTCGCCTACCAGGGCGCCGGCCGGGAGCTCGACCCGGACGACGTCGCGCGGCTGTCCCGCTGGGCGACCGCCGGCCTGGTCCCCGACCTCACGGTCCTGCTCGACCTGCCGCCGCAGATCTCCAAGGTCCGCCGCCGCCGCGACCTCGAGCGCTCCGAGGGGGACGACGCGATCGAGGCCGAGTCCGACGCCTTCCACGAGCGGGTCCGGGAGCGGTTCCTCGACCTGGCCCGGCGGGAGCCGCACCGCTACCTCGTCATCGACGCGTCCGAGGACCGCGCCGACATCCAGGCCGCGATCCGGTCCCGGCTGCGGGACGCGCTGCCGGTGTCGGTCCGCAAGCGGGCCGAGCTCGCCGCCAAGCTCGCCGAGGAGGAGGACCAGCGCCGCCGCAAGGCGACGGCCGAGGCCGATGTCCTCCGGCTCGACCGTGAGCTCCGCGGCCGGCAGCGCGACGAGTCGCTCGCCCGCGCCGAGAAGCAGCGCCAGGTCCGCGAGGAGGTCGAGCGCCAGCTCACCGAGGAGGCCGGGGAGGTCGCGCCGTCCGGCTGGGCGCCGCTCGGCGCCGGCTCCGGCTCCGGCGATGCTGCCGCGGCCCAGACCCGTCCGACCCCGCCGCCGACGGCGTTCCGGGTGCCCGGCGGTCCGGCGCCCACGGTCCCGACCGCCGCCCCCTCGCCTGCCCCCGTGTCGGCCCCTGCGGCCGCCCCCGCGGACCCGGCGCCGCCGACGGTCCCGATCGAGCCGCCGTCCGCGGCCGCGCCCCGGTTGTCCGGCGCACCGTCGCTGCCGAACGCGCCGTCGGACGCCGCGACCGCCGTCCTGCACGCGATGCCCACGGTCGAGATCACCGCGAACGACCTCGCCCTGGCCCGCGGCGACGCCATGCCGACCGTGCAGGGCGACCCCCCGCGGCCGTCCCGGGCCTCCCGCCGCGAGCGCGTCGAGTCGGCCGCCGTCCCGACCGTCGCCGGGCGCTTCATGCGCCGCCTGCGCGGGGACACGGCCGGCCCGATGACCGGCCCGGTGACCCTGCCGCCGGACGACGACGGGCGCTCTCGCGGGCGCGGCGCCCGCGCCGGTGCCGCGGCCCCGGCAGCCCAGGAGCCTCCGCCGACGGCCGCGATCGACCTGCGCGACGAGCTCTTCGGCGCTGGCGAGGGCGACAAGTGACCGTCTGGGACGACCTCGTCGGCCAGCCCGACGCCGTCTCCGTGCTGCGCCGGGCCGCCGACGCGGCCCGCGCCCAGGTCGAGCAGCAGGCCGCGGCCGAGCTCGGCGGCGACCTGCTCGCCGCGGACGACGAGTTCGCCCCGCACGACCCCGACGGCGTGGAGCCGACCGGCTCGGCGCTCGCCGCGGAGGCGCCCGTCCCGGCGCCAGGCCGGCACGTCGGGGGGATGACCCACGCCTGGCTGCTCACCGGCCCGCCCGGGTCGGGGCGCTCGAACGCGGCCCGGGCCTTCGCGGCGGCGCTGCAGTGCCCGCGCGGCGGGTGCGGGGAGTGCCACGAGTGCCGGACGGCGCTGTCGGGCGGCCACGCGGACGTCACGCTCGTCGCGACCGAGCACGTGTTCCTGCGGGTCGAGGACGTCCGCCCGCTCGTCACCCTGGCCCAGCAGCGGCCCTCGCTGGGGCGCTGGCGGGTCATCGTCGTCGAGGACGCCGACCGGCTCAACGACACGAGCGGCAACCTCCTGCTCAAGGCGATCGAGGAGCCGCCGCCGCGCACCGTGTGGCTGCTCTGCGCGCCGTCCGCGGAGGACGTGCTCGTGACGATCCGCTCGCGCTGCCGGCACGTCGGGCTGCGGGTGCCGCCGGTCGCGGACGTCGCGGCGCTGCTCGTGCGCCGGCACGGCATCGACCCGGCGGTCGCCTCGTTCGCCGCCCGGGCCGCGCAGAGCCACATCGGCTTCGCCCGCCGGCTCGCCGTCGACGAGAGCGCCCGGATCCGCCGCCGGGAGGTGCTCCGGCTGCCGATGCAGGTGACGTCCGTCGGGGCCGCGGTCCTCGCCGCCGCCGAGCTCGTCGAGGTCGCGCAGGAGGAGGCGAAGGCGGCCACGGCCGACCGGGACGCCACGGAGCGCGCCGCCCTGCTGCACTCGCTCGGCGCCGAGGGCCAGGCGACGCTGCCGCCCGCCGTCCGGGCGCAGGTCCGCCAGCTCGAGGAGAACCAGAAGCGCCGGGCCACCCGGGCCAACCGGGACGTCCTCGACCGGGCCCTCGTCGACCTGCTCTCGCTCTACCGGGACGTGCTCGTCGTCCAGCTCGGGTCGCCCGTCGAGCTCGTCAACGCCGAGATGGCGGACGACGTCGAGCGGCTCGCGGGGGCGGCCACGCCGGCCGAGACGCTGCGCCGGATGGAGGCCATCGGGGAGGCCCGGACCCGGATCGAGGCGAACGTGTCGCCGCTGCTCGCCATCGAGGCGCTCATGGTGCGGCTGCGTCCCGTGGACGTGCGGTCCCGGTGAACCCACGGCGCCACGGAATCCCGTCCCGGGGTAGCGTCGGGCGGGTGACTGTCGCCGCGCGCTCCCGCCGTCTGACCGTCCGCGCTGTCGCAGCCGTCGCTGCGCTCGCCGTCCTCACGGGGTGCACGGGCAGCACACCGGAGCCGCAGGCCCCGACCGCCGCGACGTCCGCGCCGACCGACACCAAGGACCCGGCGAACGACACGGCGCTCGCCGCGTTCTACGGCCAGAAGCTCGCCTGGACGTCCTGCCGCAACGACTTCGAGTGCGCGAAGGTGACCGTCCCACTCGACTGGGCCGCGCCGTCCGGCGACACCATCGAGCTCTCGCTGCTGCGCCTCAAGGCCGAGGGCAAGAAGATCGGCACGATGCTGCTCAACCCCGGCGGCCCCGGGGTCTCCGCGGTCGAGTGGTTCCGCTCCTCGCCCGGGTCTCTCGGGACCCGGGTGCGGCAGGCGTACGACGCCGTCGCCTGGGACCCGCGCGGCGTCGGCGAGTCGACGCCGATCAGCTGCCTGCCCGACTCCGAGGTCGACGCGTGGCTGTCGTCCGACGCGACGCCGGACTCCGACGCCGAGGCGACGAAGGTCGTCGCCGACGCCACCGACTTCGGCAAGCAGTGCGAGGAGCGCACCGGGCCGCTCATCGGGCACGTCGACACCGTGAGCACCGTCAAGGACATGGACGTCATCCGGGCCGCGCTCGGGGAGAAGGTCGTCTCCTACTACGGCTGGTCGTACGGCACGTTCATCGGCGCCTGGTACGCCCAGCTCTTCCCGTGGCGGGTCGGCCGGATGGTGCTCGACGGCGCCGTCGACCCGAGCCTGTCCGCCGAGCAGTACTCCGAGGGCCAGGCCCAGGGCTTCTCCCGGATGGCCACGGCGTTCGTCGAGGACTGCCTCGGCGAGAAGGGCTGCCCGCTGCGCGGCACCAAGGAGCAGGCGTTCGCGCAGATCGAGACGCTCGTGAAGAACGCCGACGGCACGCCGCTCGCGACGTCGTCCGGGCGCCGGCTGACCCAGAGCCTCATGACGACGGGCATGGCGATGGCGCTCTACCTGCCGGCGTTCTGGCCACAGCTGCGCGCGGCGCTCACGGAGGCGTTCAAGGGCCAGGGCGACGGCCTGCTCGCGCTCGCCGACGCGTACAACGAGCGCCGCCCCGACGGCACCTACGCCCAGACCCTCCAGGCCACCGGCCCGATCTTCTGCCTCGACCGCACCGACACCCGCTCCCTCGACCAGGTCAAGGCCGACGCGAAGGACTGGCTCGCCAAGTACCCGCCGCTCGGCGACACGGTGGCCTGGTCGTCCCTCGGCTGCGCCGTCTGGCCGATCAAGCCGGCCGTCGCCCCGCAGAAGCTCACCGCCCCCGGCGCCCCGCCGATCCTCGTCATCGGCACCACCGGCGACCCCGCCACCCCCTACGAGTGGGCCCAGAGCCTCGCCGGCCAGCTCGACCAGGGCGTCCTCGTGACCTTCGAGGGCGAGGGCCACACCGCCTACCGCCGCGGCTCCAAGTGCGTCGACACGACGATCGAGGACTACCTCGTCTCCGGCACCGTCCCCAAGGCCGACGTCACCTGCTCGTAGCCTCGCCCGGGCGTCCCCTCAAGCCCCCCCGCCCCACACCCGATACCCGTTCGAGGGCACCCACCGGGGTGGGGAAACTAGTGCACCGTGCCACCCCGGTGGCGCGTGCCGCCTTAGCTCAGTTGGCCAGAGCAACGCACTCGTAATGCGTAGGTCTCGGGTTCGAATCCCGAAGGCGGCTCCGACATCACTGCAGGTCAGAGCAGCATTCTCGCCCGGTCGGGCAGCCTGTCTAGACAACCCGTGGGATCTCCTGTGGGATCCCTGTGGGATCTCCGTCCTAGGTTTCGACCATGGGGACAGGGTCGATTGAGCTGTTGAAAGGCGGGTCCTACCGCGTCTCGGTCTACGCGGGCAAGGACCCGATCACCGGGCGCAAGCGATACCTCAAGGAGTCGCACCCGACCCGTGAAGCTGCGGTGGCTGCGAGGGACCGGCTCCTCGTCCAGGTCGAGGCCGACATCGTGCCCGACCGGGCCGCGACGCTCGCCGTCCTGCTTGACCGCTGGCTCGAGGTGGCTGAGCTCGAGCTGTCGACGCGGGAGACATCCGCCGGCTACATCCGACGGACCCTGAAGCCAGCACTCGGCGACGTCTCGCTGCGCAAGCTGCAGCACCGAGTCGACCTCCTAGACCGGCTCTACACACACTTACGGCGCTGCAACGTGCTCTGCGACGGCAGGGCGTACGTCGTCCACACGACGAGCAGCGCTCACGACTGCAAGGGCGCCGGCTGCCGATCGCACGAGTGCAAGCCGATGGCACCAGCCACGGTGCGCAGGATCCACGCGATCCTTTCGACAGCGCTCGGCTACGCGGTCTCCTGGGGCTGGATCGAGCGGAACCCGGCGGAGTACGCCCACCCGCCGAAACTGCAGCGTCGGCGTGCGCGCCCTCCTGAGGCTGAGCAGGTCGCGCGTCTGCTCAACCTGGCATTCGAGGTCGACCTTGAAATGGGTGTCTTCCTCTGGCTGGCCACGACGACCGGAGCGCGTCGTGGGGAGCTGGTGGCGCTGAGGTGGACCGCGGTAGACCTCGATCGCGCATCTCTGAACATCGCCCACAACTATGTGGTGAGAGACGGACAGCGGCGACTGAAGGGTACGAAGACCGACACCGAGCGCCAGCTATCGCTGGACGAGGTCACGGTGCAGATGCTCTGTGACTTCCGCGCTGAGCGCGAAAGCGCCTTGGCCCCCGGCCATCTCACCCTCGCGGACGGCGCCTTCTTGTTCAGTGCGGATCCCA
>JACRAB010000476.1 GCA_016213575.1 Actinomycetota bacterium
ACGTCCGGCGCCGCGAGCGTCGCCGCCGACGGTGACGTGCTGTCCGTCGTCCGCCCGGGGGACGACGCGCTGGACCTGCTCCGTGCGGGCTGCGTGGCGGCGGGGACCGTCGTCGACGCGGGCCGCGCGCCCGACGTCACCGCCGTCCTCAGGGCCCTGGCGGCCCTCGAACCCGAGGCCGCGTGGGCGCGGTAGCGTGGCAGGCCGACGGACGGAAGGGGTGCCCCGGTGAGTGAGCCGACCTACGGCGCGACCGCCCAGCACAGCGAGGACGCGCACGACGACTCCCAGGTCGTCGACGGGTACGGCGACGACGTCCAGGTCGTCGACGACCTCGACGACGGCCCGCTCGACGGCCCGCTCGACGACGCGGACGGCGGCCCGGCCGACGTCCCGCAGCCGCCGCAGACCGGCGACGCCGGGGTCGATGACGCCGTCGCGCTGCTCCGGGACGCCGTCGCGGGGCCGCTCGACGGCCAGGTCGCCGCGTACGACGCCGTCCACCGTGCGCTCCAGGACCGGCTGGCCGACGTCGAGGGATGAGCAGGCTCCGCCGTCTCGACGCCGAGCTCGTCCGCCGCGGCCTGGCCCGCTCGCGCGAGGTCGCCGGCGAGCTCGTCGCCGCCGGCCGGGTGAGCGTCTCCGGCCGGACGGCGACCAAGCCGGCCACCCAGGTCGACCCGGCCGCGCCCATCGTCGTCAACGACGTGGACGACGACCCGCACTGGGCGAGCCGCGGGGCGCACAAGCTGCTCGGCGCGCTCGAGGCGTTCGCCGCGGACGGTCTCGCCGTCGAGGGCCGGCACTGCCTCGACGCCGGCGCGAGCACCGGGGGCTTCACGGACGTCCTCCTGCGCCACGGTGCGGCGCACGTCGTCGCCGTCGACGTCGGCTACGGCCAACTCGTGTGGCGGCTGCAGCAGGACGAGCGGGTCACCGTCCTCGACCGGCAGAACGTCCGCGAGCTGACCCCGGAGCTGCTGCCGTACGCCCCGGACCTCGTCGTGGGGGACCTGTCGTTCATCTCGCTGCGCCTCGTGCTCCCCGCGCTCGCCCGGTGCGCGGCGGCCGAGGCCGACCTCGTGCTCATGGTCAAGCCTCAGTTCGAGGTCGGCCGCGAGCGGCTGGGGTCGGGCGGCGTCGTCCGGGACCCCGCGCTGCGGGTCGCCGCCGTGCTCGAGGTGGCGGCGTCCGCCGTCCCGCTCGGTCTCGGCGTGGCGGGTGTCGCGGCGAGCCCGCTGCCGGGCCCGAGCGGCAACGTGGAGTACTTCCTGAGGCTGCGCCGGGGCGCGCCGGACGTCGACCCGGGGACCGTCGAGCGCGTCGTCGCCGCCGGTCCGCAAGGATGAGGGTGATGAGCACCGAACCGCGACGCGTCGTCGTCCTGCCGCACATGGGCCGCCCGGCCGCCGTCCAGGCCGCGGCGGACGTCGTCATGGGCCTGCACGCGGCCGGGCTGCAGCCGGTGTTCTTCGGCGACGAGGCCGGCAAGCTGCCCGAGGCCGCGCAGACGGTCGTCGAGATCGCCGACGCCGAGTGCCCGCTGGACGACGCCGAGCTCGTCGTCGTCCTCGGCGGCGACGGGACGATCCTGCGGGCCGCCGAGGTGGTCCGCGGCAGCGACGTCCCGCTGCTCGGGGTCAACCTCGGGCACGTCGGCTTCCTCGCGGAGGCCGAGCGCGACGACCTCGCCGAGACCGTCGAGCGGATCGCCGAGCGCCGGTACGAGGTCGAGGAGCGGATGACGCTCGACGTGGTCGTCGAGCTGGACGGCCACGAGATCGGCCGCACCTGGGCCGTCAACGAGGCGAGCGTCGAGAAGGCCAACCGGGAGCGGATGATCGAGGTCGTCCTCGAGGTGGACGGCCGGCCCGTCACCGAGTTCGGCTGCGACGGCGTCGTCCTCGCGACCCCCACCGGCTCGACCGCCTACGCCTTCTCCGCGGGCGGTCCGGTCGTGTGGCCCGAGGTCGAGGCGCTGCTCATCGTGCCGCTGTCGGCGCACGCCCTCTTCGCCCGCCCGCTCGTCGTCGCGCCGACGTCGGTGTCGGCCGTCGAGCTCATCCCGCCGTCCGGCGGGGTCCTCTGGTGCGACGGCCGGCGCAGCCTCACGCTGCCGCCCGGCGCCCGCATCGAGGTCTGCCGCTCGGCGCTCCCCGTGCGGCTCGCCCGGTTCGCCCGGCCGCCGTTCACCGACCGGCTCGTCGCGAAGTTCGGGCTGCCGGTGCGGGGCTGGCGGGGCCGTTCGGCGGCGGAGTCGCGGCGGACCCGGGTCGCCGAGGCCGCGGCCGCCGCGGCCGTGGACGAGCAGGGCGACCCCCGAGGCTGAGGCGCCCGGCACGGCCTGACGCCACGAGCCAGGTCAGAGCGGCTTGGTCGTCAGCAGGTTGGTCCCGTAGATCGCTTCGTCGCGCGTCGACTCGGTGAACCCGAGCTTCGACAGGACTCGCCGGGAGCCGGTGTTCCAGTCCCAGACATGGGCCCAGAGCCGCACATGGCCACGGGACCTCGCCCATTCCACGACCGCCTGCGAAGCCTCGGTCGCGTACCCCTGCCCCCAGAACCGACGGAGGAACTCGTACGCCAACTCCGGCTCCTGAGGTCCGAGACCGCTGTCGATCAGGCCGCAGTAGCCGAGCGCAGAACCCTCGCCCTTCCTCTCGACCACGAGCAGTCCGGCCCACCGTGGCCCCGCGGCCCGGATGGACTCCTCGAGATCTGTGACCGTGGGACGTCCATCGGCATCGACGCGACGGTGCGGTGGCACTCGCGGATCACGTTCGAGCCACAGCTCACGGTGGAAGGTGGCATCGGCCACGCGCCAGGGCCGCAGAGTCAGGCGGGCGGTCTCGAGCCGGATGTCGCTGCTGCCCGGTGGAGTCCCGTCTGGCATGAGCGCGATCCTCCCAGGGTCAGGCCCGGAGCACCGCGAGCGTGAGGTCCGCCCCGCCGTCGAAGGTTCCGAGCAGAGCGGGCCCCTGCGGTGCGTCCCCGAGCCGCCGCATGACGGTGAGCGTCCAGCCGGAGCCGGGGACCGTCGTCCGGTCGGTGCCGTCGACGGGGTGCACCGCGGTTGCCGGGTCGTGCGCCGGCGCGGTGGCGAGGCCGGCTCCGCGCACGGTCGCGGTGGGCTCGCGGACGGTCACTGTGCCGTCGGCGTGCCGGAGCAGCAGCTCGGCCTGCCGGCCGCCGGACCGGATCGTGTCGAGCACCGTGGCGACGAAGACCGGGTCGGCGCACGCGTCATAGGCGTAGCGGGTGCCCAGGGCCGAGTGCTCCATCGTGCCCAGCAGGTGCGCCTGCGCCGCAGCCAGGGGAGCGCCGCGGTAGGTGACGGGCACGAAGAGCGTCGATCCCGTCGCGGACCCGAAGAGGAAGCACTCGATGCCGACCTCACCGGCCGGGTCGTCCAACCGGAACGTGCCGACAGGACCGCGGTCGGCCTGCCCGTCCCACCACTGCCTCGTGCGGAGCCAGGGTTCGATGATCTCGTCCTTGCGCGGTGAGATCGTCGCCTCGTGGAGCAGTGCCATGGCGCCACCGTACCGACGGGCGCCGCGTCGGCGCGGCGGTCGGGGGTTGTGGATGGTGAAAGCGTTTCCGCGTGCCCGGAGACGCGTCGATTCCGACACATGTTCGATTCCTGGGGACAACTCCCACAGGTTGTCGCCTCCGCCGCCTAGGCTGCAGCCGTGCTCCTCGAGATGCGCCTCCGAGGGCTCGGCGTCATCCGGGACGCCGTGCTCGAGCTCGGCCCCGGCCTGACCGTCGTCACCGGTGAGACCGGTGCGGGCAAGACGATGGTCGTGACCGGGCTCGGCCTGCTCATGGGCGGGCGGGCGGATGCCGGTGCCGTCCGGGAGGGGGAGCAGGGGGCCTTCGTCGAGGGCCAGATCCTGCTCGACCCCGCCGGCCCTGCCGCCGCGCGCGCCCTCGAGGCGGGCGCCGTCCTCGACGACGGCGAGGTCCTCAACATGTCCCGCACCGTGAGCTCCGAGGGGCGCAGCCGCGCGCACCTCGGCGGCCGCTCGGTGCCTGTCGGGGTGCTCGGTGAGCTCGCCGACGAGCTCGTCACCGTGCACGGTCAGAACGAGCAGATCCGCCTCAAGTCGACGACGCGCCAGCGCGAGGCGCTCGACCGGTTCGCCGGCGACGGCGTCGCCGTCCCGCTCGCCGCCTACCGCACCGCCTGGGCGCGGCTGCGCGCCGTCGAGACCGAGATCGACGAGATCACCCGGCTCTCCCGTGAACGCGCCCAGGAGGCCGAGCTCCTGCGGCTCGGCCTCGCCGAGATCGAGCGGGTCGACCCGCAGCCCTCGGAGGACGTCGAGCTGCGCGCCGAGGCACAGCGGCTCGCCCACGCCGAGGAGCTCCGGACCGCCGCGACGACCGCCCACCTCGCGCTCGCGGGCGACCCGGACGCCTCCTCGGACGCCGCCGACGTCACCGCCCTGCTCAGCGAGGCACGGCGCGCGCTCGAGGCGGTGCGCCACCACGACGAGGACCTCGCCGGCCTCGCCGACCGGGTCGGCGAGCTCGCCTACCTCGCCGCCGACATCGCGGCCGACTGCGCCGCGTACACGTCGGCCGTCGAGTCCGACCCGATCCGGCTCGCCGCGATCGAGGAGCGCCGCGCCGTCCTCAAGAGCCTCACCCGGGCGTACGGGGAGGACATCGACGGCGTCCTCGCCTGGGCGAAGACCTCCGGCGCCCGGCTCGGCGAGCTCGACTCGGACGACGACCGCATCGAGGGCCTGCGCCTCGAGCGCGAGTCGCTCCGCACGACGCTCGGCCGGCTCGGCGGCGAGATCAGCCATGCGCGTCAGGTCGCCGGCGCCCGGCTCGCCGACCTCGTGAGCACCGAGCTCACCGAGCTGTCGATGCCCGACGCCCGGCTCGTCGTCGAGGTCCGCCAGCGCGACGACATCAACGGGCTGCCCGTCGTCGAACCGGTCCCGAAGGCCAAGGGGGCCAAGGCGATCGCCGCCGCGAAGGCCGCGGCGACCGCCGCCGCGGCAGCGGGCACCGACGGGCCGAGGCTCCTCGCCGCCGGTCCGGACGGCGTCGACGAGGTCGAGCTGCTGCTCGCCCCGCACGCCGGCGCCTCCCCGCGCCCGCTCGGCAAGGGCGCCTCCGGCGGTGAGCTGTCCCGCGTCATGCTCGGTCTCGAGGTCGTCCTCGGTGCCGTCGACCCCGTGCCGACGTTCGTCTTCGACGAGGTCGACGCCGGCGTCGGCGGCAAGGCGGCGATCGGTATCGGCCGCCGCCTCGCCCGCCTCGCCGTGACGTCCCAGGTGCTCGTCGTGACCCACCTCGCCCAGGTCGCCGCCTTCGCCGACCGGCACCTCATCGTCGTCAAGAGCAAGGACGGCGAGGTCACCGAGAGCGGCGTCAGGCTGCTGGACGACGAGGGCCGGGTCCGCGAGCTCGCCCGGATGCTCGGCGGCGTCGAGGAGTCGGACAGCGCCCAGGCCCACGCCGAGGAGCTCCTCACGTCGGCGAAGGCCGACCGGGCGCTCGGGTAGCCGGATGCACGTCGAGCCCTTCTCCGTCGACGTGCCGGACCCGGTCCTGCGGGACCTGCTGGAGCGCGTCCGGCGCACCCGGTGGCCCGACCCCGCGCCGGGGGAGCCGTGGGACCAGGGCGTCGACCTGGAGTACCTCCGCGGCCTCTTCGAGTACTGGGCCGGCGGCTTCGACTGGCGCAGCGAGGAACGGTGGCTCAACCGCTACGAGCACCGGGTCGCCGACGTGGACGGCGTGCGGATCCACTTCGTCCACCACCACCGGGCCGGGCCCGGCCGGATGCCGCTGGTCCTCACCCACGGCTGGCCGAGCACGTTCGTCGAGCTGCTGTCGCTCGTCGACCGGCTCGGGGACCGGT
The DNA here is from genome assembly GCA_016213575.1 of Actinomycetota bacterium. Taxonomy (GTDB): domain Bacteria; phylum Actinomycetota; class Actinomycetes; order Actinomycetales; family Kineosporiaceae; genus R-H-3. The sequence continues at coordinate 5,885 of JACRAB010000476.1, forward strand.
TCGACCTCGTCGTCCCCTCCCTGCCGGGGTACCTGTTCTCCGAACGGCCCTCCCGGGTCGGTGTCGACCGGGTCTTCGTCGCGGGGCTGTGGCACACGCTCATGCAGGGACTTGGCTACGAGCGGTACGGCGCCCACGGCGGCGACTTCGGTGCCGGTGTCGCCACGGCCATGGCCCTCACGCAGCCGGAGCGGATGACCGGGATCCACCTGAGCACCGCCGAGATGTCGCCGTACACCGGGCCGGGCGCACCGCCGCTCACGGCCGAGGAGCAGGCGTACGCCGACCACGTCGCCCGCTGGGACGAGACGGAACGCGGGTACAGCTCGGTGCAGTCCACCCGGCCGCAGACCCTGGCGTACGGGCTCACCGACTCCCCGGCCGGGCTCGCCGCCTGGATCCTCGACAAGTGGCGCTCCTGGTCCGACAGCGGCGGCGACCTCGACGCGACGTTCGGCCGCGACGCCCTCCTGACGATGCTGACGCTCTGGTGGTCGACCGGCTCGATCGCCTCCTCGATGCGCGACTACTACGACAACCGTTGGCACGGCAGCCCGATCGGGCCCGACGACGTCGTCCGGACGCCGACGGCGATGGCCGTGTTCGCCAACGAGCTCGTCCCCGAGGGGCAGCCGCCCCGCTCCTGGTACGAGCGGCTGTACGCCGTCCGGCGCTGGACGGTCTTCCCCCGCGGCGGCCACTTCGCCGCCGCCGAGGAGCCCGACCTCCTCGCCGGTGACATCGCCGAGTTCTTCACCGGACCGGACGTCCTGGCCTGAACCGTGGTGTGTCGGCGTGCGGCTGGGGGCGGGGGGGGGGGGG
>JACRAB010000470.1 GCA_016213575.1 Actinomycetota bacterium
CTCATCGGGCTCGGGGTCGTCGCACCGGGGCCGCAGCTCGCGGCGTCCGGCATCGCACTCGCCCCGCCGGCGATGACCGCCTGGGTCGACTTCCCGCTGCGGGCCCGCCTCGAGGACCGCACCGGCCTGCCGGTGCTCCTCGACAACGACGCGACCGCGACGGCGGTCGGCCTGTACTGGGCGGACGGGATCACCGCGACGACCACCATCGCCGCCCTTTTCATGGGGCAGGGCATCGGCGCCGGGCTGCTGTCCGGCGGACAGGTGTACCGGGGCGCGACGAGCAACGCCGGCGAGATCGGGCACGTGACGGTCGACGTCGACGGACCGCCCTGCTGGTGCGGCAGCCGCGGGTGCGTCGAGATGCTCGGCGGCACCGCGGTCACGGTCGAGCGGGCCCGTGGCGCGGGCGTCGACCTCGGCCCGCAGGACCGGCCGACGCTGGCCGCCTTCGGCGCGCTGGCGCGGCGGGCGCTCGCCGGGGAGCCGGCCGCGCTCGAGGCCGTCGAGCGGTCGGCCCGGTACGTCGCGGTCGCCGCGCACACCCTCGTCAACGTCGTCGACCCGGACCTGCTCGTCCTCACCGGGCCGGCGTTCGCCGTCGCCGGCCCGCTGTACCTGCCCGTCGTCACCGAGGTCGTCACCCGGACTCGGTTCGCCCGCGGCAGCGGGCCGATCGAGGTGCGGCTGTCGACGCACGGGCCGGAGTCCGCCGCCCTCGGCGCCGCGGCGCTCGTGCTGCAGGCGGAGCTGGCCCCGCGCGGCGGCGACACCGCGTAGCCGCGAGCGGCCGCGCCGGCGGCCGGGTCGTCCTGACCGCTCACTTCGTCGCGCCCGACGTGAACCCGTTGTAGATCCAGCGCTGCAGGGCGAGGAACGCGACGAGCGTCGGCACGAGGATGATGACGATGCCGGCGCAGATGACCTCCCACTGCGACCCGAACGGGCCCTTGAAGGCGAACAGGGACGTCGCGATCGTCTTGTGGTCGGGCATGTAGAGGTACGGGATGTAGAACTCGTTGTAGATGGCGATCCCCTTGATGATGACCACCGTCGCGATCGCCGGCTTGAGGTTCGGCAGGATGATCCGGAAGAAGATCCGCAGGTGGCCGGCCCCGTCGAGGGTGGCCGCCTCGTCGAGGGCCCGCGGGATCGAGCGCATGAACTGCCAGAAGATGTAGATCGACACGATGTCGGTACCGGCGAACAGCAGCACGCCGGCCCAGATCGTGTTGTAGAGCCCCAGGCCGTTGATGATCTGGAACGTCGCGACCTGGGTCGTGACGCCCGGCACGAGGGTCGCGACGAGGAACGCGACGAGGACGGCGCTGCGCCCGGCGAAGCGGAACCGGTCGATCGCGTAGGCCGCCCCGGCGCCGACGAGCACTGTCCCGGTCACCGCGAGGGCGAGCACGACCGCGGTGTTGAGGAAGCCCGAGACCATCGCGCCGTCCTGGAACGCCGTCACGAAGTTCGAGAGGTTCGACCAGTCGGCCGGCGGGTCGAGCGGCTTGCTCGTCAGGTACTCCTGGTCGGTCTTGAACGCGCCGAGGACGACGATCGCGATGGGCAGCAGGACGACGACCGTCGCGAGCACGAGGCTCGCGTACACGCCGCCGCGCGCGAGGACGCTGCCGGTACGGACCCGGGTCATGCGATGTCCACCCCTTCGTCCGGGACGAGCCGGCGCTGGACCCAGCTCACGAGCAGCACGACGAGGAGCAGGACGACGGCCATCGCCGACGCGAGCCCGACCTTCTCGAGGTTGAACGCCAGCTTCACCGCGCGGATGACGAACGTCTCGGAGCCGTTGCCGCCGTTGGTCATGATGAACGGGATCTCGAAGACCGACAGCGAGCCGGAGATGGCGAGGATGAACGACAGCGACACGATCGGCCGGATCGACGGCAGGATGATCCAGCGGAACTGGGCCCACCGGCCCGCACCGTCGATCTCGGCCGCCTCGTAGATGTCCGCCGGGATCGACTGGATGGCCCCGAGGAACATGACGAAGTTCAGCCCGAGGTACCGCCACACGGAGACCGACGCCAGCGTGTAGTTGACGATCTCCGGGTCACCGGTCCACTGGTGGATGAGGCTCTGCAGCCCGACGGCCCGCAGCGTCGTGTCGAGACCGCCGTCCGGCCGCAGGAAGTTGAGGAAGATGAGGCCGATCGCGACCCCGTTGATGAGGTAGGGGAAGAACAGGATCCCCTTCCACATGCTGCGGAACCGGAGCCTGGCCGACAGCACCGTCGCGAAGTACAGGGCCAGCCCCATCTGCGCGAACGACGCGACGAAGTAGTAGAGGCTGACCTTGAAGACCTGGACGTTGCGGGGCTGCGTGAAGACGTCGACGTAGTTGTCCAGGCCGACGTACGTCTTCGTCTTGTCGAGGCCGTCCCAGTCGGTGAACGAGTACCAGACCATGTTCGCGACGGGCAGGTAGGTCAGCCCGACGAGCAGCACGAGCGGGACGAGCAGGAACAGGTACGGGGTGCCCCGGCGCAGCAGCCGTGCCGGGACGAGCGGCCCCCGGCCACCC
>JACRAB010000471.1 GCA_016213575.1 Actinomycetota bacterium
CGGCGCGCTCGCGAGGAGCGCGGCGACCTCGGGGACGTCCTTCGCGGCCGCCCACTGCGCCATCCCGGTCTTCCAGACGAGGGTGTCCGCGGTCAGCCCGCCGGACGCCACCCGGCCGGCGAGCGTGGCCGTGTCGAACGGGCCCTGCTGCTGGCCGTCGACGCCGACGAACCACTGCGCCGCCGCAGGCAGCGGCGGGGGAGCGGGTGCCCCGGCGGGCGCCGGCGCGGCCGGCTGCTGCGGGTTCAGCTGCTGCGCCATCCGGTTGCCCACCGCCATCCCGAGACCGATGCCGATGCCCTCGCCGCCGCCGCCCGGGTTCTGCGCGGCGTCCTCGATGGCGTTCGCCGTCTGGAACTTCGTGTATGCGTCGAGGTCCCCGACGACGCCGATCTGGGTCCGCTTGTCGAGCGCGGCCTCGACCTCCGGCGGCACCGAGATGTTCTCGATGATGAACGTGGGGATCGTGATGCCGACGTTCGAGAGGTCCTCGGAGAGCACGCCCGCGATCCGCTGCCCGATCTGCTGCTGCTGCGACGCGAGGTCGAGCATCGGGACGCCGGCGGTCGCCAGGGCCGAGCCGAGCCGGCCGACGATCATCTGCCGCAGGTACTCCTGGACCTCCTCGGTCCGGAACTGCGGGTCGGTGCCGACGAGCTCGCGGAGCATCTTCGCGGCGTCGGTGACGCGCATCGCGTAGGCGCCGAACGCGCGCAGCCGGACCATGCCGAACTCCGCGTCACGGACGATGACGGGGTTCTGGGTGCCCCACTTCATGTCCGTGAAGAGCCGGGTGTTGACGAAGTAGACCTCGGCCTTCCACGGCGACTCGAAGCCGTACTTCCAGCCCTTGAGCTTGGACAGGATCGGCAGGTTCTGGGTCTCGAGCGTGTACGTGCCGGGCGTGAACGAGTCGGCGATCTGGCCCTCGTTGACGAACACCGCGGTCTGCGACTCGCGGACGACGAGCTGGGCGCCCATCTTGATCTCGTTGTCGTAGCGCGGGAAGCGCCAGACGATCGTGTCCCGGCTGTCGTCGGTCCACTCGATGATGTCGATGAACTCGCCGCGGAGCTTGTCCATCAGGCCCATCGCATGCCTCCGTGTGTGAGGTTGCCCCGTACGGGACCCGGTGCTCCGGGTCCTCGCGCCGACTCTAGTCGGGACCGCCCCGGACCGAGCGGGTCCGGGGCGGCACGTCGATCGACGTCGCGGGGGCTGCGACGGTTCCGGTCAGAACCTGTCGAACTTGCCCTCGTCGAAGACGGGGCCCGCGGCGGCCGGCGCGTGCTGGACGCGCTGGGCCGGCGGACGGCGGGTCGCGGCGGGCCGGCCGGTGCTCACCCGCTTCTGCGCCCCCGGGACCGTGAAGAAGTCCATGAGGTCCTGGAGCAGCGCGCTCTGGCCGGTCATCTCCTCGCTCGTCGCCGCGAGCTCCTCGCTGGAGGACGCGTTCTGCTGCGTGACCTTGTTCATCTGGGACATCGCGCTGGTCACCTGGGACACCCCGGAGGTCTGCTCCGCGGACGCCGCGGCGATCTCCTGGACGAGGTCGGAGGTGCGCTTGATGCTCGGGACGATCTCCTGGAGCAGCCCGCCGGCCCGCTCCGCGGTGTGCACCGAGTCCGTCGCGAGCTGGCCGATCTCCTGCGCGGCGACCTGGGAGCGCTCGGCGAGCTTGCCGACCTCGGTCGCGACGACGGCGAAGCCCTTGCCGTGCTCGCCGGCCCGGGCGGCCTCGATCGTCGCGTTGAGCGCGAGCATGTTCGTCTGGAACGCGATGTCGTCGATGATCGCGATCTTCGCCGCGATCTGCTTCATCGCCTCGACGGTCTTCTCGACCGCCTCGCCACCGGCCTCGGCGTCGCCCGCGGCCTTGCTCGCGATCCCCTCGGTGGCCTTCGCGTTCTCGGAGTTCTGACCGATGCTCGCGGACATCTGCTCGATGCTCGCGCTCGTCTCCTCGACGCTCGCCGCCTGCTCGGTCGTCGCCTGCGACAGGGTCTGCGCCGAGGAGCTGATCTGCGACGCGGCGTTGACGAGTTCGCCGGCCGCCGAGGCGACCTGGGAGACCGTGTCGCCGAGCTTGGCGACGCTGTTGTTCGCCGCGAGCCGCAGCTGCTCGAGGTCGCCCTGGTAGGCCTTGTCGATGGTCTGCGTGAGGTCGCCGGCCTCGAGCGCCGCGAGCACCCGGCTCACCTCGTTGAGCGGCCCGATGACCGAGTCGAGGGTGTCGTTGATGCCGTCGATGATCGTCCGGAAGCCGCCGCGGTGCCGGGTCGCGTCGGCGCGGGTGGAGAGCCGCCCCTCGACGGCCGCCGCGGCGAGCATCGTCGCGTCGGCGACGATGGCCTCCAGGTTGCCCCGGACCTGCTCGATCGCCGCGTTGATGAAGGCCTTCTGGCCGGGCAGCTTCGGCATGTCCGCGGTGAAGTCGCCGTCGCCGAACGCCTGGAAGACGCCGATCGCGCGCTTCTTGACGTCGATGTGGGCGAAGACCATCGCGTTGACCGCCTCGGCGACGGCCTTGAAGTTGCCGCTGAACAGGTTGAGGTCGAGCGTCACGTCGATCTCGCCGCGGTCGTGGGCCTCGGCCATCCGCTTCAGCTCGGAGTCGAGGTTCTCCAGCGTCGCGACGATCCCGTTGACGACGCTCGGCAGCTCGGCCTCCTCGGCCGTCAGTCCGGCGACGGACGCGCGGGCGTCGAGCTCGCCGCGGCCGGCGGCGGCCAGCGTCTCGGCGACGTCCTTCTGCGTGCGCTCCAGCCGGACCGCGGTCGTCACGTCCTTCCACTCGACGCTGAACCCGATCCGGGTCCCGTCGGGGGCGTCCAGGCCGTTCGCCGAGAAGGAGAGCACCCGGCCGCCGACCTCGATCTGGGCGTCGTGCCGGCCGCGAAGCCCGCCGAGGAGGCGGCGCTGGTGGTCGGGGCGCTTGTGGAAGATGTCGATGTTGGCGCCGATGAGGGTGTTCGTGTCGAACGCCGGGAGGTCCTTGCGCAGGTCCGCCTCGATGCCGCGCAGCATCCGCATGAGCGACGGGTTCACGTACGTGATGTTCAGGTCCGCGTCGGCCAGCATGACGTTCGTCACGAGCCGCTCGAGGACCATGTCCGCGGGGATGCCCGCCGGCTCGGCCTGCTGGGCGGCGTCACGGCGGCTGAACAGGTGCTGGAACATGCACCACTCCTGGTCTCGGTGGCACGCAGGTCCTGCCGACCGGCGCGCCGGGTCGGGCGTGCGCCGGACCCTCGTCCCCAGATGCATCGAGCGGGCTCCCGCGCAACTTGATCAGGGAACGGTCACATGGCTCTGCGCCGCCGGTGGGCCCCCGGACGGGTGCCCCCGGTCGGCCGTCGCCCGGCCGGGCGGACCGGGCCCCGGCCGCCG
>JACRAB010000477.1 GCA_016213575.1 Actinomycetota bacterium
CCCCCGCCGTCCGAGCCCCCGCCGTCCGACCCCACGCCGTCCGACCCGGCACCCGACCCGACGGCACCGACCGCCGCACCCACCGGCGTGCTCGACCCGGTGACCGACCCGCTGACCGGGGTCGGGGTGGACATCGACCTGCCGCTGCCCTGAGCCGTAACGCCCGCGCCGGCTGAGGGCACCACCTGTGCGGAGCGGGCGACGCGTGGTCGCCCCGGGACAGGACGGTGCGCGATGACGATGCCGGACGTCGGGTTCGACAACCTCTTCGTCGTGAGCGCGGTGGCCCTCCTCGTGCCGCTCCTGCTCGGGTTCGTGCCCGGGCTGCGGGTGCCGTCGGTCGTCGTCGAGATCCTCGCGGGCGTCGCGCTCGGTCCGACAGGTCTGGGCTGGGTGCGGGTCGACGAGGTCGTCGCCGTCCTCGCCGTGCTGGTGCTGGGATTCCTGCTCTTCCTCGCCGGGCTGGAGATCGACGTGCAGGCCCTCGGCGGGCCGGCGCTGCGGTCCGCCGGCCTCGGCTACGTCGTGACGATCGCGCTCGGGCTCGCGGCGGGGCTCGGCCTGCAGGCCGCCGGGTGGGTGCGCAGCGGCCCGCTCGTCGCGGTGGCCCTGTCGGCGACCTCGCTCGGCCTCGTGGTGCCCGTGCTCAAGGACGCCGGCGCCGACCACGCCCCCGTGGGCCGGCTCACGGTGGCCGCCGCGACGGTCGCCGACTTCGCGGCCGTCGTCCTGCTCTCGCTGCTCTTCTCCGCGACCGGCAGCACCGGTGCGACGACGGCCCTGCTGTCCGCGTTCGCCGTGCTCGCCGTCGTCGTCGCCGTCGCGGTCCGCCGCGCGGGTCGCTCGATGCGCCTCGGCGACGTGCTGCTCCGGCTGCAGGACACGACGGCGCAGATCCGGGTGCGGGCCGCGGTCGTGCTCCTCGTCGGCTTCGTCGCGCTCGCGGCCCGGTTCGGGATCGAGACGATCCTCGGCGCGTTCGTCGCCGGCGCCGTGCTCGCGACCGTCGACCGCGACGCCGCCTCGCACCCGCACCTGCGCACCAAGCTCGAGGCGATCGGCTACGGCTTCCTCGTGCCGGTGTTCTTCGTGTCCAGCGGCCTCAGGCTGGACCTGCGGGGCCTGTTCTCCGACCCGGCGGCCGCGCTGCGCGTGCCCGTGCTGCTCCTGGCGCTGCTCCTGGTCCGCGGGCTGCCCGCGCTGCTGTTCCGCCGCGTCCTCGACGGCCCCGCGACGCTGGCCGCCGCGCTGCTCCAGGCGACGTCGCTGCCGTTCGTCGTCGCCGCGACCCAGATCGGGGTGGCCACCGGGGCCATGAGCGGCGTCACCGCGGCCGCGTTCGTCAGCGCGGGTGTGCTGTCGGTGCTGCTCTTCCCGGCCGCGGCGCTCGGACTGCTGCGGCGCGGCGACGCGGGCGCGGGCCGGCGGGACAGCACGACGGTCGGGGGAGCGGTCGGGGGAGCGGCCAGGGGCGCTGGCGCCGCGCCGTGATCAGTGTGGTGGCCTGCCCGAGTACACCCGGCCGAGCATCGCGACCCACTGGTGCACGGCGTCCTCGTTGGGCGCCAGCGCACCGGGCCGGAAGTGCGGCGACGCGAGCCCGCGCTGGACGGACTCGCACGCGGCCCAGTCCTCGCGGTTGGTGATGTCCCAGAAGTCCATGGCGTAGCGCGGGTCGAAGCCGGGCCGGGAGAACGCCTCCTCGGGGAACAGCCACGAGCACTCGACCCACGTGCGGTCCGGGGCGAGGGCCACCATCCGGTGGGTCATGACGTAGTCGGGGTGCAGCGAGACGAGGATGTTCGGGAAGAGCCCGAGGTAGAGCACCTTGCGCGGGTCGACGCCCTCGATCGGCGTCCCGAGGCTGCTGCCGTCCAGGGACATCGTGACCGCGTGGTCCTTGAGGTCCATGCTGCCGCCGACCCACGCCCCGGGCAGGTCCCAGTTGTCGCCGGAGTCCGGCGGCGCCACCGCGCACAGCTCGGGGTGGATCGACGGGCAGTGGTAGCACTCGTGGTAGTTCTCGCAGATCACCTTGTAGTTCGCGGCCAGGACGTACTCGTGCCGCCCGCCCAGGCGCAGGGCCTCGGGGCGGTACGGCGCGACGAGGTCCTCGAGGCCGCCGAGGTAGGTGGCCAGCGGGGCCGCGGTCCCGGTCGCGTTGACCATGACCCAGCCGTGCCAGAGCTCCAGCGGCACCGGCAGCAGCGGGTTGTCGGCGCGGTCGAAGCCGGGGGCGTCCTTCATCCCCGGCGCGGCGACGAGGCGCCCGTCGAGGCCGTAGCTCCACAGGTGGTACGGGCAGGTCAGCGACCTGGCGGTGGCCGTGCAGCCGTCGGCGAGGAGCTCGTGGCCGCGGTGCCGGCAGGTGTTCGCGAAGGCCCTCAGCGCGCCGTCCACCCGGGTGAGCAGCACGGGGACGTCGCCGACGGTCACGGCCTGCTGGGTCGTCCCCGCGGGGACGACCTCGTCCTGGCGGCCCAGGCACACCCAGCCGGCGGCGAAGGCGTGCCGCTTCTCCCAGTCGAAGACCCGCTGGTCCGTGTACGCCTCGGCGGGCAGCATCGTCGAGCGGCCGAAGGGCTGCAGGGAGCGGGCGAGGGCCGCGG
>JACRAB010000473.1 GCA_016213575.1 Actinomycetota bacterium
GCGGGCATCCGCGGGAACGCCTTGAGCACCTCCCGGATCGCCGGCTCGAACGCGTCCACCGCCGAGCCGGCCGGCGTCCGCTCGTACTTCGGCGGGCCGGCGGAAGCCAGCGCGGCCCGGACGGTGTTCCGCGACACCCCCCTCACCCGCACGATCCCCTTGATGGTCATCCCTTCGGCCCGATGCAGCCGACGGCTCTCAGCCCAGTCCTCCACGGACAACACCCCTGCTTCCTCCTGACCCCGGCAAGGGGCCAAGACGATCAGAGGGGGTCAACTTTCGACCGGCGATAGGGGGTCAGTCTTCAACCGTCGTCGACAGCGTGGACAGGCCTTCCGAGAGCGTCCGTGGCGCAGAGCCCGTGCGGCCCGCGCGTGCCCGGGTGGGTGGCTGGGTGGGGTGACGCGCGGGGCCGGATCACCTGAGTCTTGCGGCTCGCCTTCCGGTACCACGCCCGGTCTCCCCATCAACCCCCAGCCGTGGGGGTGGTCAGGGAAGGTGCTCCCGCACCTGCGCACGGTCGGGTCCTCGAGGCGGGGTGGGGGTTGATGGCGAGCCTCTCCGGGCGCGGTACCTCCCGCCTGTCGGCAAGGGGGACATGACTCCCCTTGCCGCCACGCCAACCCCGGGAGGACAGCATGACCAGCAGGCACCCCATCGGCACCATGAGCAAGACCGCGCGAGCGTCGCGGGCGGCGCGGTGGCGGGCGAAGACGATCCCGGCCCGGCACCCGTTCACCCACGTCGAGGTCGCCCGGATCGCGACGGCGTATTGGGCGCCGTGGGAGGTTGCGGCGATCGCCCGGGCGTGGCTGTCGACGCCGGCCGACCGGGCCCGCCGCCTCACCGAGCTCCGCGCGCAGATCAGCGCCGGGATGCGCGGCGGCGCCGGCGACGGCTGGCAATGGTCCACACGGGGCGGGCGGGTCGAGGTCCAGGTCCGGGCCTCCCGAGCGGCCGGGCAGGTCCGCCGGGCCGGGACCATCACCGTCACCACCCTCATCGGGCACGTCACCGACCGGCTCACCCACGACAGGGCGTACGCCGTCATCGACGCGGATGCCGCGCACCGGGCGTGCCTGCTCGCCGCGATCGACGCCCATGACCGCCGCCGCGACACCGAGACCGACAACCAGGGCCAGGGCGTGGGCGCGGTCGAGGCTCCGTCGTGGGAGGAGCGGAGCCGCCGGCACCGGGCCGCCCGGGACGCGGCCGAGGCGATCCTGCACGCGGGCCTCGACGCGCAGCTGGACCTGCTGGACCTGCTCGGCGCCGGGACGGAGGCCACCCGATGAACCAGCCCGCCGCCCAGGACGCCGTCAAGACCACCTTGACGCCCGACACCACCACCGACAGCACCACAAGCGAGCGGCCGGCGGCCTCGACGAGGGCGCGGAAGCGGCGCCGGGCCGAGGTCGAGAACACCGACTACGCCGCGTTCGCCGCCCGGGTCATCCGGGCCCACGCCCGCCGGGTCGCAGACGGAGACGTCGACGCCCTGGCCGACCTCCTACGCCTGGCCGTCGAAGTCGACACCGCCACCCAGACCGCCGTCACCGGCCTCCGAGCGTTCGGCTACTCCTGGGGCGAGATCGCCGCCCGACTCGGCACCAGTCGCCAAGCCGCACAGCAACGGTGGGGGCGGTATCACGACTAAGAAGGAACCCAATGGCATCTGCGCCGCGCAGAGCTCATGGACAGACCGCTCGTCGCGCTGCTGACGACCCAAAGCATCCATCGACTTCGCAGACCCAGGGATCGTTGGGCCAGAACCGATGAGAATTGCAGACGCCTGTCGGAAAGGCCTGCGCCCGTTGAACAGGATCGCTTGTCGCGACAGCCAACCCTCGCTGGGCAGCCCAAGTCGCCGTAGGCGCGCCATCGCCGTGCAGCGTATGGAAGCCAGCGCCTGGGGTGAGCACATGCGGCTCGGGGTCAAGCTCCTGCCGACGGCGAACGCTGGCTCGTTCCCCATCAACTTCGTCGAGCTTGATGGCGTCTTCTCGCGGGATCCAACGGTAGTAGCCCTTCGCCCCACGAGTGATCTTTAGGCGACGGGCAACCAATTCGCCAGTTGCGCTCTTGCGGATCAAGGAGTCGTGCGTCTCCCCGCGACGTGGCTCAAGACCTAGAGGGTGCCAGCCCTTACAGCGAGCAGTGCCACGAGAATCGGGGCACGCCTGCGCTCGGTCACGACAACGCATCAGGGGCACGTCCCAGACGCCCTGCTCAATGGGAAGATCGGAGGCTACCGCAACGAACTTCGCGTCATGTGCCTTCATTCGAGCGAATGGCCAGGACTGCACGGCGGGCGAGTTCAGATTCGGGACAATCCAACTGGGCTGCAAGCCCGCGACCTCGGCCACGCGGCTCCGCTTGTCAAAGGTTCCCGCAGTGATCCTTGAGACCTGGATCTCGTGAGCGATGTCGACGCCCGCCCCCCTGACGACCACGTCTGTAACGCACGTACCCCCGCTAGACCTCAGTTCAGGCTCAGCATCAAAGCCAGCTGACGTGGCTACCCGGACGATGCGCTCCTGGTGCGCCTTGTGAAGATCGCCAGGACCACCCGCTCTGTCCGACTCCCCCGGCCGCAACGCCACGGCGAAGATCCGCCCATGCTTCTGCTGTAGGTAGACAGGACCGTTCGGACCACATTCCGAACAGAACAGTGGTCCCTCCACGGTGCAGTTGCCAAGCAGTTCGCGAAGGAGGCCGGGCCTGCCAGGGTGCCCGAGATCTCTGCGATTCATGTCGAGCGTGATGCTCGCTTTCGGCATGTAAGGGACGATCCTGTGACCGTGGTCGCTACGCATCTTGTTGTCCCTTCGAGTGCCGCCATCAACAGCATGCACCCTGGGTCCGACAACCGGGCGCCAGCACCCACGAGAACCGTTCGCAGGTCGAATAGCGCATCGGCGTCTACGCCCTCGTGTCACCTGCGTACCCAGTTGCATGGCAATGTCGGCGCCCCCGCGACTCGACACGCGATAGAGACTCCGAGGCCGCGGCAGGCTCTCGATCGCCTTCCCAAGCGGACCGTGCTCTTGTCACCCAGCCAGCTCGTCGGTATCAGGAAGATCGAGGCGGAGAGGTGGCCCCGACGAAGCGGGGTCCCATCCCTCTGCGAACGCCATGCGCACCATCCGTGCCACGAGCGCCGGCCGAACGGCGTGCGTCGGCCAAAGCAGCCAGTTGCCCGGATGAGCCCATGGGAGGGAGACGACGAGGGCAGCCCCCTTGGCCCCCTCTAACTCGACCACGCACGTCATCGCAGTCTCGCCCAGGCCCTGGGAGTAAGAAGGGCGGGGTCGAACGGTCCACCGGTAAGGCACGTCGTCCACGACGATCCGGCGCGCCCTGCGGCCCAGCGTCAACGCGCACCTGCCTCACCACGAGTCCTGCCACCCGAGGACCCGGAGGGCACTCGCTCCGCTGGCCAGAACCATGTCTCGGGACACTTTACGGACACTATTCAGCCACGAAGGACGACGATCAAGCACATTCAGGCACGCTGCTCGGTGAGCATCGCCGCAGGTCAAAGGCACTATCCGGCGTCGACCACGGCCACGGATCGAGAATCCGCGGGTTGTGAGTTCGATCCTCACGGGGCCCACCTCTGACCAGGGGTTTGTGCTTGCCACTGATCCTCGGGGCGGCCTGCGAGACTATGGTGAAATATGTATCCACTAGATGAGGAATTGGGTACACTTTCATCCATGAACCTGCCCCGCGCACTGCCTGCGACCTTCACCACGGGCCAGGCTCTCGCCGCTGGCGTCCACTCACGGGACCTGTACCGCTGGAGGGACGACGGGCTGACAACAGAGCTGTCCCGCGGGGTCTTCCGCCGGGCGGATGCGCCGGCGGCGTCCTACCCGGACCTGCTGGCGGTGTCCCGCCGGGCGCCTCGGGCGGCAGTGTGTCTGGTGTCCGCGGCCGAGGTCCACGAACTGACGGACGAGATCCCGCGAGCAGTGCAGATCGCCGTTCCGCGGGGGAACCGCCCCCCGCAGATCGCCTACCCGCCGGTCGAGGTCTTCAAGTTCGCGGCGGCGACGTTCGACCTCGGCATGGAGACGTTCGAGGCGGCCCCGGGCGAGACCGTGCGGATCACGAACCCGGCCCGGACGGTCGTCGATCTCATGCGGCTGCGGCGCAGCATCGGCGAACCGCTGGCCCTGGTCGCCCTGCGCCGATACCTGGCCAGCGGCGGGCGACCCGCCGCACTTGTCGAACTCGCACGGCCCTTGGACATCCTCGGCCCGATCCGGGCGGCCGTCGACGTACTGGAGGCGTCGTGAGCCGCCCGACCCGGGCCGACGCCGGCGGCCGGGCATACCTGGACCTGCGGAACCGGGCACGCCGCGAAGGCCGGCCCACCCAGGAACTCCTCGTGCTGTACGCCCTCGAACGCTTCCTGGCCCGCCTCTCGGTAAGCCAGCATGCCGGCGCGTTCGTCCTCAAGGGCGGGATGCTCCTGGCAGCCTTCGACGCCCGCCGAGCCACCGTGGACGCCGACCTGCTCGCCACCGGCTTCCCGAACGACGCGGACGCCGCCCTGTCCCGCGTCCGCGAAGTGGCCGGCACCGAACCCGCGGACGACGACGGAGTGGTCTTCCTCCCGCAGACGGCACGAGCACGCGCGATCCGCGAGGAGAACCTCTACTCCGGTGTCCGCGTCACCATGCAAGCATCGATCGCGACCGCCACCGTCAAGATCCAGCTCGACATCAACTTCGGCGACCCCGTCACCCCCGGCCCGCAGCTCATCGACTACCCGACCCTGCGCGACGAACACCCTCCCGTGCGGATCCTCGGCTACCCGATATCCACCGTCATCGCCGAGAAGCTCTGCACCGCCATCGACCTCGGCGACACCAGCACCAGGGTCCGCGACTACGCCGACATCTGGACCCTCACCCGCCGCCACCACCTCGACGCCACCGACCTCCGCAGCGCAATGACCGCCACCGCCCGTCATCGCGGCGTCGCACTACGACCGCTGTCCGACGCCGTCGGCGACCTGGCCACACTGCGCGCCGACGTGTACAAGGCCTTTCTGACCCGCGTCGAGGACGACACCCTCGCCCTCCCTCCCCGCCTCGACCATCTACTCGAGGACGTCATCGCGTTCGCCGACCCCCTGATCAACGATCAGCTCGTCGGCACCTGGTCGGCCACAGTGCGCCTCTGGAACGCCGGGACCGAATGAGCTGGGCCCGTCAGTCGGGAAGGGCGAGGACGACACGGTTGCGCCCACTGTTCTTGGCGACGTAGAGCGCCCGGTCCGCGACGTCCACCGCCGTCCACAGCGAGTCGGGCAGGGGGTCGTCGGCCCCTGGGAGCGTCTCGTGGACACCGATGCTGATCGTCACGGGCGCGAGCTCGGTCGCCACCTGCTCGCGCAGGCGCTCGGCGATCTGGACCGCCTCGCCCGGGGTCACGGCGCACAGCACGAAGAACTCCTCGCCGCCGAGGCGGACGGTGACGTCGTCGTCGTGTCGCATGTTCGCCGCGATGAGGTCGGCCAGCCGGCGCAGGATGTCGTCTCCTGCCGCATGTCCCAGGGTGTCGTTGACCCGCTTGAAGTGGTCGACGTCGATGACGAGCACCGCCAGCGACGCCCGCTCCCTGGCCCGCGTCGACCATCTGCGGGCGCCCTGCTGCTCGAGGCCACGCCGGTTGGCGAGCCCCGTCAGCGGGTCGGTGACCTCGCCGCGCTTGGCCCGTTCGACGGCGGCCACCGCCATGTCCCGGAGCAGCCGGACGACGGCCGAGACGGCGATCAGGTCGAACGCGCCCGTCGACACCTCCTGCGGCCGGTGCGGGCCGCCCGCGCCGAGCACCCCGGCCAGGGCGATCATCACCGAGCCGAAGAGCGCCTGGACGACGACATCGCGACGCCGTCCGCAGAAGACGCCCCCCATCAGGGCGACGCTGACGAGGCTGAGCGCCGTGACCGACACCTCACCCCGCCCGATCCCCACCTGGACGGAGACCATCCCGAACACGTGACTGACGAGGATCATCAGCAGGAACTCGGTGTCTCCCGCGCGTACCCCTCTGCGCGTCCACGCGATCAGGCCCAGCAGGTAGGTGACGATCGCTGCCTGCACGGCCCAGAACGAACCGGTGTCGGTGCGGGCCACCAGCGCCCCGCCGACGGTGGAGACCAGCCCGAGGACCGCCGCCGCGGCCATCACCCGGGCGCGCAGCCGCCGCATCTCGACCGGGTCGGTGAAGTCGGTGTGCCAGACCCGCCCGAGACGGCGGCTCCCGGCCACCACCGCGAGGCGAAGGTTCTCCACGGTCGTTCTTCGACAGGAGGGCGGGGTGGCTTGACGTGGAGCACCGAACGAGCCCCGCACCGACGAAGGGGCCTACGACACCAGCGTGGGCGCCAGCACACGCCCGCCGGCGAACCCGAGCCCGAGCTGACCGGAGTCGTTGGCGCCCCAGCAGTACAGGCGGGCGGCGATCGACACCGCACAGGCGTGGGCACCCTCACCGGAGGTGGCGAGGTCGACGGAGGCGATCTGGGAAGCGGTCAGCGCCAGCTGTCCGCGGGCCGGGGCGCAGTAGAGGTTCGACGCGGTGGTGACGGCGCAGTAGCCGCCCTGGCCGCTGCTGACCGAGGCCCAGGTGGTCACGGGGGAGACGGTGACGGGGCGGAGCGTGTCGAACGCGGGCTCCTCACCCCAGCACTGCAGCGCACCCGTGGAGCGGATCCCGCAGGTGTGGTAACCGCCCGCGGCGACCGAGGCCCAGGTGCCTTCGCCGACGACCCTGGTCGGTGCGGACCGGGACACGGTGTCACCGAGCCCCAGCTGGCCCTGGGCGTTGACGCCCCAGCAGAACCGGACGCCGGCCGTCGTCACCCCGCAGACGTGGTCGTTGTCGCTCTGTGCGGACAGCGACCGCCAGGTCTGCTTGCCGACCAGGACCGGCAGCGTGGCCTGGCCGCCCGGCGTCCCCCGGCCCCAGCAGGCGCCCAGGCCGTCGGCGCGCACACCGCAGCCCAGGGCGTTGCCGACGCTGATCGACGACCAGCCCGGCTCCCCGACGACCCGCCGTGGCGCGAGCCGGTCCGCCTGGTCGCCGAGCCCCAGGTTGGAGGATCCGTTGTAGCCCCAGCAGTACCGGGTGCCGGCCGCACTCAGCGCGCAGGTGTGGCTCCAGCCCGCCGACACCGACCGCCACGAGCCGTTGACCCGCACCGGGACGGCCGAGTCGACCTGGGTCCCGATGCCCAGCTGCCCGTGGTCGTTCGCACCCCAGCACCACAGGGACCGGTCGGTACCGACAGCACACGTGTGGGCGTCGCCGGCCGACACCTGGGCCCAGCCGGCCGGCAGCGCCGATGCGGGCGCGGCCGCCAGGGCCTGGACGGCGGGGACGGCCAGCGCGGCGGCGGCCAGCCAGCGGGCGACCCGGTACCAGCGGGTCGACTTCCTGGGGGCGGGAGTCATCGTCGTCTCCAGTGTCGTGATCTTGGTGATGGGCGGATCACGGTGTATATCGTTATCGGTAACTGAGCGTCAAGCCAGTGCGCCTTCACGCCTCCATCTAGGCCACGCAGAGTGACAGACGTAGCCCATCTGGGTGAGGTCGGTCGCCTGGTGCAGCCCGTCCGGATCCGCGGGACGGCGTCACGGTGCAGGCGTCCGCCCCCGACCTGCCGCGCACCCCCGGCCCGGTGTCAGGGCGCAGCGTCCGGGTCCACGACCTCGTTGCGCCCGCCCGGCACCACCGGCCGCACCCGGATCTCCCGCACAGCCGCCGGCTCGGGCACCGGGAAGCCCGCCAGGTGCTCGGCGTACACGGTCTCGCCGAGCTCGCGGTAGCCCCGGTCGACCAGGCGCAGGTACCTCGCCATCACCGTCCCTGCCGGGCGGACGGCGGCCGCGCGCCGCACGACGTCGTCGCGCGGCACGTAGGTCATCACCGGCCCGTCCGGCCGCCGCGGCGTGGCGGCGTCCAGGAGCGGCGTCACGTCGACGCGGTCGTAGCTGCGCTCCCGGTCGTCGAGGGCCTCCAGCTCCCCGGCCGTGAGGCGCCACGCCACCCCGAGCGTGGCGGCGCCGGCGGCCGGCTCCACCCCGAGGAAGGCCAACCAGCCCTCCCACGGTTTCCCGCTGTCGTCGCTGAACGCGTAGTCGGGCCGCTCGCTGCTGTGCCCGAGCACGTTCCAGGCCCGCCGGAACCCGCGCAGCCGCAGGACGAACGGGCCGTCCGCGACGGACACCGCCCGGCCGATGCTCGCCTCGAGCGACTCGCGGTCGACGAGCGACCCGTAGCCGAAGACGTAGGGCATCGGGTCACTGCATCCGGTCGGCCAGCCGGCGGGCCGCGAGCTGGACCGCCTCCCAGACGGTGGCGAACGGTGGCGCGTAGGCGAGGTCCGCGGCCGCGAGGTCGTCCACGGTGAGCCCGGCCCACAACGCCATCGCGATCGTGTCGATGCGTTTCCCCGCACCGGTCCCGCCGACGATCTGACCACCGAGCAGGCGCCTGGTCCCGCGCTCGGCGACGAGCTTCGTCGTCATCGGCCGGAACTCGGGCATGTACGCGCTCGCGGTCTTCCCCGGCGACACGTACGACGCCGCGTCGAGGCCGAGGCGGGTCACGTCACCCGCGCCGAGGCCGGTGCGGGCGACCTCGACGGCGACGCCGCCCGCGTCGAACCGGGTGATCGCCGTACCGAGCACCCCCGCGAACCGCGCGGAGCCACCGGCCGCGTTCTCGCCGGCCACCCTCCCCTGCTTGTTCGCGTGCGTGCCGAGCGGCACGAACACCCGCTCGCCGCTCACCCGGTGCAGACTCTCGCAGCAGTCCCCGGCCGCCCAGACGCCGTCCGCGACCTGCTGCCCGTCGTCCGGCAGGTAGCCGCCCCGCGCTCCCGTCGCCAGGCCGGCCTTCGCACCGAGGTCTGAGGCCGGCCGTACGCCGAGCGCCAGGACGACGAGGTCCGCGGGCAGCGCGTCGTCCCCGACGACGACCCCGTCGACCCGGCCGCCCGGGCCGGTCGTCAGACCGTCGACGCCCCGGCCCACCCGCACGTCGACGCCCGCGGCGACGAGGTGCTCGCGCACCCGCGCGCCCATGTCCGCGTCGATGCTCGGCATGACCTCGGCGAGCTCGAGCAGCGTGACCGGGTAGCCGCGCCGCACGAGCGCCTCGGCCATCTCCAGGCCGATGTACCCGGCGCCGACGACGACCGCGCGGGCCGGCGGTCGCGCCCGGTCCATGAGGTCGAGCCAGGCCAGGCCGTCGTCCCAGGACTTCACCGGCAGCACACCGGGCAGCAGCGCGCCGCTGTCGGAACGTGCCCAGTCCGGGACGACGGGTCGCGCGCCGGTCGCGAGGACGAGCCGGTCGAAGCCGACGACGACCTCCGAGCCGTCGACGTGGGCACGCACCTCGCGCCGGTCGAGGTCCACGGCCTCGACGCTCGCACCGGTCCGCAGGTCGACGCCGCGGGCCCGGTGCTCGTCGGGCGTCCGGGCCACGAGGTCGTGCGGGTCGTCGAGGTCGCCCGCGACCCAGTACGGGATGCCGCACGCCGAGTACGACGTCCGCCCGGTCCGCTCGAACGCGACGACGTCGAGGTCGTGCCCGCTCCGGGACGCCGCCCGCAGCGCCTGGTGCGCCGCCGACATCCCGGCCGCGTCGCCGCCGACGACGACGAGCCGCTCACGGCTCATGCCGTGCCGCGCCGGGCGTGGAGGTCGACGATCCGCTCGACGACGACGCGTGCGACCGGGGCACCGGTGAGCGCCTCGATCTCGCGCGCACCCGTCGGGCTCGTCACGTTGACCTCGGTGAGCCGGTCGCCGATGACGTCGAGGCCGGCGAGCACGATCCCCAGCGCCCGCAGGTCCGGCGCGAGGACGTCGCAGATCTCCTTGTCCCGGCTCGTCACCGCGTCCGGGAGCACGGTCGCGCCGGCCGCCATGTTGCAGCGGAACTCGGTGCCGGCGGCCACCCGGCGGATCGCGCCGACCGGCTCGCCGTCGACGACGATGACCCGCCGGTCGCCGTCCACCGCCTCGGGCACGAACCGTTGCAGGATGACATGGCTCCGGCCGCGCCCCGTCGACAGCTCGAGGAGCGAGGCGAGGTTCGGGTCGTCGTCGCGGAGCAGCAGGATGCCGCGGCCGGCCATCGCGTCGGTCGGCGTGAGGACGGCGCGGCCCCACCGGGCGACGGTGTCCCGCAGCCCGTCGAGGTCCGCCCGGACGACGGTCTCCGGGATGAGGTCCGGGTACCGCAGCGTGTAGAGCTTCTCGTTGACCTCGCGCAGCCCGCGGGGGTCGTTGACGAGCAGCGTCCGCGGCGCGCGGGCGGCGTCGAGGACGTACGTGCCGCGCAGGTAGTCGGCGTCGACCGGCGGGTCCGTGCGGACGAGGACGACGTCGACGTCCGCCAGCGGGACGTCCCCGACCGGCTCGGCCCGGTACCACTGCTGCGGCGCGACGAACCGCCCGTCGACGAGGCGGCACGGGTCGACCTGCACCCGGACGGCGCGGGCCACCGCTCCCCCGCCGACGACGGACAGCTCGCGCATCGTCGTCGCGAGCACCTCGTGGCCGTCCGCCCGGGCCGCCTCCATGAGGGCGACCGACGTGTCGTGCGCGGGCAGCAGCCCGTCGAGCGGGTCGACGACGAAGAGCATCCGCAGGCCGGTCATCGCGGGCCTCCCCGGCCGGCAGTCCACGCGACCGGGAGGTCGCCGGCGTCGACCCGGTGGTCGGCGCCACGGGCCTCCCGGACGACCCCCGGCAGCGCCGCCGCCGCGTCGTCGCCGACCCGGTGCACCCAGCCGATGCCGTCGCCGAACCTGCTGCGGGAGAACGCGTCCACGAGGTCGCCCGGCGTCCGCCAGGTCGCGACGGCAACGACCGGGCCGAGCGGCTCGCGCCACGGGTCGTCGTCCGAGTGGGGCCCGAGCCGGCTGCCGACGGCCCCGACCGTGACGACGGTCGCCGGCACGAGCCAGCCCATCCGGTGCGCGACGTCGTCCGGGACCACGCCCCCGGTGAGCACCCGGCCGCCGAGCCGCCCGAGCGCGCGGACCGCGCCGAGCGACCGCTCGCGGACCGGCTCGGTGGGCAGCGGCACCGGGCGGGCCGCGGACGCCGCGGCGACGACCGCGTCGACGACCGGGCCCGCGGTGTCGGCGTGCACCACGAGCCACGGCACGGCGGCCGGACCGGAGGCGTTGTGCAGCCGCAGCCCCGCCGCGACCGTGGCCGCGACGACCGCGGGGTCGGCGTCCCGGCCCGAGAGCAGGACGCTCCCGCCCGCCCGCAGCGGGAGCAGCGGGACACCGCTCGTGGCGACCGCCCGGCCGGCGAGGTCGAGGGTGCGGTCACCCCCGCGGACGTGGAGGACGGCGAGGTCCGGGCGGCCGACGAGGGCGGCGCCCACGTCGGTGCCGGTGCCCTGGACGACACCGAGGACGCCCGCGGGCAGCCCGGCCGCGACGAGACGGTGGGCGAGGACGACGGCGCTGAGCGGCGCCCGCAGCGACGGCTTGACGACGACGGTGCGCCCCTGCAGGAGCAGCGGCAGGATCGCCGACACCGCCTCGAGGAACGGCGCTCCCCAGCCGAGGACGACGCCCGCGACGCCCGGTGCCCGGCCGGCCGGCGACCCGGCGTCGTCCACGGCATCGTCCACGGCGCCGAGCCAGTGCCGCGCCCAGCGCACGCCGGTGCGGACCTGCTCCAGGGCGTCGGCGAGGTCGAGCCCGGTCTCGGACGCGACGACCTCCGCGACCGGCACCGCGAGCCGCTCGAGGTCGGTCACGGCCTGCGCGACGAGCCGCACCCGGGCGGCCGGGTCGGCGGCCCACGCCTGCGCGGCCCGGGCACCGGCCCG
The DNA here is from genome assembly GCA_016213575.1 of Actinomycetota bacterium. Lineage (GTDB taxonomy): Bacteria > Actinomycetota > Actinomycetes > Actinomycetales > Kineosporiaceae > R-H-3. Next base: position 11,887 of record JACRAB010000473.1, read on the forward strand.
GACGGCGGCGTCGACGTCGAACCGGCTCGACAGCGGGACGCACGCGACGACACGGCTGTCGCGGGGGCTGCGGATCTCGAACTCGTACGGCGCGGCCGGGAACCGCCAGCGGCCGTCGACGAGGTTGCGCGCGAACTCCTCGTCGCCCGCGACCGGCGTGCCGGCCGTCCCGGGCGGGTCGGCCGGGGTGGTCCGTGTCGTCGTGCTCGTCGTCATCGTGACCGTCCTGTCGTTCGGGCCCGGATGCGGGCCGGGCTCAGAGGAACCTGTCGAAGAACGTCCGGTCGGCGCCGACCCGCCCCGTGCGGACGAGGCTCGCGAGCAGAGCGTCGACCATCGGCGTCGGTCCCGCCAGGTACACGTCGTGGCCGGCGAGGTCCGCAGGCCCCGGGTGGTCGGCGTCGACCGCCTCGACGACGCGGCCGCCGCGGACGGCGAGCGGCGCGAACCGCCCGGCAGCCTCCGCGGACGGCGGCACGTCGGTCACGACGTCGACCCGCGCGCCGCGGGCCTGCAGCCGGAGCAGCCGGTCGGCGAGGACGACGTCGGCGTCCGTGCGGGCGCCGTAGTAGAGCCGGACCGCCCGGTCGGGCGACTCGGTGAGGCAGCGCTCGGCGACGGCGACGACGGGTCCGAGCCCGCTCCCCCCGCCGACGCACACGACCGGCCGGTCGGCCGGTGACCGCACGTGCGCCCGGCCGTACGGCCCCTCGACGACGAGCGGGTCGCCGGCCGCCGCGCCCGCGAGCCAGGACGACGCGCGACCGCCGGGCACGCGGCGGACGACGAGCTCGAGGCAGTCGTCGCCCGCCGGCGCGTCCGTGGGCTCGCGGCTCATCGAGTACGCCCGGCGGGTGCCGTCGGGCAGCTCGAGGAGGACGAACTGGCCGGCGAGGTAGGCCACCGGCCGGTCGGGGACGACGGTGACGAGGGCGGTGTCCGGCGACAGCTGCAGGACGGCACCGATCCGGGCGGGCCGTCGCCCCGGCACCGGCCGCGCGCCCGGACCGGACGCCGCACGCTGCGGCGCGGCACCACCGGGCAGCCGGACGACGGCCTCCCCCGCGGGCACGCTCTGGCACGCGAGCACGCGGTCGCCCTTGCGCCGGTCCCGCTCCGACAGGCCCGGTGCGTCCGGCCACAGCGAGCGGACGTCGCCCGCGGCGAGGACCGCCTTGCACGAGCCGCAGCCACCGGACGCGCACTCGTACGGCAGGTCCCAGCCCGCCCGCAGCGCCGAGAGCAGCACGGTCTCGCCCGGGGCGCACACGACGTCCGCGTCACCGATGCGCACCCGCACCGGTCGCGCGGCCGTGGACGTCGCCGTTGATGCCGCCGTGGACGCCGCTGCCGTGCCCGTCACCGTCGGGCCCCGTCAGGCGTCCGGCAGGCGCAGGCCGGCGTCCGTGACGAGCCCGCCCCACGCCTGCGTGACCGACGCACGGACCCGCGCCGCGTCGTCCTCGTCGGCGGCGAGGAGCCGCGCCCCGGCGGCGACCGCCTCGTGCCCCAGCGGAGCCCACGCGTCGAGGTACTCCTGGAGCACCGCCGCGTTGCCCGGGTCGGCCTCGACGACGAACGTCGCGAGGGCGACCGAGAAGCGCTGCGAGCGCCGGGCGTCCTTGGCGAGGTTCTCCAGGACGAGCGCGTCGAGGGTCGCCCCCGCTGCGCCCAGCCGGTGCGCGAGCGCGTCGAGCAGGAGCAGGTCCGCGACCGGCTTGACGACGAGCTGGGTCGCGACGACCGCGCGGTCCCAGTCGTACTCGACGAGCGCGAGCTCGAGGAGCCGGCGCAGGGGTTGCCAGTGCGGGTGCTCGCGCCACGTCGCCCGCTCGCCCGTGCCGAAGCCGCGGTCGGGGTGGGCGCGGGCGAGCTGCGTCGTCCGGTAGGCGAGCGTCTGCACGCGGCGCAGCTGGTCGGCGGTCTGGAACGTCGCGGCGGTCGCGACGAAGCTGCTCGGCGCGAGCTGCTGCACGTACGCCGAGAGCATCTGCAGGCCGTGGCCGAGGAACCGGCACGGCGTGAGCGCCCCGGCGAGCAAGTCGAGCGCCGGCACCGGGAGCGCCGCGTCGTGACCGTCGGCGTCGAAC
>JACRAB010000474.1 GCA_016213575.1 Actinomycetota bacterium
GCCGACCCGACGCCGGCCCGGCTGCGCTACGACGGCACGGACGTCGCCGCCGTCACGCTCCTCGTCGCGGCGGGCCACGGGCTCGCACTGCTCCCCGCGGACCTCGCGCCCCGGCACCCGGACGTCACGACCGTCGTCCTGCGCGACCGGCTGGTCCACCGGGTCGAGCTGCTCGTGGTCCCGGGGCGCGTGGCGTCGTCCGAGCGGCTCGTGTCCGCCGTCACCGGCTGAGCCCCTGGCAAGGGCGCCCGGTAGCTAGGGCGCGACCTGCTCCGGCGCGGCACCCGGCAGGACGTCCGGGACGCCGCTCGGGCGCGACCACCGGCGGCGCAGGAGCGGCACCGCGACGACGAGGACCACGACCGGCAGCAGCAGCCACCACCGCAGGAACGGCCCGAGCCCGCAGAACAGCACGAGCGCGATCGTGGCGCAGACCCGGAGCCAGCCGGTGAGCATCTTGCGGGCGGCGGCGAGCGTCAGCACGTAGACCGCGACGAAGCAGGCAGACGTCGCGAGGACGATCTCGGCCGGGCCGACCACCCCGAGCACGAGCGGCACGTACATCGCGGCCCCGGTGCACGCGAGGACGGCGAGCGGCCGGCGCGGCACGCTGCGCGCCGCTCCCCCGGCGAACCACGCCGGCAGCGCCCCCTCGGCCGCCAGGGCTGCCGCGAGCTTCGCACCCGAGCCGATGTAGACGTTCATCCCGCCCGTCGTGAGGAGCAGGGCGAGCAGCGCCGTCGCGTCCCGGCCGACGGCACCGAACCCGACACCGACGAGATCGGCGAGCGGCACCGTGGACCCCGGGTCGGCCGGGACGACGACCGCCGCGACGGCGACCCCGACGTAGAGCAGCGTGACGATCCCGAACCCCCAGGCGACCGCCCGCGGCACGTCCCGCGCCGGGTCGCGGAAGTCGCCCGCCATCTGCGCCATGGCCTCCCAGCCGATGACGAGCCAGACCAGTCCGCCGGCCGCCGTCCCGACGGCCCACCACCCGTGCGGCGCGAACGGCGTCCAGCCCTGCGTGACGTGGTCGGGCAGGGCCGCCCCGACGGCGACGGCGATGACGGCGACGAGCACCGCGGAGAGCGCGAGCTGGACGCCGGACGACACCCGCAGCCCGAACGTGTTCGCGGCGAGCACGCTCGCGTAGATGACCAGGCCCATGGCCGCGGCGGCGGTCGGACCGGCACCGGTGAGGTCGGCGACGTAGTAGGCGCCCATGAGCGCGACCGTCGGGCTGCCGATGAGGATCGACGTGAGGAACCACAGCCCCGTGACGGCCCCGGCGACCCGGCCGAACGCCTCGTCGACGTACGTCGCCACGCCGCCGGACACCGGGTGCCGCACCGCGAGCGCCGCGAACGTCGCCGCGATCGGCGCCGACATGACCATGAGCGCGGCCCACGCGAGCACCGACGCCGGCCCGGCGATCTGGGTGGCGAGGGCGGGCAGCAGGAGAAGCCCGGGCCCGAGGAGGGCTCCGACGTACAGGGCGGCACCCCGGGTCGCGGTCAGCACGGGCGCGACGGTACCTGTGAGGTCCGACATCCCGGGCGACGGGCCCCGCATCCCGCCCGCAGTTCTAGAGGCCGCCCTCGAAGAACGCGAGGAGCGCAGGCGCCGGGTCGGCGGCGGTCGTCACGTTGGCGGCGACGACGACGAGGACGACGAGCGACAGGGCTGCCGACCCGACCGCGCCCACCCGCAGCATCCGTCCGGCCCGTCGCTCCGCCGGCCCCGTCCGCACCGCGCGCCGCCACAGGTGCGCACCGGCCCCGGCGAACGCCGCCGCCGCCACCGCACCGGCCAGGGCCAGCACCAGGTGGTACCGCGCGAAGTCGTCGACCATGACGTCGAGCCCCGGGGTGCGCCCGGCCGCCGGGTACCCGGTCAGCTGCTCCCGGGCCTGACCGAGCGCGCCCGCGAGGGCCCCGTCGGTCTCGGTGACCGGCAGCATCGACAGCAGCGAGGCGAACGGGGCCAGCGTGCCCTGGACGTTGGCCATGACGACGGCGACCGACGCGACGACGAGCGCAGCCACGAGCCCGCCTGCCCCGACCAGGGCGGCCCGGCGAGCGGCCCCGAGGCGCTCGGCGGCCCGGAACGCCGTCCACAACCGTCTCCCGAGGGCGAGCAGCACGACCGTGGTGACCACCGCGATATCGGCCTTGGCGAGGTGGTAGCGGAACCAGTAGTCGACGACGTCCGCGAGCGCCGGCGGGAGGACCCGGGCACCGGACCCCCAGAACTCGACGAATGCGCCGCGCACCGCCTCGACGAGACCGTCCTGCCCGGCGAAGCTCCGGCCCGAGCCGCGAGCGGCCAGCGGGCCCGGGGCGACGACGAACGCCACGAGCAGGGCGGCCGCGGCGGCCGCGAGCGCGAGGGTGCGGTGCGGCCCGTCCGCGGGCCGTGACGGTGCTGCATGCCTGTGCACGGTGACCTCCTTCGGTGCGGACGACTCTCGCAACCGACGGTGCCGCCGGACCATGGGGCTACCCGCAGTGCCGACCTCCGGCCAGGTGCACCCGGCTCAGGCCGACGCGGCGGCGGCCGCACCCGCCTCGGCGACCGCACGGTCCTGGTCGGCGCTGCCGCCGGAGCACCCCACGGCACCGACGAAGCGCCCCTCCACACGGATCGGCACGCCGCCGGCGAAGACGACGAGCCGGTCCGTGTGGACGATGCCGTGCAGGAGCGCGGGCTCGTTCTCGATGAGCCCGAAGAACTCGTGCGTCGCCAGGCCGTTGAACGCGCTCACCGTGTAGGCCTTGTTCGTCGCGATCCCCGCCGAGAGCAGCGGTGCACCGTCCATCCGGCCGAAGGCGACCTGGTTGCCGGACGCGTCCGCGACGCTGATGCAGACCGCGATCCCCAGCTCCTCGGCGGCGCGGGCGGCCCCGTCGAGCGCGGCCCGGGCCGTCGCGAACGTCACGGACTCGACCGACCTCGTCGTCGCCATCGCTGTGCATCCCGTCGCCGCCGGTGCGCCCGACCGGTCGGCCGGGCGACCCGCACGATGCCACCGGACGCCGCACCGCGGCAGGGCCCGTTCCGCCGAGCGGGACGTGCGGCGACCGGCCGTCGACGCGCCGGGGCTCAGCACAGCCGCCGCAGACCCGCCCCGCCGGTCGCCCTGCCGCGCGACGCGCCTCTGCCGGCAGCGGCTCCGCCGTCCGCCGCGAGCACGTCTGCGACGACGACGCCGACGTTGTCCGGCGCCCCCGCATCGCGGACCGCCGCGAGCAGGTCGTCGACGGCGGCCTGCGGGTCGGCGGCCGCGCCGAGGGTCGTGCGGACGACGGCCTCGGGCAGGACGGCGGACAGCCCGTCGGAGCAGACGAGGTACCGGTCGCCGGCGCGGGCGTCCCGCAGCCGGACCTCGGCCTCGACGCCACGGCCGGTGAGCGCCTTGGCGAGCATCGGCCGCTGCGGGTGCGACCAGGCCTCCTCCGGGGTGAGGCGGCCCTCGTCGACCATCGCCTGCACGAGGGAGTCGTCCCGGGTCAGCCGGAACAGGCCGCCGTCGCGGAGCAGGTAGACGCGCGAGTCGCCGACGTGGACGACGGCGAACCCGCCGGCGGTGCGGACGAGCGCCGCGAGCGTCGTCCCGGCGGTGGCGGTCCGGTCGGTGCCGCCACCGACGACGCCGGCGACCGCGCCGTCGGCTGCGCTGACGGCGTCCCGCAGCCGCTGGACGACGTCGGCCGGGGCCTGCGCCGGGTCCGGCAGCGCGGCGACCAGTGCGGCGAGGGCGGCCTCGCTCGCCTCGGCGCCGGAGTCGCCGAACCCGTCGGCGACGGCGAAGACCGGGTCGCCGGCGTGGACGGCGTCCTGCTGGGCGGGCCGGACGAGGCCGGTGTCGAGGCCGGCGGCGTGACGGACGGTGTACCGGGGTGCGGTGGGTGCGGTCATGGCAGTGCCCTTCCTGGCGAGGTCGTCGACGAGGAAGGAGGCGAGGTCGCGCCGGGCACCGGTCTGCTCCTCGACGCCGGCCCACCATGCGGCGACGGCGGCCGAGGCGCCCGCCGGGGCGAGCCCGACGACGTCGGCGATGCGCGCGAGCGGCATCCCGAGCCGTCGTAGCGACCCGACCAGGACCGCCCGGTCGAGCTGGCCCGGCCCGTAGAACCGGTAGCCGCTCGCGGGGTCGACGTACGCCGGGACGAGGAGGCCGAGGTCGTCGTACAGGCGCAACGCCTTGTGCGACAGTCCCGACGCCCGGGCGAAGTCCCCGATCGTCAGCAGCTCCTGCGTCACGTCGTCCTCCTTCTCGTGCCGGGCGTTCGGCCCGGCACGGACGACGGTGGTGTCTGCCCCGGGGACAGAGTCAACTGCAGATCCCGGGCCGCTCGCTCTCCGACCGAAATTGTTGTACGTTCAACATCACCAGTTCGGTCGACATGCCGCCCCCTCCGGAGGTCCCGGTGCCGCTGCCCACGAACCCACTGCGCCGGATGGGCTTCCTCACCATCGGCCTCTTCGACGGCGACGACCCGCGCCCCGGTCACGAGTCCCTGCTCGAGGTGATCCGGCTCGGCGAGGACCTCGGCTACGACAGCGCCTGGGTGCGGCACCGGCACCTGCAGTTCGGGGTGTCGTCCCCGGTCGCCGTGCTCGCGGCGGCCTCCCAGCGCACGTCACGGATCGAGCTCGGGACGGCCGTCATCCCGCTCGGCTGGGAGAACCCGCTGCGCCTCGCCGAGGACCTCGCGACGGTCGACATCCTCTCCGGCGGCCGGCTCAACCCGGGCGTCAGCGTCGGACCGCCCATGCGCTACGACGAGGTCAAGGACGCCCTCTACCCCGATACCGGCGACGTCGAGGACTTCACCTACCGCCGCGTCGAGCGGCTGCTGTCGCACCTGCGCGGCGAGCCGGCGACCGGCTTCAGCGGCACCGAGGGCATCGAGGTGTTCTCCGACCGGGTGCAGCCGCACAGCCCCGGCCTCGCGCGGCGGGTCTGGTACGGCGGCGGCAGCACGCGCTCGGCGCAGTGGGCCGGCACCCAGGGCCTGAACTTCCTCACGAGCAACGTCGTCCGCGCGGACGGGCAGCAGACCTTCGAGGAGATCCAGCTCTCGCACGTGCAGGCTTTCCGGGCGGCGCACCCGGACGGCGCGGCCGCCCGCGTCTCGCAGGGTCTCGTCGTCATCCCGACCGACTCGGCGACCAGCGAGCAGCGCGCGAAGTACGAGGCGTACGTCGCCGCCCGGGCGCCGCGGGTCGGCACGCCGCACGGCCCGGCAGGGCTGCTGTTCGCGCACGACCTCGTCGGCAGCTCCGACGAGATCGCCGAGCGGCTCTACGCGAACCCGGCGTTCCGCGAGGTCGACGAGGTCGCCTGGGCGCTGCCGTTCTCGTTCGCGCACGAGGACTACGTCCAGCTGCTCACGGACATCGCGACGAAGCTCGGCCCGGCGCTCGGCTGGACACCGCAGACCTGACGACGAGGCGTGCTCCGACCGCCACGGGGCGCCGGGATGTCGGACCCGGTACCTAGCCTCCACCCATGGACGACGTCTTCGCCCCGGCCGAGCACTTCCTCCTCACCCACGCCCGACTGCTCGAACGCCGCCTCTTCGACGCGACGTTCCGCGGCGCTCCGCCGGGAGCGGTCGTCGACGCGCTCCGCGGCTACCAGAACGACGACGGCGGCTTCGGGCACGGGCTCGAGCCCGACAAGCGCTGCCCGGCGAGCCTGCCGATCGACGTCGAGCAGGCGCTGCACGCGATGGCCGACGCCGGTGCGCTCGACTCTGCGATGGTCCTGCGGGCCTGCGACTTCCTCGCCGCGGTCGCCGGGCGGGCCGGCGCCGGCGGCGCCGTCCCTCTCGCGTTCGCGGTCATCGAGGGGTTCCCGCGCGCCGCGCACTGGTCGGCGTGGACGTACGAGCCCGGCCTCAACCCGACCGCGGGCCTCGCAGGGCTGCTGCACCGGCTCGGGGTCGAGCACCCGTGGCGGGACGCCGCGACCGCCTGGTGCAGGCAGCGCCTGGACGACGGGCCGCTGCCCGACGAGGTGCACTCGGTCTCCGAGGTGCTCGTCCTGCTCGAGCACGTGCCGGACCGGGCCTGGGCCGACCCGCTCGCCGAGCGCGTCGTCGGGCACCTGCGGTCGACGTCGATGTTCCACCTCGACCCCGGCACTCCCGGGTACGGGCTGTCGCCGCTCGACCTGGCGCCGCTGGCGACCTCCCGGTGGCGCGGTCTCTTCGACGCGGAGCGCGTCGACGCGCACCTGGACCACCTGCTGTCGCAGCAGCAGGCCGACGGCGGCTGGCCGGTCGCGTGGGAGCCGCCAGGCCCGGCCGCGCTGCTGGAGTGGCGCGGGATCGTCACGCTCAAGGCGCTGCGCACCCTGACCTCGTACGGGGTTGTGACGCAGCCGACGTGACGGCCGGGCCGCCTCGACGGGCCGGGGGCCGCCGGCGGCTCTACGGTCGACAACCGTGCCCTCCCTCTCGGACTCCCCTGTCGCCTTCGCCCCGTCGCCGTCCGCGACCGTGGGCGCCCACGTCGTCTTCGACGTCCGGGAGCCGTCGCTCCTCGCCCTGCAGGTCGTGGCGGCGAACGACGACGGGGCGTCGCTGCGTGCGACGCTCGACGGCGCGCCGGTCGAGGTGCGAGAGGTCCGCGGGCCGGCGCCGTTCACCCGCCAGCACCTCGTCGAGTGCGGCCCGGGGACGCTCGAGATCGGCTACGACGCAACCGTCCGGCCCGGGTCCGGCGCGGCGAGCACGGTCGACGAGGCCGAGCGGATCCTCATGCTCCGGCCGAGCCGCTACTGCCCCGCGGACCGGTTCACGGGGTACGGCGCGAGCCGGTTTCCCGGCCCGGACGCACCGGCCCTCGAGCGGCTGCGGGCCATCACGGACCACGTCCACGACAACCTCCAGTACGTCTCGGGCAGCACCGGGCCCACGGACGACGCCGTCGACGTCCTCCTCGCCGGCCAGGGCGTCTGCCGCGACTACGCGCACCTCGTCGTCACGCTGGCCCGGGCCGCCGGGATGGCCGCCCGCCTCGTCGCGGTCTACGCGCCGGGCCTGTTCCCGATGGACTTCCACGCCGTCGCCGAGGTCGAGGTGGACGGCGTGTGGCACGTCGTCGACGCGACCCGGCTCGCGCCCCGGGAGTCGCTCGTGCGGATCTGCACGGGCCGGGACGCCGCCGACACCGCCTGGTGCACGACGCTGACCGGCGTCGCCGACCTGCGCGACGTCGTCGTCACCGCCGTCGCCGACCACGGCCTGCCGACGGACGACGGCGACCGGGCGACGACACTCAGCTGACCCGACTCAGCTGACCCGCTCCCGCGACGCCGCGGCGAGCGCGTCGAGCGCGGCCGCCGTCCGCTCCCGGTACTCCGCGACCCGGGCGAGCTTGATGTCCTCGTACCCGCGGATCTCCTCGGGCAGCGCGGCGATCGCCTCCACTGCGTCCGCCGTCGCCGGGGTGAGCCGGCCCAGGGCCTGGAGCATCGTCGCGCGGAACTCCTCGACGAGGGCCCGTTCCACCCGCCGGACCTGCGCGTACCCGAAGACGTCGAGCGGCGTCCCACGCAGCCGCCGGGCCGCGGCGAGCCCCCGGAACACCGGGGTCGCCGTGCGCCGGAGCCGGATCTTGCGGCGCATCCCGAGCGCGCGCATCGCCGGCGGGTGCAGGAGCACCGAGACCCGCGCGCCGGGCCCGAACTCGGCGCGCAGCCGCGCCTGCTCGGCCGGGTCGAGGTGCAGCCGGGCCACCTCGTACTCGTCCTTGTAGGCCATGAGCCGGTGCAGGCTGCGGGCGTAGGCGAGCCCGATCCGGCGGCCGGCCTCCTCCCCCGCACGCGCCGTCGCGATGCCGACGACCTCGCGGACCGCGGTCTCGAACGCCTGCGCGTAGGCGCCGCTCTGGTAGCCGGTGAGGTCCGTGACCCGCAGCGCGATCGCCTCCTCGAGCGACGTCGTCCGGCTGCCGGTGAGGGACAGCCGGCCCGCGGCCGCGGACGAGGCCGTCGACGAGGCACTGGAGCCCGACGACGCCGACACCGCACGGGCGACGGCGTCCGGGTCCTGCACGCTCGCCCGCCCCCAGCGGAACGCGGCGAGGTTCTTCTCGACCGCCGTGCCGTTGAGCGTGATCGCCTGCTCCATCGCCTGCGCGCTGACCGGCAGCAGGCCGTGCTGGTAGACCGCGCCGAGCAGGAGCAGGTTGACCGGCATGTGGTCCCCGAAGAGCGCCTCGGACAGGCCGTTCGCGTCGACGGCGTGGACGCCGTCCGGCCGGGTCACCGAGGCGATCCGCAGGAGCGCGTCGTCCGGGGTCCCCGGCACGAGCACCCGCCCGGTCACCATGCCGATCGTCGGGACGACGGCGGTGTTGACAACGGCGACGGTCCGGTCTGCCCGGCACGTCGCGAGGTTGGCGTCCGCGGCCGCACCGAGCAGGTCGAACCCGACGAGGACGTCGACCGTGCCGCGGGAGGCCTTGACCGTGCCCGCGACCGGGTCCTTGCCGATCCGGACGTCGCTGACGACCGGCCCGCCCTTCTGGGCGAGGCCGATCTGCTCCAGGCCCGCGGCGTGCAGGCCGTCGACGTGCGCGGCCATCTGGAGGATCTGCGAGACGGTGACGACGCCGGTGCCGCCGATGCCGGGCATCCGCAGCACGACCTCGGCGCCCGACGCCGGGCGGCGCTGCGGCTCGACGAGGGCCACCGGCAGGTCCGGGGTCGCCCGCCGGGTGCGCGGGCCGGTCCCCGGCTCGACGAGCAGGAACGACGGGCAGTCCCCGGACAGGCACGACAGGTCGGTGTTGCAGGACGCCTGGTGGATCCTGGTCTTGCGGCCGAGCTCGGTGTCGACCGACTGCACGGACATGCACGTCGACTTCGACGCGCAGTCGCCGCAGCCCTCGCAGACCCGCTCGTTGACGACGACCTTCTCCTTCGGCGTCGGGAGCAGGCCGCGCTTGCGCAGCCGGCGCTCCTCGGTCGCGCAGCGGTCGTCGTGGACGATGACGGTCACGCCGTCGAGCCGCGCGAGCTCGCGCTCGACGGCGGGCAGGTCGTCGCGGTGCCGCACCGTGGCGCGCGGGTCGAGCGAGACCCCCTGGTAGGTCTCGGGGTCCGGGGTCGTGACGACGACCCGGGTGACACCCTCGAGCATGAGCAGCCGGGTCAGGGCGGGGACGTCGACCCGGCCCTCGGCGCGCTGGCCGCCGGTCATCGCGACGGCGTCGTTGTAGAGCAGCTTGTACGTCATCGTCACCCCGCCGGCGACGGCCGCCCGGATCGCGAGCGACCCGGAGTGGTGGAACGTGCCGTCGCCGAGGTTCTGCACGAAGTGCCGGTCGTCGGTGAACGGCGCGAGGCCCAGCCACTGGGCACCCTCGCCGCCCATCTGGGTCAGCCCGATCTGGTGGCCGCGGCCGCCCCCGTCGTCGAGCGCGATCATCGCGTGGCAGCCGATGCCGACCCCGACGAGGGTGTCGTCCGTCGTCCGCGTCGAGCGGTTGTGCGGGCAGCCCGAGCAGAAGAACGGGGTGCGCGCGGCGACGAGGGGCAGCGTGCGGCGGGCGGCGGCGGGCCGTTCGACGGCGAGGTGCGCGACGGCGCGCGGGCCGAGCCGGTCCTCGCCGACGACGCGCGCGAGAGCGGCGGCGACGTCGTCCGCCCCGAGCGTCCCGCGGGCCGACAGCAGCGGCCGGCCGCTCTCGTCGCAGCGGCCGAGCACGGCCGGGGCGTCCGGGCGGCGGTAGAGCGCCTGCTGCAGGTGCCCTTCGAGGAACGGGGTCTTGTCCTCGACGACGAGCAGCCGGTCGAGGCCCTCGGTGAGCTCCGCGACCTGGCCGCGGTCGAGCGGGAACGGCATCCCGAGGCGCACGAGGCGCAGCCCGAGCCGCTCCGCCTCCGCCTCGTCGATCCCGAGGTCGGCGAGCGCCCGCTCGACGGTCGCGAAGGACGTCCCCGACGCCACGATGCCGAGCGTCGCCCGGCTCGCGGAGAAGGTGACCCGGTTGAGCCGGTGGGTGCGGGCGTACTCGCGGGCCAGGTCGAGCCGGCGGGTGAGCATGTCGTGCTCGGCGGCGACCGCGGACGGCCCGACGAGCGCCGGGCCGTCGCCGACGACGCGGCGCTCCGGCTCGGGGACGCTCCGGTCGAGCCCCGACAGGTCGACGGTCGCCGACGCGTCGGCGATGTTCGCGACGATCTTCAGCCCGACCCAGAGGCCGCACGCCCGGGAGAGCGCGACCGCGTGCAGCCCGTACACGACGATCTCCTGCACCGAGCCCGGTGCGAGCAGCGGCATCGACAGGCTCTGGCACATCGGCTCGCACGAGCTGGGCACGGTCGAGGACTTGCAGTCGGGGTCGTCCCCGATCCAGGCGACGGCCCCGCCGAGCGGCGCCGTGCCGGCGAGCATCCCGTGCCGGATGGCGTCCGCGGCGCGGTCGAGGCCGGGGTTCTTGCCGTACCAGAAGCCGGTCACGCCGTCGTACCGGCGGCCCGGGAGCCGGCCGATGAGCTGGCTCCCCGCGACGGCGGTCGCGGCGAGCTCCTCGTTGACCCCGGCCTGGAAGACGACGCCGGCCTCGGCGAGGAACCGCTTCGCGCGGCCCATCTCGAGGTCGACCGTGCCGAGCGGCGACCCCTGGTAGCCCGAGACGTAGACCGCCGTGTCGAGACCGCGCGCGGTGTCGAGGCGGCGCTGCTCGAGGGTGAGCCGCACGAGCGCCTGGACGCCGGACATCAGGGCACGGCCGCCGTCGGCGGCGTACTTGTCGTCGAGCGAGGGCGGTGCGCTCACGAGGGGTCCTCCGGCGTGGTGGGCGACGGTCCGGCCGAGCACGGGCGACGGTGCAGGCCCGGCGGTGCTGCGGGCTCCGACGTGCCTGTACCGACCATGCCGCATCGGTGCGCCGAGTGCGACGTGGCTCACAGGAGACAGAACAGGGCACGGTCGACGCAAGGTCCTCGCTGTCCTGGGGGGTGAAGACGCAAAGATTGTGTGGACTTCCCCGCTACTGCTGGATTCACTTGCGCCATGAGCCCCGATCCCGCGTCTGCGCAGCGGCCACCGACCGGTCCGGTGGACATCGACGCGGTCGACCACCACCTCCTGCGTCTGCTCCGGGAGGACGGCCGCCGGACGTTCTCCGAGATGGCGCCCCTCGTCGGTCTGTCGGTCGCGGCGGTGAAGCGGCGGGTCGACCGGCTGCGCGACCTGGGCGTCATCACCGGGTTCACGGTGCAGGTCGACCACGCCCGGCTCGGCTGGGGCGTCGAGGCGTTCACCGAGGTCCGCTACGCGGGGACGGCGAGCGTCGGCGACATCATCGCGACGGCCGCCCGCGCGCCCGAGGTGCAGGCGGTCTTCACGATCGCCGGCGACCCGGACGCGCTCGTCCACCTGCGCGCCCGCGACATCAACCACCTCCAGGAGGCGATCGACGGGCTGCGGACGTCGCGCAAGGTCGCCGGGACGAAGACCCTCATCGTGCTCGGGTCCTGGACGCGACCCGACTGACGGCAGGGTCAGCCGGTGCGCCGGTCGGGGCAACGTCCACGGGCCGTCGTGCGACGTGCAGGCATGGGCACCCATCAGCCGTCCCGGACGGGACCTCGTCAGCACCGCGGCCGCAGTCGGCGCACCGTCGCCGTCGCGCTCGGCGCGCTCGCCGCCGTCGGCCTCGCGACCGTCCTGCCGGCCGCGGCCGACGGCCGGCTCGGCCTGGGCTCGTGGTGGCGGTCGGACGGCACGGCCGTCGCGGTCGCCCCCGCGGCGCCCGTGGACGCCGCCCCGGCCCTGCCGC
>JACRAB010000485.1 GCA_016213575.1 Actinomycetota bacterium
GGCGGGGGCGAGCCGGCCGGGGTGCCGGTCGTCGAGCGCGGCGGCCGACGTCCCGTACTCGTACCGGCGCCGGGCCCACTGACCCGGCACGACCCGCATCTCGTGGTGCACCTCGACGGCCGGCTCGTACCGCACGTGCCAGCCCGCGCCGAGGAGCCGCCAGACGAGGTCGACGTCCTCCCCGACCCGCATCTCCTCGTCGAACCCGGCCCCGGGCGCGCCCCCGCCGCGGGCGGCGTCCGCGAGCGCCGAGCGCCGCACGAGCAACGTCGCCGACGGCAGGAACCCCAGTGGTGACCCGTGCCGGACGAGCTCGCGCCGGGCCCCCATGTCGAGCGCGGAGCGGGCCAGCTCGTGCCGGGCGAGCAGGGTGCGGCTGCGCGAACGCGGCAGCACCCGGGGCGCGACGGCACCGACCCGGGGGTCGTCGAAGAGCGGGACGAGCCCGTCGAGCCAGCCCGCGGGGACGGTGACGTCGGCGTCGACGAACCCGACGACGTCCCCGGTCGTCGCCGCGAGGCCGGTGTTGCGGGCCGCCGCCGGGCCCCGGTTCACCGGGTGCCGGACGAGCCGGGCGCCGTGCGCGCGGGCGACCGCGGCGACCTCGTCGGTCGGGGACGCGTCGTCGACGACGAGGACGTCACCGCCGGGCGCGGACCGGGCCAGCGAGGCGAGGCACGCGTCGAGCAGGTCGGGCCGGCCGTACGCCGGGACGACGACCTCGACCCGGGACGGTCGGGGCGCCACGACCGGGTGCAGCACCCCGCGCTCGACGAGCAGGTCGGCCGCGGACCGCTCGGCCGGGCTCAGCGGGACGGTGCCGCCCGGGCCGTCGACGCGGGCGCGCGCGACGAGCGCGAGCGCGGCGGGGGCGAGCCGGGCGACGCCCCACGGCGAGCCGCCGAGCACGACCGACCCGTGCACCCGGACCCGCGGGTCGAGCGTCACGCGGGTCCCCTCGGGCAGCCCGCCGGGACGGCGCGGGGGCACGCGCGTCGACGTGTCGGTCATCCGCTGCCCTCCCGCTTCCGCCGGCCCGCCTGTCGCTGTCCCGCTGACACCTGCCGTGTCAGCCTGTCATCCGCCGCACCGGCCGGGCACCTGCCCGGTCGGGCGGCGTGCACGCGCCGACCCGCCCGTTCTCGTGCAGCCGTGGCGCAGCGCTCGGTGCGTCTCGCCGCGTGACGGCAAAGCAAGCACTCACCCCGTGAGCACGTCCTCGAGCACGTGCGGCGTCGCGAGGATGTGCTCGACCGTGCCGACCTTGGCCCCGGCCTTGGCCGCGAACGCACGCGCCTCCTCGTCGTCCTCGGCCGGCGCCAGGATGACGAGCTCGGGGATCGCGCGGGCGGCGGGCAGCGGGTCCTCGTCGTCCGTCGGGCGGCAGTCGGAGAGCAGGACGACGACCCGCCGGTGCGCGCGCGAGCCCTCGAGCTCGCGGGCGGCGGCCCGCAGCGCCGTGCCGAGACCGGTCACCCCGTGCCCCTGCAGCCGGAGCACCTGGTCGACGGTCCGGGCGGCGGGCTGCGTCGACGCGAGCGACTTGAGGACGACCGGGTCACGGGCGAAGGCGAGGACGGCGTGCTCCGCCGGCGCCCGCAGCGCGCAGGCGGCCGCGGTCACCGCGGCGGCCGCGAGCCGGGGGCCGTTCATCGAACCGGAGCGGTCGACGAGCAGGCAGAGCGCGAGGTCGGAGCGGGCCCAGTCCCGGGCGGTCAGCTCGTCGAGACCGGGCGGGCGGCCCTCGGCGCGGGCCGCGACGACGGCGTCGAGCGAGGCGTCGACGTCGAGGTCACCGCCGAGCGAGGCCCGGGCCGGCTGCGGGCGGCCCACGCCGCGCCGACGCGGGCGGCCGGTGCGGGTGCGGTCGAGCACGAGCTTCGGCGCGAGCCGGTGGACGGCGGCCCGCAGACCCTCGTCGGTCGCGGTCATCATCGCGGCGAGCAGCGCGAGGACGTCGTCCGGGTCGGCGACGAGCGCGTCGCGCAGCGCGTCCTCGTCGAGCACGCCGACCTCGGGCGAGAGCTCGGCGAAGTGCGGGTTGCGGGCCAGCTCGGAGCGGCTGCGGGTACTCGCCCGCGGCTGGGCGCGGCGGTTGGCGCCCGAGTTCGGGTCCTGCTGCGGGCGGCCCGCCCCGGGCGGCGGGCTCAGCGTTTTCCCGGGTCCCCGCCTCCCGACGGGTCGTCGTCCGGCCCTGCGGGGCGCGGGCCGAACGCCGCGACGTACAGCTCCGTGACGACGTCCTCGACCGGGCGGTTGCAGCCCTCGTCGAGCCGCACCCGCCCCGAGAGCGCGACGAGCGCGGCGTCCAGCCCGGACTGCCAGTCGTCGTCCGGCACCCCGCGCAGCGCCGCGAGCTCGCGGGTCAGCCCGACGAAGTCGAGCGCGCCGCGCACCGACGACCCCATCCGCAGGTCGCGGTGGTCGCGCGTCGCCCGGACCATGCCGACGGCGGCCCGCCGCCACGCGTCGGGCGTGCCCGGGCGCTGCTGCGCGACGATCTCGCACTCGGACTCGAGGTCCTGGTAGCCCATGGTGATCCGGCACGTCCGGTCGTAGAGCGCCCCGGAGATCCGCGCCGTCCCGACCGCGTCGTACGGGTTCATCGCGGCGACGAGCCGGAACCCGTCGGACGCCTTGACGTGCCCGAGCCGCGGCACCGCGATCTCGCCCTCGCTCATGACCGTGAGCAGGACGTTGAGCGTCTCCTCCGGCACCCGGTTGAGCTCCTCGACGTAGAGCAGCCCGCCGGACCGCAGCGCCTCGAGCAGCGGCCCGTCGACGAACACGTCGGGGGTGTACCCGCGGGCGAGCACGAGCGCGGGGTCGAAGTGCCCGACGAGCCGCGCCGGGGTCAGCTCGGCGTTGCCCTCGACGAGGACGAACGGGCTGGCCCGGCGAGCGGCGACGTCGCGCAGCAGCGTCGACTTGCCGGTGCCGGGCGGTCCCTCGAGGACGACGTGGGCACCGCTGCGCAGCGCGGCCTCGAGGATCTGCCCCTCCCGGTCGCGGCCGACGACGGGACGTGCCACCGCGGGCCCGGAGGACCGAACCTCCGGGCCCGCGGTAGATCCGGGTGCTGTCACGCGTGCTCGTGGACGACGATGCCGCGGACGTTCTTGCCCTCGAGCAGGTCGTCGTAGCCCTCGTTGACCTGGTCGATCGTGTAGGTGCGGGTGATGATCTCGTCGAGCTTGAGGTCGCCGGACTGGTAGAGCCCGAGGATCTTCGGGATGTCCGTCGTCGGGTTGCCGTCGCCGAAGAGGCTGCCGCGCAGCTGCTTGCGGAACAGCTTCATGAGCGTGCCCGGCAGCTGGATCGTCGGCTCCATGATCTTGTTGAGGCCGGTGAGGACGACCTTGCCGCCCTTGCCGACGATGTGGAAGCCCTGCGAGACGATCTCGTCGGTCATGAGGCCCGGGGTGAGGATCGCGGCGTCCGCCATCTGGCCGCGGGTGAGGTCGGTGACCGCGGTCATCGCCTCCTCGGCGGTCGCGAACGCGTGCGTCGCGCCGAGCTCCATCGCCTTCTCGCGCTTGTTCTCCAGCGGGTCGACCGCGATGACGTACTTCGCGCCGGCGTACCGCGCGCCCTGGACGGCGTTGATGCCGATGCCGCCGACGCCGATGACGACGGCGGTCTGGCCGGCGCGCACCTCGGCGGTGTTCACCGCCGCGCCCCAGCCGGTCGGGACGCCGCAGCCGACGAGGACGGCCTTGTCGAGCGGCAGGTCGTCGTCCACCTTGACGGCCGAGTTCTGATGGATGACGCCGTACTGGCTGAACGTGCCGAGCATGCACATGCCGCCGTAGTCGCCGCGCGGACCGGTCGCCGGGTAGCCGCCGCCGGGGAGGATCCCGTCGAGGATCGTCGCGCCCATGTCGCAGATCGACTGCTGGCCGCTCGCGCAGTACCGGCAGGTGCCGCAGTTGGGGATGAACGAGCAGACGACGTGGTCGCCGGCCTTGACGCGCGTGACGCCCGGCCCGACCTCCTCGATGATCCCGGCACCCTCGTGGCCGAGGATCATCGGCATCCGGGCCTCGAGGTCGCCGTGGGCGACGTGGATGTCCGAGTGGCACAGGCCCGCGTACGTGTAGCGGATGAGCACCTCGCCCTCGGCGGGCTTGCGGAGCTCGAGCTCCTCGACCTCGATGCGCTTGCCGGGCTCGTAGACGACTGCGGCCTTGGTCTTCATGTGCGCTCCTGGGAGGTGTCACGGCACTGGGACGCAGATCACACTCGCAGGACCGTCCGCGCCACGGGTGTGCAGTTCCTGAACACTCGCCAAGAGTCGAACGTCCCGCGAGGCGACTGTCGAACGTTGATCCTCTTGACGGAGCCGCCGCGCTGTGACCCAATGCACTGGGCGGCGCCGCGTCGCAGGTCAGGCGCGCCCGTCGCGGGGGTCGACGGCGAGGAGGCCGACGGGCGGTGACGATCACCTGGAGCCAGGACACGGGGCCGACCACCGGACGCCGTCCGGAGATCGAGCTCTCGTGGCACCGCTGCCGGTTGGCCGGCGTCGACCCGGCGACCGCGCCGCAGCGCCTCACCGCGCAGGAGGTCGACGACGGCAGCGCGTTCCTCGCGGCCGCCGCGCCGGTTCTCGAGCGGCTCCACGAGGACCTCACCGACACCGGCCACGTCGTCATGCTCACCGACCGCGCCTGCGCGATCGTCCACCGCTGGACGGACAGCCGCGGCGCGGAGAGCGCGCTCGACCTGCTCGGCGCCGTCCCCGGGGCGGTGCTCGCCGAGGACGTCCTCGGCACGAACGCGCCGGGCACCGCGACCGAGACCGGCCGTGCGATCGTCGTCCACGGCAGCGAGCACTTCGCCGAGGACCTCAAGCGGTTCAGCTGCTACGGGCTGCCCGTCCGGCACCCCCTGACCCGGCGGATCGAGGGCGTCCTCGACGTGACGAGCGTCGCCGAGCGCGCCGACCCGCTGCTGGCGCCCCTGCTCCGGCGGGCCGTGAGCGACATCGAGGAGCGGCTGCTCGACGCCGGCCGGGCCTCCGAACGCCACCTGCTGCGTGCCTACCAGGCCGCGGCGGCGCGCCGCGGCGCGGCGGTCGTCGCCCTCGACGACGAGGTCGTCGTCGCGAGCCGGGCGGCGCTCGACCTGCTCTCGCCGGAGGACTACGCGGCGCTGCGGGTCGTCGTCCGCGACCTCGTGTCGGGGCTCGGCGGCCGGGACGCCGTCGCGCACCTGCCGCTGACGTCCGGCCGGGAGGTGTCGGTGCACGCGCAGCGGGTCGCGGGCACCGACCACGGCGCCGTCGTCCTGCTCCGGCCGTCCGCGGACCGGGTCGGCGGCGGACCGCTCGGCAGCACCTCGGCGGCCGACCTGCACCCCGCGGACGCCGGCACCGCCCCCGTGCTCGTCGCCGGCCCGACCGGCAGCGGCCGGACGACGACCGCGCGGGCCGCGGCCGGGCCTGCGGCACCGGTGCTGGACGCCGTCCGCGCCCTCGTGCTCGGCCCGGTCCGGCGCGCGCAGGCCCTGCGCGACCTGCTCTCGACGCCCGAGCCGGTCGTCGTCGTGGAGAACGTCGACGTCCTTCCCGCGGACC
>JACRAB010000486.1 GCA_016213575.1 Actinomycetota bacterium
CCCGTCACGTACCAACGTCTTCGCCCCCGACGCACCGACGCCGGCCCCCTGTCAAGGGGACCGGCGTCGTGGTGTCGGAGGTGGCGGTTCAGCCCTCGGGCTGCGCCTGGTCCCCGGGTGCCCCGGCCTCGTCGGACGCCGGGGCGTCCCCGGTGAGGGTGTCGTGCAGGCCCGGGACCGGGTCGTCCGTGTGCGGCACGTCGGTCGTCGGGTCGTCGGTGCTGAGCAGCCGCCCGAGCAGCGGCCCGGCGAGCCGCCGGAACGCCCGCCGCGGCCGGAGCCGGTCGAGCACCGCCACCTCGAGCTGGCCGGCCCCGAGCGTGCGGGGCTGGCCGCCGTTCGGGTCCTTCGCGAGCGTCTCGACCGCGAGCCGCAGCGCGTCCGCGAGGGTCATCCCCGGCGTCCAGCGCTCCTGCAGCGCGGTCTGGATCTGCTCGGCCTGGCCGCCGATCGCGACGAAGCCCTGCTCCTCGGCGACCGAGCCGTCGTACGTGAGCCGGTACATCTGGTCGCTGTCGGCGTCGTCGCCGACCTGCGCGACGACGATCTCGACCTCCATCGGCTTGGACTCGGTCGTGAAGACCGTGCCGAGCGTCTGGGCGTAGGCGTTGGCCAGCCCCCGGACGGTGACGTCGACCCGGTCGTAGGAGTAACCGCGCAGGTCGGCGTACCGGACGCCGGCCACCCGCAGGTTCTCGAACTCGTTGTACTTGCCGACCGCGGCGAACGCGATCCGGTCGTAGATCTCGCTGACCTTGTGCAGGGCCCGGGACGGGTTCTCGGCGACGAACGCGATACCGCCCTCGTAGGCGAGGACGACGACGGACCGGCCCCGGGCGATGCCCTTGCGGGCGTAGTCCGCCCGGTCCTTCATGACCTGCTCGGGCGAGACGTAGAAGTTCATGCTCACGACTGCTCACCCCGCAGCGCCGCGACGGCGGCGGCCAGCTCGTCGTCCGCGACCCGGTGGTAGCCCTCGGCGGTGACGACGCCGACGACCGGGAAGATCTTGCGCTGCTCGTCCGGGCCGCCCGTCGCGGAGTCGTCGTCCGCGGCGTCCCAGAGCGCCTCGACGGCGACCGCGACGGCCCCCGCCGCGTCGAGCCCCGGCTGCCAGCGCTTCTTCAGCGAGCCCCGGGCGAAGAGCGAGCCCGAGCCGACGCTGTGGTGGTTGCGCTCCTCGTACCGGCCGCCGGTGACGTCGTAGGAGAAGATCCGGCCGAGCCCGCGGTCGATGTCGAAGCCCGCGAAGAGCGGGACGACCGCCAGACCCTGCATGGCCAGGCCCAGGTTGCCGCGGATCATCGTCGAGAGCCGGTTCGCCTTGCCGTCGAACGAGAGCAGCGCGCCCTCGATCTTCTCGTAGTGCTCGAGCTCGACCTGGAAGAGCCGGACCATCTCGACGGCTATCCCCGCGGTGCCCGCGATGCCGACGCACGAGTACTCGTCGGTCGGGTACACCTTCTCGATCTCGCGGTGGGCGATGAGGTTGCCCATCGTCGCGCGCCGGTCGCCGGCCATGACGACGCCGCCGGAGAACGTGAGGGCGACGATCGTCGTGCCGTGCGGCGCCTCCGGCACGCTGCCGGGCGGCAGCGGACGCCGCCCCGGCAGCAGCTGGGGCGCGTGCGCGCCGAGGAACTCGGTGAACGAGGAGGACCCGGGCTCGAGGTACGCCGCGGGAAGCCGCCCAGGGGTGGGCGAGCCGAGGCTGTCGGTCACTGGCCGCCCTTCTGGACGAAGCCCTTCACGAACTCCTCGGCGTTGGTCTCGAGGACGTCGTCGATCTCGTCGAGGATCGCGTCGACGTCGTCGTCCTTCGCCTGCGCCTGACCCGCGGCGGGCGGGGGCGCAGCGCCCTCGTCACCGTCGTCGTCCCGCCCCCGCGGACGGGTCTGCTCCTGTCCGGCCATGGCCGTACCTCCCTCGTCGAGCTCTGGCTCTGATCCTAGGCGGACGGCGCAACCGCGGCGCCGGTGCCAGGGGGTGAGATGTGTCGGGCGGCGGTGCCCGTCGGTCAGCGGGCCGCGAGCGCGTCCACGAGGTCGGCCGCGGTCCGGCAGCGGTCCAGGAGGGCCCCGACGTGCTCCTTCGTGCCGCGGTTCGGGTCCAGCGTCGGTACCCGCTGGAGGGCTCCGCGGCCCGGGACATCGAAGATCACCGAGTCCCAGGAGGCGGCGGCGACGTGCTCGCCGTACTGGGCGAGGCACCGGCCGCGGAAGTAGGCCCGGGTGTCCTCCGGCGGCTCGTGGACGGCGGCGGCGATCTCGTCGTCCGTGACGATGCGGTCGACCTGGCCGCGGGCGACGAGCCGCTGGTAGAGCCCCTTCTCGGGGCGGACGTCGGCCCACTGGAAGTCGATGGCCTGCAGCCGGGCGGCGCCCCAGTCGAGGCTCTCGCGCTGCCGGAAGCCCTCGAGCAGGCGCAGCTTGGCGACCCAGTCGAGCTCGCGGGCCAGCGACGTCGGGTCGGACTCGAGCCGGGTCAGCACGCTCTCCCAGCGGCGCAGCACCTCGACGGTGTCGGTGTCGGCGTCCGCGCCGTACCGGTCCTCGACGAACTTCGCGGCCTGCTCGTAGAACATCCACTGCAGCTGGACGGCGGTCGCGGTCGTCCCGTCGCGCAGGCTGACCCGGGTCTTGAGCGTCGCGTCGTGGGAGACGGCGTGCAGGGCGTTGACCGGTCGCTCGACGGACAGGTCCCGGGTGAACGCGCGCTCCTCGATGAGCTCGAGGACGAGGGCCGTCGTCCCGACCTTGAGGAAGGTCGCGACCTCGCACATGTTCGCGTCGCCGATGATGACGTGCAGCCGCCGGAACCGGTCGGCGCTCGCGTGCGGCTCGTCGCGGGTGTTGATGATGGGCCGCTTGAGGGTGGTCTCGAGGCCGACCTCGACCTCGAAGAAGTCGGCCCGCTGGCTCAGCTGGAAGCCCTTGCCGGAGCCGTCCTGGCCGGTGCCGACCCGGCCCGCGCCGCACACCACCTGCCGGGACACGAAGAACGGGGTCAGGTGGCGGACGATGTCCGCGAACGGCGTCTCCCGGCGCATGAGGTAGTTCTCGTGCGTGCCGTAGGAGGCGCCCTTGTTGTCGGTGTTGTTCTTGTAGAGGTTCACCGGGCCGAGCCCGGGCGTCTCGGCGATCCGGCGGGAGGCCGCGAGCATGACGGCCTCACCGGCCTTGTCCCACAGCACGGCGGCGCGGGGCGTCGTCACCTCGGGCGAGGAGTACTCCGGGTGGGCGTGGTCGACGTACAACCGGGCGCCGTTGCTGAGGATGACGTTGGCCAGGCCCGGGTCGTCGACGACGTCGGTGAGCTGGCTCGGGTCGGCGTCCCCGCGGGCGAGCTCCCAGCCGCGGGCGTCGCGCAGCGGGGCCTCGTCCTCGTAGTCCCAGCGGGCCCGGCCGGCCCGGCTGCCGAGCGGTGCGGCGTAGGCGTTGACCACCTGGCTCGACAGGAGCATCGCGTTCGCGGCGGGGTCGCCGGGGGCCGAGACCCCGTACTCGGTCTCGATCCCCATGACCCGTCGAGCGCTCATGTCCCCCACCCTACGAGGCCGGTGTGTCCGGCCTGCATGGCGGACGTCACGAACTGTTGATGGGATCTACCCATGAGCGAGCCCACGACCACGCGCACACCCACCATGGAGTACCGGACCCTCGGCGGCAGCGGCGCCGTCGTCTCGACGTACGCCCTCGGCACGATGACCTTCGGCGCGGAGACCGACGAGGCGGGCGCCTTCGCCCAGCTCGACGCCTTCGTGGAGGCCGGCGGCACCCTCGTCGACGTCGCGGACGTCTACGCGGGCGGGGTGAGCGAGGAGGTCGTCGGGCGCTGGCTGGCGGCGAACCCGGACGCCGCGGGGCAGGTCGTGCTCGCCACGAAGGGCCGCTTCCCGACGGGCGCCGGCCCGAACGACGTGGGCCTGTCCCGGCGGCACCTCCGGACGGCGCTCGAGGCGTCGCTGCGGCGGCTCGGCGTCGACCACGTCGACCTCTACCAGGTGCACGCCTGGGACCCTCTGACCCCGGTCGAGGAGACCCTGCGCTTCCTCGACGACGCCGTGACGTCCGGGAAGGTCGGCTACACCGGCCTGTCGAACTTCACCGGCTGGCAGGTCGCCAAGGCCGTCGGCGTCACCGAGCGGCTGGGCCTGGCCCGGCCGGTGACGCTGCAGCCGCAGTACAACCTGCTCGTCCGTGAGCTCGAGTGGGAGGTGGTCCCGGCGTGCCTCGACGCCGGCCTCGGGCTGCTCCCGTGGTCCCCGCTCGGCGGCGGCTGGCTCACCGGCAAGTACACCCGGGACGAGCGCCCGACCGGCGCGACCCGGCTCGGCGAGAACCCGGAGCGGGGTGTCGAGGCCTACGACCGGCGCAGCGCCCGGGAGCGCACGTGGGACGTCGTGGACGCCGTCCGGGCGGTGGCGGAGGGCCGGGGCGTCCCGATGGCCCAGGTCGCCCTCGCCTGGCTCCACGACCGCCCGGCCGTGACGTCGGTGATCCTCGGCGCCCGTACGCTCGACCAGCTGCAGATCAACCTCGGCGCCGCCGGCCTGCACCTGTCCCCCGAGGAGACCGCCCGCCTCGACGCCGCCTCCGACCCGCAGCCGGCGGACTACCCGTACGGCGTCCCCGGCACGGAGCAGCGCTCCCGGAAGCTCGCCGGCGGTCGCTGACACCCTTGCCCCGAGGACGTCGCCACGGCGATACTGGGCACGCCGAGGGCCTGGGGCCCGAGGAAGTGAGCCCCGCAGGCCGCCGGATGACGGCTGAGCGGGGCTTCGCGCTTGTCAGACGCTGACGACGGTCGAGACGAGGGGCTGCACACGGCGCCGCCAGTCCGGGCTCCGGCACCAGGCCCACGCGATCGCGTCAGGGATCCACAGCAACGGTTCGGCCACCGCCGGCAGCGCGTCGTACCTCAGCGTGTCGGCGGCGCCCAGACGGGCGCGCTCGCGCTTGATCACCCGCTCGTCGTGGACGAGCACAGACTCGTCGCGCTCGAACACGAGCCGCTCCGCGGAGCGGGCCACTGCGTCCCTGACGACCGCGGCGAGGACGTCCTCCCGCGCGGCGAGGTCCGGACGTCCGGGTGCGGCGTACACGTCGGCGGTCACCGAATGGTCGACCAGTGTCGACACGAACGCCTTGCGCACGCTGTCGCGCTCCGCCCGGAAGTGCAGGCGCCTGGTGCCCGGGACCTGCGCGCCCTTGGCGGCGCGCCGAAGGGTGGCCAGCCGCCCGGCAGGAAGGGCGACCGACACCATGACGTAGACGTCGCGCTTCGACTCGTCGAGGAAGACGTGATCACCCACACGCGCATCCTCGTGGGGACCGGCGACATCCCAGCTCCGTCGTCCACAGCCCCGCCGCCCTGGTCGCCGACGGCGAGCCGCCGCCCCCCCCCCGCTCATGCTCGCGGTCCGTACCGTTCCGGAGCAGCGGGGCCGCCGATCTCGGTACACGCCGCGAGTGCGAGCGGGTGGACGGTCCCGGTCACGGGCGGTCGGGGCGGGTGGCACGATGAGGCGGTGACGTCGCAGCAGACCCGGCAGCCCTCGGTCACCGACCCGGTGCGCTCCCGGCAGGCGGCCCGGTCCCTCCTGCTCGACGTGGTCGCCGTCCTCGTGTTCGTCGCCGTCGGCCGTCGGTCGCACGGCGAGACCGACGCGTTGACCGGGGTCGGCGTCACGGCGTGGCCGTTCCTCGCGGGGCTGGCCGTCGGCTGGGCGGCGTTGCTCGGGCTGCGGCTGGCGCCGGAGTCGGCGAAGGCCGGCGCGGTGGCGACCGCCGGCACGATCCTCGTCGGCATGTCGCTGCGGCACGTCGTCGCCGGCGAGGGCACCGCGGTGACGTTCGTCGTCGTCGCGACGTGCTTCGTCACGCTCTTCGTCCTCGGCCGCCGGGTGCTCACCGGCTGGGTCGCGCGGCGGCTCGCCGCCCGGTGAGCGCCGACGAGGTCGTCGCGCTCTACGACCCGGACGACGTGTGCGGGCGTGTCGTCGGCGCGGCGCCGCGGGCGCAGGTCCGGGCCGGGAACCTGCCGCACGCCGCCACCGGCGTCCTGCTGCGCCGTCCGACCGGCGAGGTCTTCGTGCACCGCCGGGCGGCGACGAAGGACCTCTGGCCCGGGGCGCACGACTGCGCGGCGGGCGGGGTCGTCCACGCGGGCGAGACCCCGCTCGAGGCGGCCCGCCGCGAGCTCGCCGAGGAGCTGGGTGTCGAGGGCGCCGGGCTCACGGAGGTCTTCACCGGCTGGTACCGGGACGACGACACGCACTACCTCGCGCACGTCTACGAGGCGGTCTGGGACGGCCCGGTCCGGTTCGTCGACGACGAGGTCGAGGACGGCTGGTGGGAGCACCCGGCGGTGCTCGCCGAGCGGCTCGCCGACCCGGCGTGGCCGTTCGTGCCCGACACCCGGCGGCTGCTCGCCACGGGCGGGCTCCTCGGGGCCGGCCCGGCGCCGGTCCCCGGCGGCCGGTGGGTGGAGGGCGAGACCGTCGTCTACCGCTGGGGCCGCGAGGGCCGCACCCGGTTCGCCCGCCTGGCCCGCGTCGTCCGGCACGACGACGACGGGCTCCTGCTGTGGGTCGGCCCGGGCTGGCCGGTCGTCGAGCAGAGCCTCGCCGACGGCCGCGGCGTCCGGGAGGCGCCGATCGAGGAGCGGTTCACCGCCCCGCGGGCCCGGCGGACCGCGGTCTGGCGCGGGCCGGGGATCCTCATGCTCGTGCCGCCCGGTCCGACGGCCTGGTCGGTGTGGTGGTTCTTCGGCACCGGGGCGGACGGCGCACGGACGTTCGAGGGCTGGTACGGCAACCTCGAGGCGCCGCACGCGCTGCGGACGACGGCGCTCGGCACCCGCCTCGTCGACAGCGCCGACCGTGCGCTCGACGTCTGGGTGACGCCCGACCGGACCCCGCGCTGGAAGGACGAGGACGAGTTCGCGGTCATCACCGCGCTCGGCACCCGGTGGACCGCCGCGCAGGCGCCCGGGATCCGCGCCGACGGCGAGCAGGTCATGGCGCTGGCCCGGGCCGGGGCCCCGCCGTTCGACGGCCGCTGGACGGACTTCTCCCCCGACCCGGCGTGGCCGGTGCCGGGATTCCCGGCGGACTGGGACGTCCCGCACGTCGCCGGCCCCTGACGCACGCGGACGGCGCCCCCCGCAGCTGCGGGGACGCCGTCCGGCACTGCCGGGACTGCTGCGCGGCCTAGAGGTACTGGCCCGTGTTGGCGACGGTGTCGATCGTCCGGCCGGGCTCGGTGCCCTGCTTGCCCTGGATGATCGTGCGGATGTAGACGATCCGCTCGCCCTTCTTGCCGGAGATCCGCGCCCAGTCGTCGGGGTTGGTCGTGTTCGGCAGGTCCTCGTTCTCCTTGAACTCGTCCACGCACGCCATGAGCAGGTGGTCGAGGCGGATGCCCCGCTGGCCGGTCTCGAGGAGGTCCTTGATCGCGGTCTTCTTCGCCCGGTCGACGATGTTCTGCACCATCGCGCCGGAGTTGAAGTCCTTGAAGTAGAGGATCTCCTTGTCACCGTTCGCGTACGTGACCTCGAGGAACTGGTTCTCCTCGGTCTCGGAGTACATCCGCTCGACGACCCGCTGGATCATCGCGAAGACGGTCGCGGTCGGCGAGCCCTCGTTGGCGGCGACGTCGTCGGCGTGCAGCGGCAGGTCCGGCGTCAGGTACTTGCCGAAGATGTCCTTGGCCGCCTCGGCGTCCGGACGCTGGATCTTGATCTTCACGTCCAGCCGGCCCGGCCGCAGGATCGCCGGGTCGATCATGTCCTCGCGGTTCGAGGCGCCGATGACGATGACGTTCTCGAGCCGCTCGACGCCGTCGATCTCGCTGAGCAGCTGCGGGACGATCGTCGTCTCGACGTCGCTGGAGACGCCCGACCCGCGGGTGCGGAAGAGCGAGTCCATCTCGTCGAAGAAGACGACGACGGGCGTGCCCTCGGACGCCTTCTCCCGGGCCCGGGCGAAGATGAGCCGGATGTGCCGCTCGGTCTCGCCGACGTACTTGTTGAGCAGCTCGGGACCCTTGACGTTGAGGAAGTAGCTCTTGGACTCCTTGACCCCGCGCAGCTCGGCGATCTTCTTCGCGAGCGAGCGCGCGACGGCCTTGGCGATGAGCGTCTTGCCGCACCCGGGCGGGCCGTAGAGCAGCACGCCCTTCGGTGGCTTGAGCCCGTGCTCCCGGAACAGGTCCGGGTGCAGGAACGGCAGCTCGACGGCGTCCCGGATCATCTCGATCTGCGGGCCGAGACCACCGATGTCGGTGTAGTCGATGTCCGGCACCTCCTCGAGGACGAGGTCGTTGACCTCGGCCTTGGGGATGCGCTCGAACGCGTAGCCGGAGCGGGTGTCCATCGTCAGGGCGTCCCCGACGCGCAGCTTGACGCCGCGCAGCGGGCCGGCGAGGTGGACGACCCGCTCCTCGTCGGCGTGGGCCACGACGAGGGCCCGGTCCTCGTCGATGATCTCCTTGACGATGACGATCTCGCCGGTGCGGTCGAACTCCTTCGCCGCGACGATGTTGAAGGCCTCGTTGAGCATGACCTCCTGGCCGGCGAGGATGTCGTCCCGCTCGACCGAGGGGCTCACGGAGACGCGCATCTTGCGGCCGCTGCTCATGACGTCCGCGGTGCCGTCCTCGTCGCCGGGGCCGACGTAGATGCCGTAGGTGTTCGGGGGCTGGGCGAGCCGGTCGACCTCGGCCTTGAGGGCGACGATCTGGTCGCGCGCGTCGCGCAGGGTCGACGCGAGTCGGTCGTTCTGGTTGGCCAGCTGGGCCACCTGGGCCCGGAGCCTCGCAAGCTCCTCCGGGCCGGCGGCCTCACGTGCCGCTCGGAGCCGCTCCACCTCGTGCTGCAGGCGTGCGATCTCGGACCGGAGCGATGCGTCGTCGTTGTCGGTCATGCCGGGCACCTCCCTCCCCATGGGGCGGACACGTTCGACCCTAACCCCGCGGACCCACATGTGCGCCCGAGGGCCATGGCCGACGATGCGAGACGTTCGTCTCGCTCCCCGTTCCCACTTCGGGCCATTGTGCGGTGCTTCCTCACCTCGGACGGGTGATGCGTCTCACGTGGCGGTCATGTGATGTACACCAATCGCTGAACACGCGGCGTGTCGTCCGGTTCGCGAAGAGTGTTCACACCGGCCACGTCCGCCGCACGGGTCCCTCGGGACCCGCGCCGGGTCGTCAGCCCCAGCTGTCGGGCAGCGTCGGCCGGCCGTCGCCGTCCGGTGCCGCCGTCGCTGTGACGTCCCGGACCACCTTGCGGATCTTCTTCTCCGAGACCGGCCGCTCGCCGAGCTCGTCCGCCGTCCACTCCCCCCACGCGGCCTCGACCTCCTCGCCGCCGTCCCGGGTCGACGCCGCGGGGCGGCGCCGGCGCAGCGGCGGCGCGACGCCGTCGGCGAGCCGCCGGGAGGTGATGAGGAAGCCGGTGTGGCCGACCATGCGGTGCTGCGGCCGGACGGCGAGCCCTTCGAGGTGCCAGCCGCGCACCATCGACTCCCAGGCCTGCGGCTCCGTGAAGAGGTTGCTCTCGCGCATCGCCTCGGCGACCCGGGAGAGCTGGGTGGCGGTCGCGACGTAGCAGATGAGGACGCCCCCGGGCACGAGCGCACGGGCCACGGCCTCGAGGCACTCCCACGGGGCGAGCATGTCGAGGACGACCCGGTCGACCGGCTCGGCGTCCCCGCCGCGCTCCGGGTGCCCCTGCTCGATCGCCTCGACGAGGTCCCCGACGGTGACCCGCCAGGCCGGGTGCGCCCCGCCGAAGAACGTCTCGACGTTGGCCCGGGCGATCTCCGCGAAGTCCGCGCGCCGCTCGTAGGAGTGCAGGAGCCCGGTGTCGCCGACGGCCCGCAGCAGCGACATCGACAGCGCGCCGGAGCCGACGCCGGCCTCGATGACCCGCGCGCCGGGGAAGACGTCGGCCATCGCGACGATCTGGCCGGCGTCCTTGGGGTAGACGACCGCGGCGCCGCGCGGCATCGAGAGCACGTAGTCGGCGAGGAGCGGGCGCAGCGCGAGGTACTCGATGCCCGCCGTGTTCGTCACGACCCAGCCCTCGGGCTGCCCGATGAGCTCGTCGTGCTTGAAGAGCCCGCGGTGGGTGTGGAACTCCTTGCCGGGCGCCAGGGTGATCGTGTGCATCCGGCCCTTGGGGTCGGTGAGCTGCACCCGGTCGCCCTCGCGGAACGGGCCGCGGCGGTGCTCGGCGCCCGTGGGCGTGCCGGTCGACGTCATGGCCCGCGAGTCTAGGGGCCCGCCCCGGCTCAGCCGCCGCCGACCACCGCGGCGACGGTGCGCCAGTCGAGGACGCCGACGACCCGGCCGCCGTCGACGACGGCGTACTCCGCGGCGGGCGTCTCACGCAGTCGTGCGAGCAGGTCCTCGCCCGACAGGTGCGGGGACAGCACGAGCGGGGGCAGCCCGCGCCCGACGGACGAGACCTGCACCAGGCCCGCGCGCTCGGGCGGGACGACCGCCGCCGCGGCCTCGTCGACGATCCCGACCGGGGTGCCGTAGCCGTCGAGGACGACGACGAGCGGGTCCGGCGGGACGACGCCGGTCGGCGCCGGGGACGCCGGGCGGACGGCGTGGACGGCGGCCCGTGCGTCGGCGACGCTCGCGGCCCCCGAGACGGTGACGGCGGGCCGCATGAGCCGGCCGACCACGACGTCCTGCGCCGCCCGGCGGAACCGGGCGTACCGGATCGAGCCGGTGGCGCCGCGCCAGAGCATCCAGCCGATGGCCGCCGACCACAGCACGGTGATGACGCCCGGCTGGTAGCCCCGGGCGAGCGGGCGGACGACGAACCAGACGACGACGAGGACCGCGACCGCCTGCCCGATCCGGCCCGCGACGACGGTGCCCGTGGTCCGGGACCGGCTGACCGCCCAGACGATCCCCTCGAGCACCCGGCCGCCGTCGAGCGGCAGCCCGGGCAGGGCGTTGAGCACCGCGACGAAACCGTTCGTGTAGGCGAGCATGAGGAGGATGCCGCGCACGACCCCGCCGTCCGCCGCCACGGCGGCGAGCAGGCCGCAGACGACGGCGAGGGCGCCGTTCGTCAGCGGGCCGACGCCGGCGACGAGGATGCTGCGGCCGGGGGTGCGGATCTCCTCGGAGAAGGCGGTGTGGCCGCCCCACAGGTCCAGCACGATGTCGGTCGGCGGCGTGCCGACGGCGCGCGCCGCGACGGCGTGCGCGAGCTCGTGGAGGAACACCGACCCGAGCAGCAGCGCGGCGAAGCCGAGGCCGACGAGGTAGGCGGCCGAGCTCGCGATGCCGTCGACGTACGAGGCCACCTGCGGTCCGACGAGGAACGCGATGACGACGGCGATGAAGAACCAGGACCGCCGCAGGTACACGGGCGTCCCGGCCACCGAGCCGAGCCGGAAGCTGCCGGCGTGCTCGGGCGGGGCCTGCGTCTGCGCCATCTCACGATCCTAGGTCGGGTCGACCGGTCAACGGCCGCGCTGTCGGTGACGTTCCCTAGAGTCCTCCCCATGGCCACTGCGCTCTCCCCCTCGCGCGCCGGGGACTTCATGCAGTGCCCGCTGCGCTACCGCTTCCGCGTCGTCGACCGGCTGCCCGAGGCGCCGAGCCCGGCGGCGGTCCGGGGCACCGTCGTGCACGCCGTCCTCGAGCGGCTCTTCGACCTGCCCCGTGACGACCGCACGCTGGCCGCCGCGCGCGGGCTCCTCCCGTCGCAGTGGGCCCGCGTGCAGGAGGAGGCCCCCGAGCTCGCGGCGCTCTTCGAGGGTGACGGCGAGGCGGTGACGACGTGGCTCGCCAGTGCCGAGTCGCTCCTGGAGAAGTGGTTCGAGCTGGAGGACCCGACCCGCCTCGAGCCCGCCGAGCGCGAGCTGTACGTCGAGACCGTCCTCGACGACGGGCTCGTCCTGCGCGGCTACGTCGACCGGCTCGACGTCGCACCCGACGGCCGGCTGCGGGTCGTCGACTACAAGACGGGCCGCGCGCCGCGGGAGAGCTTCGAGGCCAAGGCGCTGTTCCAGATGAAGTTCTACGCGCTCGTCCTGTGGCGGCTGCGCGGCACGGTGCCGTCGGTGCTCCAGCTCGTGTACCTCGGCAACGGCGAGATCCTGCGGTACGAGCCCGACGAGGCCGACCTGCTCGCCACCGAGCGCAAGGTCAAGGCGCTCTGGGCGGCGATCGCGCACGCCGCCGAGACCGGCGACTGGCGGGCGTCCCCGAGCAAGCTGTGCGACTGGTGCGACCACAAGCCGCTCTGCCCGGCCTGGGGCGGCACTCCCCCGCCGCTGCCCGAGGGCGCCGTCGAGATCGTGCTCGGCGAGCGGGCCTCGGCGCTCGCCGTGCCCGGCCTCGACGAGGAGTAGCCGAAAGGACGACCGCGGGTCCGACGGACGGCTGAGGGACGACCGGTCCGACGACACTGCGTGTCCACCTGCTGGTTGATCTGTCCGAAGCATCCGCCTGGAAGGATCGGAACCGGGGCCGGGGGCTGGCCCGTCGTCACAGAGTGCAGGTGGCCCTACTGTCTTGACCCTGCCGCCGCGGCAGGCTCGAGGATCACGACCGTGCCCGGGCCACGAGGGCCCGTCCAGGGGCGAACCGATCGAGGAGGACATCGTGACCGATGGTCACGTCACAGCAGGACCGGCCGGCGCCGTCGCGCAGGCCGTCGACCTGACGAAGGTGTACGGCAGCGGTGAGGCGGCCGTGCACGCGCTCGACGGTGTCAGCGTCGAGTTCGAACGCGGGCGGATGACCGCGATCATGGGGCCCTCCGGGTCGGGCAAGTCGACGCTCATGCACTGCATGGCCGCCCTCGACACCCCGACCTCCGGGACCGTCGTCATCGACGGCGTCACCGTGAACGGGTTGAAGGACAAGGCACTGACGACGCTGCGCCGGGACCGGCTCGGGTTCGTCTTCCAGTCGTTCAACCTCGTCCCGACCCTCACGGCGCGGGAGAACATCACGCTCCCCCTCGACATCGCGGGGACGAAGCTCGACCAGGCCTGGTTCGACACGATCATCGACACCGTCAACCTGCGCGACCGGCTCTCGCACCGGCCGAACCAGCTCTCCGGCGGGCAGCAGCAGCGCGTCGCGTGCGCGCGGGCGCTCGTGAGCCGGCCGGCGATCGTCTTCGCCGACGAGCCGACGGGCAACCTCGACTCCCGGTCGAGCGCCGAGATCCTCGGCTTCCTGCGCCGCTCCGTCGACGAGTTCGGCCAGAGCATCGTCATGGTCACGCACGACCCGGTCTCCGCGGCGTACGCCGACCGTGTCCTGTTCCTCTCGGACGGCCGCATCGTCGACGAGATCACCGCGCCGACGGCGGACTCCGTGCTCGCCCGGATGCGCGGCTTCGAGCCGGCCGGACGGCAGGGCTGACGATGCTGCGCATCACGCTCAAGAGCGTCCGCGGGCACTTCCTGAGGTTCCTCCTCACAGCGTTCGCCGTCATGGTCGGGACCGGGTTCGTGGCCGGCACGTTCGTCCTGTCGGACAGCATCCGGGCGACCCTCAACAGCCTGTTCAACCAGGCGTCGAAGGGCGTCGACGTCGTCGTCCGCGGGACCGAAGCCGGTTCCGGCGACGCGGCGGGGAGGGCCGCGCTGCGGTTGGACCTGGAGGAGAAGCTCGCCACGGTGCCAGGGGTCGCGAGGGCCATCCCCGACCTGCAGGGCAGCGCACTCATCGCCGGCAAGGACGGCACCGCGGTCCGCAGCGGCGGTGCCCCCGGCCTCGGCTTCGCCTGGGACCCCGAAGGGCAGACGTTCGTCCTCGTCGACGGCCGCGGGCCGGCAGGAGCCGGCGAGGTCGCCGTCGAGAAGCGCACCCTGGAACTCTCAGGCCTTCGGATCGGGGACCGGACCAAGGCCGTCGTGGGCGACCAGGTCCGTGACGTGACGATCGTCGGGGAGGTCGACCTCGACGGCGGCACCCTGTTCGGGGCGACCGGTGTCCTCGTCGACGAACAGACCGCCCGGGCGGTGTTCGCGCCGGACGGCAAGGTCGCCGCGTTCGCGATCGAGGCGGCGAGCGGGACGAGCGAGGAGACGCTCCGGGCCGCCGTCGCGAAGGTGCTGCCCGCGGACGCCGAGGCGCTCACCGTCACCGCCTACAACGCTGAGAACAAGGAGGCGCTCGACACTGGCCTGGGCTTCGTCACGACCTTCCTGCTCGTGTTCGCAGGCATCTCGTTGTTCGTCGGGGCGTTCATCATCTTCAACACGTTCGCGATGATCGTCGCGCAGCGGACCCGTGAGCTGGCGCTCCTGCGAGCCGTCGGCGCGCGGCGTACCCAGGTCACCCGCGTGGTGCTCGGTGAGTCCCTCGTCATCGGGCTCCTCGGTTCGCTGCTCGGGATCGGCTTCGGTGTTCTCATCGCCGCCGGCGCCAAGGCCGCCCTGCGCGCCTTCGTGGGCATCGACCTGTCGTCCGACCTGCCCGTGGGGACAGCGGCGGTCGTCTGGAGCATCGTCGTCGGCGTCGTCGTCACCGTTGCCGGCGCCCTCATCCCCTCGTGGCGTGCTGGTCGCGTCGCCCCCATGGCCGCGCTGCGTGATGACATCGTCATCGCGCCGAAGGGCCTGCGGCTGCGCGGCGGGATCGGCTCCGGGATGGTCGTCGTCGGTGTCGCCGCCCTCGCGTGGGGCGTGACCCGTGACGACGTCGCCTGGCCGATGGCCGGATTCGGTGCCGGGTTCACGGTGCTCGGTGCGCTCGTCGCGGCCCCCATCACCGCCCGGCCGGTCGTGCGGGTCGTCGCGTCGCCGTTCGCCGCGGTCCTCGGCGTCGTGGGTCGGCTCGCGCGGGAGAACGCCCTGCGGGTCCCTCGCCGGACCGCGACGACCGCCAGCGCACTCATGATCGGGCTGGCACTCATCTCCGCTCTCGGAGTCGTCGCCCAATCCACCAAGGCGAGCGTCTCCGACATCATCGGGACCGAGGTGAAGTCCGACTACGTGCTGAGCGCGGGCGGTGGCGGCAACAGCGTGCCACCAGGGGTCGACGCGGTCGTCGGGAAGATCGACGGGGTGCGGTCCGTCGCCGTCGCGAACTACGTCGGTCTGGAGTCCGGGGACCGGTCGGTGCTCGGGACGGGGATGACCGCCCAGGCCCTGCAGGACAACTTCGTCGTGACGATGCGCTCCGGCGCGGTCGACACGTTGACCAGCGGCAAGATCCTCGTCAGCGAGTCTCTGGCGGAGGAGGCCGGCTGGACCACCGGCTCCACGGTCACCGGGGTGGTCGGTTCCCTGCGAGACCAGAGCCTCGTCGTCGGGGGCGTCTACAAGGACCTGCAGTCCCTGTCCCAGCTGGGCATGCAGATCATCGTGCCGATGTCTCTCTACGACGAGGCGGTTCCCCAGGCGCAGCGCGCCTCGGTGAGCATCTTCGTCAAGGCCACCGAGGGTGCCGATGGGGCGGCACTGCGCACGAAGCTCGTCGACGTCGTGAAGCCCTACCTCGTCGTCAGCGTCGAGAACGGCGAGGAGTACAAGAGCACGGCCGCTGCGGGCATCGACTTCGTCCTCAACCTGCTCTACGCGCTGCTGCTGTTCAGCGTCGTCATCGCGATCCTCGGCATCGTCAACACCCTGGCGCTGTCGGTGTTCGAGCGGACCCGGGAGATCGGGCTCCTGCGAGCGATCGGCCTTCGACGCCGGCAGCTGACGGGGATGATCACCATCGAAGCCGTGACGACGGCGCTCTTCGGGGCGATCCTCGGGACCGCCCTCGGCGTCGGGCTCGGGGTGGCTCTGCAACGAGGTCTGCAGAGCCAGGGCCTGGAGCGGCTGGCGATCCCGTGGTCGACGATCGTCGTCGTCCTGGTCGCCTCTGCCTTCGTCGGTGTGCTCGCCGCGGTCCTGCCGACGGTCCGCGCCGTCCGGCTCGACATCCTCAAGGCGATCGCGACGGAGTAGGGGCTCGGGTCCGACAGGTGTGAGGGGACGGCGAGGGCGGCGGGTGCACGTGACCCGCCGCCCTCGCCGTACCGGGCGCGGCGCGACCGGTGCTCAGGCCTCGGTCGGTACGGCGGTGGCGTCGAACGCGGACGCCGCCGGGGTGATCCGGCCGTCGGCGACCTCCTCGGCCCAGTGGCAGGCGACCCGGTGGCCGGGGGCGAGGGTCCGCAGCAGGGGGACCTCGTCGTCGCAGCGGGTCTCCTGACGGAACGGGCAGCGGGTGTGGAAGCGGCAGCCGGACGGCGGGTTGGCGGGGCTCGGCAGGTCGCCGGCGAGCAGGATCCGCTCGCGGAGGTCCTCGACGTCCGGGTCCGGGATGGGGATCGCCGACATGAGCGAGATCGTGTACGGGTGCCGCGGGGTCGCGTAGAGGTCGTCGCTCGGGGCCTCCTCGACGAGCATGCCGAGGTACATGACACCGATCGTGTCGCTCACGTGGCGGACGACGGCCAGGTCGTGCGCGATGACGACGTACGTGAGCCCGAGCTGCTCCTGGAGGTCCTCGAGGAGGTTGACGACCTGCGCCTGCACGGAGACGTCGAGCGCCGAGACCGGCTCGTCGGCGATGACGAGGTCGGGGTTGAGCGCGATCGCCCGGGCGATCCCGATCCGCTGCCGCTGGCCGCCGGAGAACTCGTGCGGGTACCGGCCGGCCGCGCTGCCGGGCAGACCGACGACGTCGAGCAGGCGGCGGACGTGCGCGTCGACCCCGCCCTCGGGCTTGACGTCGTGCGCGAGGAGCGGCTCCATGAGGACCGACTCGACGCTCTGCCGCGGGTCCAGCGACGACATCGGGTCCTGGAACACCATCTGCATGCGGCGCCGCTCGCGGCGCAGCGCCTCGCCCTTGAGCGACGCGACGTCGACGCCGTCGAACTCGACGGTCCCGGCGGTCGGCTCGACGAGCCGAAGCACGGCCCGTCCCAGCGTGCTCTTGCCGCAGCCGGACTCCCCCACGAGGCCGTAGGTGCTCCCGCGCGCGACGTCGAGGTCGACGCCGTCCACGGCGCGGACGTGTCCGACGACCCGGTCGACGAACACGCCCTTGACGATCGGGAAGTGCACCTTGAGGCCCCGGACCCTGAGCAGCGGGTCGGGCCCGGCCGGCAGGCGCTTCCCGGCCTCCTCGACGCTGTCGCTCACGCGCGCACCTCCTGCACCGCAGCGGTCCGGCCCGGTGGCGGTAGCGGGTTCCAGCAGCGCACCGACGCGTTCCCGCGCACCTCGAGCGCGGGCGCGGACGTCGTGCACGCGTCGACCCGGTCCTCGCACCGCGGCGCGAACGCGCAGCCGCTCTCCCACGGGATCGTGTCGTTCGGCGAGCCCTGGATCGGGTGCAGCGGTGCCCCGCGCGGAGCGTCGAGCCGCGGGATCGACGCGAGCAGGCCGCCGGTGTACGGGTGCCGGGGCGAGCCGAACAGCGGTCGTCGCGGTGCGGACTCGACGACGCGGCCGGAGTACATCACGTGCACGGTGTCGCAGAGCCCGGCGACGACCCCGAGGTCGTGGGTGATCATGAGAAGCGCCGTCCCGGACTCCCGGACGAGCTGACGGAGCAGGTCGAGGATCTGCGCCTGGATCGTCACGTCGAGCGCCGTCGTCGGCTCGTCGCAGATGAGCAGCCGCGGCCGGCAGGCCAGGGCGCTGGCGATGAGCGCCCGTTGCCGCATCCCCCCGGAGAGCTGGTGCGGGTAGTCCTTGAGCCGGCGGACCGGGTCCGGGATGCCGACCCGGCGCAGCAGCGACGCGGCCTCGACGGAGGCCTGCTCGCGGGTCATGTCACGGTGCCGGCGCAGCACCTCGGTGACCTGGACGCCGATGCTCACGACCGGGTTGAGCGACGTCATCGGGTCCTGGAAGACCATGGCCATCTCTCGCCCGCGCAGGTCGCGCAGCCGGTCGTCCGACGCCCCGAGCAGCTCCTCGCCCTCGAGCCGGACGCTGCCGCCGACACGCACCCCGCGGCCGGGGAGCAGCCCCATGACGGCCAGGGCGGTCACCGACTTGCCGGAGCCGGACTCGCCGACGAGACCGACGGTCTCGCCCGGCCGGATCGCGAAGCTCACGCCGTCGACCGCGCGGACGTCGCGCCGTCCGCGCCGGGTGAACGTCACCGACAGGTCGTCGACGGCGAGCAGCGGCCCGTCGTAGGCCGCGCGCCCCGGGCGGCCGGGTGCCTGACCGAGGTCGAGTTCCTCGCTCCTGCCGGTTCCCATCCGCGTCACCGCCGGTACTTCGGGTCGAGGGCCTCGCGGAGGGACTCCCCGAGGAGGGTGAAGCCGAGCGCGGCGACGACGATCGCCAGGCCCGGGAACACCGCGAGGTGGAACGCCGACGCGAGGAACCGCTGCGTCTCCGAGAGCATCCGACCCCACTCGGGGACGGCGGGGTCGGAGCCGGACAGCCCGAGGAACGCCAGGCCGGCGGCGTCGATGATCGCCGTCGCCAGCGCGAGCGTGCCCTGGACGATGACCGGGGACAGCGAGTTCGGCAGCACGTGCCGCAGGACGACGAAGCGCCGCCGGACGCCGAGCGAGGTCGCCGCAAGCGCGTAGTCGCTCCCCCGCTGGGCGAGCATCGAGCCGCGCAGGATCCGGGCGAAGACCGGCACGTTCGTCACGCCGATGGCGATCATCACCGAGGTGAGCGACTGGCCGAGCATCGCTGCGACGGCGATCGCGAAGAGCAGCTGCGGCACGGCGAGCATCATGTCCACGACGCGCATGACGATGTTGTCGACCCAGCCGCCGAACGCGCCGGCGAGCAGCCCGAGAAGGATCCCCGCGCTGGCGCCGAGGAGCAGCGAGACGACACCGATGATCAGCGACTGCCGGGCGCCGTAGAGCACCCGGCTCAGCTCGTCGCGGCCCAGGTTGTCCAGCCCCATCCAGTGCTCGGCGGACGGGCCCGGGATGTTCGTCGGCGTCACCGTGCCCTGGCCCGGGGTGTCGGTGGGGCTGTACGGCGCGAGCCACGGCGCGAGCACCGCGACGGCGACGAAGAGCACGACGAGCAGGAAGCCGACGACGGCCGCGGGGTCGCGGCGCAGCCGCCGCCACGCGTCGCGGCCCAGCGAGCCGCCCTCCTCCGCCCCGGCGAGGACCATCGCCGTCCGCGGGTCGGCGGCGGCACCGAGCTCGTGCGGTGCCGTCATCGGGCCCTCACCCTCGGGTCGACGAGGCCGTACGCGATGTCGACGAGCAGGTTCACGACGACGACGATGACGGCGATGATGAGGATGAACCCCTGGATCACGGAGAAGTCGCGGTTCGAGATCGCGAGGTTGAGGAAGCGGCCGACCCCGTCGAAGGCGAAGACCGTCTCGGTGAGGACGGCGCCCGACAGGAGCAGCCCGACCTGCAGGCCGGTCACCGTGATGACCGGGAGCATCGCGTTGCGCAGCACGTGCCGGCGGGTGATCGTCCGCTTGAGCAGCCCCTTGGCCTCGGCGGTCCGGACGTAGTCCTCGTTGACGACGTCGAGCACCGAGGCCCGGGTGATCCGGGTGATGATCGCCAGCGGGATCGTGCCGAGCGCTATCCCGGGCAGGATCAGGTGCTTGGCCGCGTCCCAGGCGGCTGCCGGGTTGCCGGTGAGGATCCCGTCGAGCACGTAGAACCCGGTGGGGTGCACGGCGTCGAGGAACTCGCGGCTGTCCTGCCGGCCGGTCGCCGGCAGCCAGCCGAGCTTCACGGCGAAGACGTAGCGCAGCAGGTAGCCGAGGAAGAACACCGGCACCGTCACACCGATGAGGGAGCCGGTCACCGAGGCGTTGTCGAGCAGCGTCGTGTGCCGCCGCGCCGCGAGGTACCCCAGCGGGATCCCGAGCCCTACGGCGAAAATGCCGGCCGCCAGGCTCAGCTCGACGGTGGCCGGGAACAGCCGGAGGAACTCCTCCGTCACGGGGCGCTGCGTGCGGATGCTCGAGCCGAAGTTCAGCTGCACGGCGCGTTCGAGGAACGACAGGTACTGCTCGTACCAGGGCCGGTCGAGCCCGTAGATCCGGTTGATCTGGGCGATCTTCTCGGGCGTCGCACGCTCGCCGAGCAGCGCGACGGCCGGCCCGCCCGGCAGCGCCCGCACCCAGAAGAAGAGCAGGATCGACAGGCCGAGCAGGATCGGGACGAGCTGCATGAGCCGGCGGACCGCGAACCTCAGCACGAGGACACCTCACCAGACGTGGTGCGGTTCCGGTCCGGTGACCGCCGCAGCGGCGGCCACCGGACCGGACCGGGCACCGGGACGGTCAGCGACGGGTCACTTGGCCGGGACCGTGACGTCGGTGAACAGCTCGCTCGAGGTCGGGCTCGGGACGAAGCCGGTCACACCGGCCTTGAACGCGAGCGACGGCTGGGTGTGCGCGTACGGGACGCCGGGCAGGTCGGTCATGATGACCTTGCTCGCCTCCTCGTAGTCCGCGGTGCGCTTGGCGAGGTCGGTCTCCGCCTCGGCCCTGTCGAGCAGACCCTGGAGGTCCTTGTTGTCGTAGCCCCAGGCGAGCTGCTTGGACTGGAAGAAGGTCCCGATGAAGTTGTCCGGGTCGCCGAAGTCGCCGGTCCAGCCGAGCAGGTAGATCGCCGCCTTCCCCGCGTCGACCTGGTTCAGGTAGTCCGGGTTCCACGGCGCCGACTTCGTCGTGACCTTGAAGCCGACGGCCTCGAGGTCCTTCTTGAACAGCTGGTAGTTCGCCTCCGGGTTCGGCATGTACGGCCGGGACACGTCGGTCGGGTACCAGAACTCGACGGTCGGGTTCGGGACGCCGGCCTCGGCGAGCAACGCCTTGGCCTTCGCCGGGTCGTACGCGTAGGTCGGGACGTCCTTCGCGTAGCCGAAGACCTCCGGGGGCATGAACTGCGTCGCGACCTGTGCGCCCTCGGGGTAGTTCGTCTTGATGACGTTCTCCCGGTTGAGGGCGTAGGCGACGGCCTCGCGCACCTTCGGGTTGTCGAGGGGCTTGATCGCCTGGTTGAAGCCGACGTACGCGACGTTGAACGCCGGCCGGTTGAGGATCTCGTAGCCGCCGTCCTTGAGCGCCTGGACGTCCGAGGGGTCCACGAGGTCGTAGCCGTCGATGTCGCCGGCCTCGAGCGCCTGCCGGCGGGCCGGGCCGTCCGCGATGGGCTTGAGGACGAGCGTCTTGATCTTCGCCTTGGCGCCCCAGTAGGCGTCGTTGCGCTCGAGGACGAGCTGGTTGCCCTTCTCCCACTTGGCGAGCTTGAAGGGGCCGGTGCCGATGGGGTGCTCGGAGCCGAACGTGCCGCTGAAGACGGGAGCGTCCGCCGTCCCGGAGACCTCGTCCGCCTTGAACTCGGTGAGGGCCTTGGGGCTCGCGATGAAGAACGACGGCAACGAGAGCGCCGAGAGGAACGTCGAGGACGCCTTCGTCAGGGTGATCGTCGCGGTCGTCGCGTCGGTCGCCTCGCACTTGGAGTACAGGCTCGGCGGGAGGGAGTCGTCCTCGTTCTTCGCGAAGCCGCCGAAGACCGTCGTCCAGTAGTAGGAGATGGACGAGGACTGCTGGAGGCCCTTGAAGTTGTACCAGCGGTCGAAGTTCGTGCAGACGGCCGCGGCGTCGAACGCCGTCCCGTCGGTGAAGGTGACGCCGCTCTTGAGCTTGAAGGTCCACGTCTTGCCGTCGGGGGACGTCGTCCACGACTCGGCGAGGTTCGGGATGACCTCCGTCGTGCCGGGCTTGCTCGTGACGAGCCCCTCGAAGATCTGCTGGATCGCCCGCAGCGACTCGCCATCGCTGACGTAGGCGCCGTCGAGCGTGATGGGGTCGGCCGACCCCGCGAAGATGAACGTCGCGTCGGAGGCGCCGTCCGTCGCCCCGCCCGTCGCGTCCCCCGTGGCGGTGCTGCGGCCCCCGCTGCAGGCGGAGAGGGCCAGGCCGGCCGCGGCGGTGACCGCCAGGGCCCGTACCGCGGTGCGGTGCTGCCATCGTGTCCCGGGTCGCATCCTGACCACCTCACGTCCGAGTGTCGGCCGTCTGCCCGGCCTACAACGTTGGGGGCGACCCTAGAGGCCTGCTGTTGCGGCCAGGAAGGGCGAGGAGCCACCA
Source organism: Actinomycetota bacterium (assembly GCA_016213575.1). Lineage (GTDB taxonomy): Bacteria > Actinomycetota > Actinomycetes > Actinomycetales > Kineosporiaceae > R-H-3. Next base: position 22,053 of record JACRAB010000486.1, read on the forward strand.
GAACGTCACGTTTGTGCAACGCGGGCGGGAAACCTGACGGGCTCAGGGCGCGCGGCCCGAAGGACTCGCGGCCCCGGGGTCACCCCCGCAGCGCCGCCGCGACGCCGGCGAGGTCCTCGGGAGTGACGCCCTCGAGGGTCTTCACGACGTGCCGGCCGGGGGCCGGCAGCACGGGCACGGTGTGCTCGACGGCGAGCACCGGGACGCCGGCGGCGGTCGCCGAGGCGACGCCCGTCGGGCTGTCCTCGATGGCGACGCAGTCGGCGGGGTCGACGCCGAGCAGCTCAGCGGCGCGCAGGTACGGCTCCGGGTGCGGCTTGCCCCGGTCCACCTCGTCGCCGCAGACGGTCGTCGTGAAGGACCCCTCGGGCAGACAGGCGACGATCGAGTCCGCGAGGTCGCGGTAAGACATCGTCACGAGGGCGCACGGCACCCCGGCGTCGCCGAGGGCGGCGAGCAGGTCCTGCGCGCCCGGCCGGAACGGGACGTGCTCGCGGACCCGCTCGACGACGCCCTCGATGAGGGCGGCGACGACCTGCTCGCCGGTGAGGTCGAGGCCGGCGTGCTCGCGGATGTACTCGCCGCTGTACGGCAGGTTCATCCCGACGAGGGCACGCGCGTGGTCCTCGCTCCAGGTGCCGCCGTGCGCGGCGACGAGGGCGAACTCGCACTCGATCCAGTACGGCTCGGTGTCGACGATCGTGCCGTCGAGGTCCCACAGGACGGCGGCGGGCAGGACGAGGTTCTCCTCGGGGAGAGCACTCACGAGGTATCGGTCGCTTTCTTCGGTGGTGCCCGGTGACCGGTCCGCGTCGTCGCGGTACCCGGTCGCGCGGGCTCAGGTGGCGTTGAAGTACTTCGCCTCGGGGTGGTGCACGACGAGGGCGTCGGTCGACTGCTCCGGGTGCAGCTGGAGCTCCTCGGAGAGCTCGACACCGATCCGCTTCGGCTTGAGCAGCTCGACGAGCTTGGCGCGGTCCTCGAGGTCCGGGCAGGCCGGGTAGCCGAAGGAGTACCGCGAGCCGCGGTAGCCCTGGCGCAGGATCGCCGCCAGGTCGCCGTCGTCCTCGGCGCCGTACCCGAGGTCGGAGCGGACCCGGGCGTGCCACGCCTCCGCGAGGGCCTCGGTGAGCTGCACCGAGAGCCCGTGCAGCTCGAGGTAGTCGCGGTAGGCGTTCTTCGCGAACAGCTCCGCGGTCGCCTCGGCGACCCGCGGGCCCATCGTCACGAGCTGGAAGGAGATGACGTCGGGACCGCCGAGCCGCTCCGCCTCCTCGCGGGAGCGGAAGAAGTCCGCGAGGCAGAGCCGCCGGTCGCGGCGCTGCCGGGGGAACGTGAAGCGCATCCGGTCGGTACCGGGCTTCTCGCCGGTGCCGTCGCCCTCGTGGTGCAGCAGGACGAGGTCGTCCCCCTCGGAGACGCACCGGTAGAACCCGTAGACGACGGCGGCCTCGAGCAGGCCCTCGGTCTTCACCCGCTCCAGCCACATCCGCAGCCGCGGCCGGCCCTCGGTCTCGACGAGCTCCTCGTACGACGGGCCCTGGCCGCTGCGGGCGCCCTTGAGCCCCCACTGGCCGACGAACGTCGCGCGCTCGTCGAGGTAGCTCGCGTAGTCGGCGAGCTGGATGCCCTTGACGACCCGCTCGCCCCAGAACGGCGGCGTCGGGACCGGCAGGCCGCGCGCGACGTCCGAGACCCTCGGGCCGTCGTCCGCAGCGCCGTCGTCCGGCAGCAGCGCGACGTCACGCTGCCGCACCCGGCGCGGGCGCAGCGCCGGCAGCTCGGCGCCGGGGACGCCGCGCTTGACGGCGACGAGGGCGTCCATGAGGCGCAGCCCCTCGAACGCGTCGCGGGCGTACCGGACCTCGCCGTCGTACAGGTCGGCGAGGTCGTTCTCGACGTAGGCCCGGGTCAGTGCGGCGCCGCCGAGGATGACCGGCCACTGCGCCGCGGTCCCCCGGGAGTTGATCTCCTCGAGGTTCTCCCGCATGACGACCGTGGACTTCACGAGCAGCCCGGACATCCCGATGACGTCGGCGTTCGCGTCCTCGGCGGCCCGCAGGATCTCCGAGATCGGCTGCTTGATGCCGATGTTCACGACGTCGTAGCCGTTGTTGCTGAGGATGATGTCGACGAGGTTCTTGCCGATGTCGTGGACGTCGCCCTTGACCGTCGCGAGGACGATCGTGCCCTTGCCCTGGTCGTCGGTCTTCTCGATGTGCGGCTCGAGGTGGGCGACGGCGGCCTTCATCGTCTCGGCGGACTGGAGCACGAACGGCAGCTGCATCTCGCCGCGGCCGAAGAGGTCGCCGACGACGCGCATGCCCGCGAGCAGGTGCTCGTTGATGATGTCGAGCGCGCTGCGGCCTGAGGCGAGGGCCTCGTCGAGGTCGGCGGGCAGCCCCTTGCCCTCGCCGTCGATGATCCGGCGCTCGAGCCGCTCCCCCAGCGGCAGCGCGGCGAGCTCGGCGGCCCGGTCGGCGCGCAGCGCCGCGGTGTCGACGCCGGCGAAGGTGTCGAGCATCGCGCTCACCGGGTCGTACGTGACCCGGCCGTCCTCGTCCCGGACCCGGCGGTCGTAGACGAGGTCGAGGGCGACCTGGCGCTGGTCCTCGGGGATCCGCGACATCGGCAGGATCTTCGCCGCGTGCACGATCGCGGAGTCCAGGCCGGCCTTGACGCACTCGTGGAGGAACACCGAGTTGAGCACCTGGCGGGCGGCCGGGTTGAGGCCGAAGGAGATGTTCGAGACGCCGAGCGTCGTCTGCACGCCCGGGTAGCGGCGCTTGACCTCGCGGATCGCCTCGATCGTCGCGACGCCGTCGCCGCGGGTCTCCTCCTGGCCGGTCGCGATGGGGAACGTCAGGCAGTCGACGACGATGTCCTCGACGTGCATCCCCCACTGCTGCGTGAGGGTGTCGATGAGCCGGGACGCCACGGCGACCTTGTGCTCCACGGTGCGGGCCTGGCCGGTCTCGTCGATCGTCAGCGCGACGACGGCGGCGCCGTGCTCCTGGACGAGCTCCATGATCCGGTGGAACCGGCTGCCCGGCCCCTCGCCGTCCTCGAAGTTCACCGAGTTGATGACCGCGCGGCCGCCGACGAGCTCGAGGCCGGCCTGCAGGACGGCGGGCTCGGTCGAGTCGAGCACGAGCGGCAGCGTCGAGGCCGTCGCGAACCGGCCGACGACCTGCTTCATGTCGGCGACGCCGTCCCGGCCGACGTAGTCGATGCAGACGTCGAGCAGGTGCGCGCCGTCGCGGGTCTGGGCGCGCGCGATGTCGACGCACTCGTCCCACTTCTCGGCGAGCATCGCCTCGCGGAAGGCCTTGGAGCCGTTGGCGTTCGTCCGCTCGCCGATCGAGAGGTACGCGGTGTCCTGCCGGAACGGCACGTGCTGGTAGAGGCTCGCGACACCGGCCTCGGGGCGCGGACGGCGGACGGTGACCTCGCGGCCGCGGACCCGCTCGACGACCTGGCGCAGGTGCTCGGGCGTCGTCCCGCAGCAGCCACCGACGAGTCCCAGGCCGAACTCGCGGGTGAACGTGTCGTGGGCGTCGGCGAGCTCGGACGGCGACAGCGGGTAGCGCGCGCCCTCCATGGACACCTCGGGCAGGCCGGCGTTCGGCATGCACGAGACGGGCACCCGGGAGTGCTTCGCGAGATGGCGCAGGTGCTCGCTCATCTCGGCCGGACCGGTCGCGCAGTTGAGCCCGATCGCGTCGACCCCGAGCGCCTCGAGCGCCGTGAGCGCGGCGCCGATCTCGCTGCCGAGGAGCATCGTGCCGGTCGTCTCGACGGTGACCTGGACGATGACGGGCAGGTCCTCCCCCGCGGCGGTGAGGGCCCGCTTCGCGCCGACGATCGCCGCCTTGGCCTGGAGCAGGTCCTGCGCGGTCTCGACGAGGACGGCGTCCACGCCGCCCTCGACCATGCCCGCGACCTGGACGGCGTAGGCGTCGCGCAGCGTCGCGTAGTCGACGTGGCCGAGCGAGGGCAGCTTCGTGCCCGGGCCGACCGAGCCGAGGACGAACCGCGGCTGCTCGGGGGTCGACCACGCGTCGGCGGCCTCCCGGGCGATCGCGGCACCGGCCCGGGCCAGCTCGTGGATCCGGTGCTCGATGCCGTACTCGCCGAGGTTGCCGAGGTTCGCGCCGAACGTGTTCGTCTCGACGGCGTCGACGCCGACAGCGAGGTACGCGTCGTGCACGGAGCGGACGACGTCGGGCCGGGTCACGTTGAGGATCTCGTTGCACCCCTCGTGGCCCTCGAAGTCGGCGAGGGAGGGGTCGGCGGCCTGCAGCATCGTCCCCATGGCACCGTCGGCGACGACGACGCTGCGGACGAGCCGGGTGCGGAGGATGTCGGAGCGGCTGCTCATGAGGCGTCCATCCTACGGGCTGCGCGCGGCGGCGCTCGCGGCGCGCCCCCGGGTGGCGCCTTTCCTGCGGCGGCCCGGTGCGCCGTAGGGTGGCGTAGCCGTCGCCCTGCGCGTGGCGGCCTGCAGCACCGACGGCGGGGGTGGTCCCCGCCAGGAGGAGGAGGCCGGTGAGCGAGCACCCGGACGTCCCGGTCCTGCGGGATCCGGTGATGGTCGCGGCCTTCGAGGGCTGGAACGACGCCGGTGAGGCGGCGAGCAACGCCGTCGCGCACCTCGAGCAGGTCTGGGACGCCACGCCGTTCGTCGAGCTGGACCCCGAGGACTACCACGACTTCCAGGTCAACCGCCCCGTCGTGCACCTCGACGACGAGGGCCGGCGGCACGTCACCTGGCCGACCACCCGGATCTCCTGGGCGCGCCCGCCGGGCGCCGACCGCGACGTCCTCCTCGTCCGCGGCATCGAGCCCTCCATGCGCTGGCGCAGCTTCGTCGTCGAGGTCCTCGGGCACGCCGCCACGCACGGCGCGACGATGCTCGTCACCCTCGGTGCGCTGCTCGCCGACGTCCCGCACACCCGCCCGATCCCGGTCTCCACGACGAGCGACGACCCCGCCCTCATGGAGCGGCTCGCCCTGGAGCCCTCGACGTACCAGGGGCCGACCGGCATCGTCGGCGTCCTCCACGAGGGCGCGGCCCGCGAGGGCCTGCCGGGCCTGTCGCTGTGGGCCGCCGTCCCGCACTACGTCGGGCAGAACCCGTCGCCCAAGGCGACGCTCGCGCTGCTGCGCCGGGTCGAGGAGCTCCTCGACGTCACGGTGCCGCTCGGCGAGCTGCCCGAGGACGCCCGCGCCTGGGAGCACGGCGTCGACGAGCTGGCCGAGGAGGACGGCGAGATCGGCGAGTACGTGCGCCAGCTCGAGGAGGCCAAGGACACCGCGGACCTGCCCGAGGCGACCGGCGAGGCGATCGCCCGCGAGTTCGAGCGGTACCTGCGGCGCCGGGACGACGGCCCCGCGGCCCCCGGCGGCGCCTGAGCCCGGCTCCTCCCCCGGCCGGCGTCAGCCGGCGGCGTCGAGCAGCCGCCGGCGCAGCATCTGCACCGAGGGTCCCGGACTCGTGCCCAGGTGCTCACGGAGTCGCCGGTCCAGCGCGGCGTAGGCGGCGAGCGCCTCGTCGAGCCGCCCGAGCCCGGCCAGCGCCGTCATGAGCTGCTCGGTGAGGCCCTCGTCGAGCGGATGACGTCGGGTCAGCGCGCGCAGGTCCGCGACGGCGGCCTCGGGGCGGCCCGCGGCGAGCTCGGCGTCCACGCAGGCCCGGGCGGTCCGGTCTCGCCAGGCATCGAGCCGGGTCCGCTCGGCGGCGAACCAGCCGCCGTCGAGGCCGGGCAGCAGCCGGGACGGCACCTTTTCGAGCGCCGCGCAGGTCCGCCGCCGCGGCGTCGGCCTGCCCTGCCGCGAGGGCGGCGGTGCCGCGGGCGGCGAGGGTCTGCGCGACCTCGAGGTCGAGGACCCCCGGACGGACGAGGGCCACCCGGGCAGGGGGTGAGCCGGTGGTCGCCGAGGTGCGCAGGCTCAGCGCGCCGGCGACCGCGGCCGTGGGCCCCGGGCCGACGCCGTCCAGCGCCGTCCGGACGGCCGCGAGCAGCGCGTCGACGGTCGCGGACGGGTCAGCGGACTGTGGCACGCCGGCGGCGTGGACGAGGTCGGCGTCCGCGACCGCCGTCCCGTGCCGCAGCAGCAGCGCGGTGAGCATCCGGTGGCATGCCGCGTCGGGCAGCCGCACGGCGAGACCGTCGACGGCGACGAGGCTGCCGCCGAGCACCGAGAGCCGCACCTGCAGCGTCGACGGCGCTGCGGCCGGGGCGGGAGTCGTCCGCGGGGACGACGCCGCCGCCCGGCTCGCCGGGGCCGGTGGCGGCGGGACGCGCGCGGCGTGCGAGGCCGCTGCGGCGGGTGCGGCGTCGGAGGCCGGCGCGGTGCGTCCGGGGCGGGTGAGCGTCGCGTGCAGGTCGTCGATGGCGGCCGCGGCCCGCCCCCGCCAGTGCGCCCCGAGCTCGTACCGGGCGTCGTCCCGGACGGCGAGCGCCCCGGCGGTGTCGCCGACGAGGTGGTACCCCGTCATGAGCCGCTCGCGCAGGTGCAGCGACCGCGGGAAGCGGGCGACGAGACCCTCGAGCAGACCGAGCGCGTCCTCGATCCGGTCTGCGGGCGTCGTCGTCCTGGCCAGGGTCGCGTCGACGAGCGCGTCGGCGAGCACCCGGCCGGCCCGGGCCGCCCGGTCGTCGAGCTCGAGGCGACGCGGCTCGAACCACGGCGCGTCGAGGCCGTCGAGCGGCCGGTCGCCGTAGATGGTCCAGGCGTCGAGCAGCGGGTCGACCGCCTCCTCGGAGCGGCCCTCCGTGGCGAGCCGCAGACCGGTGCGGGCCAGCGCGTCGACGTCCTCGGCGTCCGTGCAGGGGTCGGGCAGGTCGAGCAGCCAGCCGTCGGGGCCGCGTTCGACGACGGCGCGCGGCGGGGTGGAGGCCCGGAGCTGGGAGGTGAGGACCCGGGCCTCCATCCGGACGGCGGTCTCGGGGTCGAGGGGCGCTCTGCCGGGCCACATCACGGCCGCGAGCTCCGCTGCCG
>JACRAB010000487.1 GCA_016213575.1 Actinomycetota bacterium
CGGACCCGACGACGGCGAGGCCACGGCGGCGGCGCACGATCCGGGTCCCCCGCGCCCGGGCGGCCCGGACGGCGGCGACAGGGTCGACGACCGGCGCAGGCCCGTGCCGGAGCGCGGTCCGCAGACCGTGCTCCACCGGGTCGGCGTCCTCGGACAGGTCGCCGTCGAGGCGTTCGAACCACGACTCCTGCGGGCTCATCGCCGGCCCTCCGTCCGTGCCGCGGGCCCGGCGGCGTCCTCGAGGACGAGGGCACGGAGCCGGTCGAGCCCGGCCATCGCGTGGCTGCGGACCGTGACCTCGCGGATGCCGAGCATCTCCGCGATCTGGGCGTCGGGCAGGTCCTCGTAGTGCCGCAGCACGAGGACCGCCCGCTGCCGGGTGCTCAGCAGCGACAGGTACCGCAGCATCGCGTCGCGCTCGGCCTGCTGCGCCGTCCCGTCGTCCACCCGCACGACCGGCAGCGCGCCGGGGTCCGCCGGGACCTCCGTGCTCGACCGGCGGCGCCGCCAGGACAGGCACTCCCGCACGACCATCCGGCGCACGTAGGCGTCGGGCGCGTCGAGCCCGCGGATCCGGGACCACCGGGCGTAGACCCGGCCGAGCACCTCCTGGACGACGTCCTCGGCGCGGTCGGGGTCCCGGGAGATGTACCGGGCCAGGACGACGAGCGCGCCGTACCGGGCGGTGACGAACGCGTCGAAGGCGCGCTCGGCGTCGTCACGCACGTCGACCCACCCGCTCGCTCCCGACCGGACGAGGTCCAGGTCGGCGGCTGGGACGACCGACACGACGCGGCGCTCCTTCCGGATGCCTCTGCGGGTGCGGGAGCACGACGGACGCCGCACCCCCCGACGGGCCGTGCCGTCGCGACCCCTCCCGGCGACGGTCCGTCCCGAGGACGCGGGCGGCACGGGGCCGGTCCACGTCCTTCACCCGGTCCAAGGGCGCGGGGACCGCCCGACGTTGACCCCGAGCGGCGGCCGGTTGTGTGACCTGGGTCACTCGGCCTGCTCGCGCGCGGCCTTCTCCCGGTCGTCCGCCGCGGCGTCGGAGGCTGCCATCCGGGCGAGCATGTCGTTGTAGGCGTCCAGCTCGGCGTCGCCGTCGCGGTCCGCCGCACGGTCCAGCCTGCGGGCCTCGCGGGTGTCGGACATCGACCACTGGACGGCGAGGATCACCGCGAGCGCGAGCGTCGGGATCTCCCCGATCCCCCAGGCGATGCCGCCGCCGGCGCGCTGGTCCTCCAGGAGCGAGGCGCCCCACGTCCGGCCGACCGAGGCCCAGTACGACTCCGCGAGGACGGTCGTCGTCTGGATGAGCGCGATCCCGAAGAACGCGTGGAAGGCCATCGTGATGAAGAGCATGACGAGCCGCAGCGGGGGCGTCGGGCGGTGCGGGCCCGGGTCGACGCCGATCATCATCCACGCCATGAGGTAGCCCGCGAAGAGGAAGTGCACGTGCATGAGCTCGTGCCCGACGTGCGTCGTGAGCGCCACCTGGAACAGCGGCGAGAAGTAGAAGAGGACGAGGCTGCCGGCGAAGAGGAACGAGACGACGACGGGGTGCGTGAGCACCTTCGTGTAGCGCGACTCGGTGATCCCGACGGCCCACTCGCGCGGGCCGCGGCTGCCGTCCGCGCGGGGGTGGACGGCGCGCAGCAGCAGGGTGACCGGCGCCCCGAGCACGAGGAACAGCGGCGCCGCCATGCTCAGGGTCATGTGGCCGATCATGTGCGCGCTGAACAGCACCCGGCCGTACGCGGCCGGCGCCCCGCACGTGACCCAGACGAGGATCGCGATGCCGACGAACCAGGAGATCGTGCGCAGCGGCGTCCAGCGGTCGCCGCGACGGTGCAGCCGGACGAGCCCCACGACGTAGAACCCGGCGAGCAGCCCGCAGACGACGACCCAGAACAGGTCCGGCTGCCAGACGGTGAGCCAGCGGGACGCCGTCAGCTCGGGGGGCATCGGGTAGCCGGTGACCGCCTCGGTGGGGCTGAGCGCCGAGGTCGCGCCCGTGTCGGGAACGGGCGACGGTGAGCGGGAGAGCGCCACGGCCAGACCGACGGCGAGCGCCATGACGACGCCCTCGACCGCGGCGAGCCGGGTGAACGCGCCGTGCCGGCCGGCGTCGAGGTCGCCGAGGGTGCTGCTGCGGTGCAGCCAGCCGGCGAAGCCGAGGACGACGAGCGCGCCGGTCTTCGCGAGGACGACCACGCCGTAGCGGCTCGAGAGCGCCCCGAGGCCACCGAGGTGGATCCACGCGTTGACGGCCCCGGAGAGCGCGACCGCGACGTAGGCCCACAGGGCGAGCGTCGAGTACCGGCGGGCGACCCGGGCGAGCTCCCCGCCCAGCGACCGGCGCAGCAGTACCAGGCCGGCGAGCCCGCCGACCCAGACGACGACGCCGAACAGGTGCAGCCCGAGCGAGGTCACCGCGGTCTCGTGGCTGCCCTGGGCGGACGCCGCGTGCCCGGCGAGCGCACCCGGCACCAGCCCGGTCGCCGCGAGCAGCGTGAGCAGCCCGACCCCGCGCAGCCGGCGCGCGAGCAGGGCGCCGAGGTTGACGGCGAGCGCGACGCCCGCCGTCCAGAGCACGCCCCGGCCCTCGTCGCTCGTGCTCAGGTACGTCGACCACAGCCGTGGGCCGAAGGTCGGGTCCGACATCGGGAGCCCGGAGACGTCGGCGTACGAGAGCACCCCGTCGACCACCGTCGCGAGCGCCCAGACGCCGGCGGCGACCGAGGTCACGCGCAGCGCGGCGGCGATCGCGGCCTCGGCCCGGGCCGGGACGCCGGTCGCGGTGAGCACGAGGACGCCGATCGTCAGGGCCGCGGCGAGGTCGCCGACGACCTTGGCGACGGGCAGCCCGTGGCGGACGACCGGACCGGGGTCGAAGAAGGCGAGCTCGACGGAGTCGTCGGCCCAGGCGAGGACGGCGAGGCACGTGAGGACCGCGACCGCGGTGAGGCCGGTCGCGGCGGCCACGGCCGGGGCCCACGGTGCCGCACCGCCCGTCCGCGGGGCGCCGGGGACCGGGTCCGGCGCCTGCCCGGCGGGCAGGGTCGCGTCGTCCGGGACCTGGGTCGTGCTCACGTCGGCCACGGTACGCCGCTCAGGAGCGGCGACGGCCGACGGCGAACCAGGCCGCGGCACCGAGCGCGAGGACGACGGCGCCGAGGCCGGCGAGCAGTCCGGTCGGGGTGTCGTCGCCGGTCGAGCCCGTGGGCTCCGTGGTCACCGTGGGGGTCGGGGTC
>JACRAB010000072.1 GCA_016213575.1 Actinomycetota bacterium
CCATGCCCAGCGACGGGTGCCAGATCACCTCGATGCCGAAGTCCGTCACGAGGTCGACGGCGGTCGGTTCCTCGGCGTTGAGGAAGGACATCGTGTTGCCGCTGCACGCCCCGCCCTCGAGCCAGAGCAGTGTTGCCATGTTCTACCTCCCGGTACCGGCCGTGGCGGCCGGTTCGATGTGTCGAGCGGGGTCGGTGTCGTCAGGTCTGTCGTCAGGTCTGTCGTCGCGTCGGGTATCGGGTCGGACGGCGAGGAGGCGGGCGACGAGGTCGTCGACGCCCTCCCCCGTGCGCGCGCTCGTGCGGACGACGGGGACGCCGGGGTTCACCGCGGCGACCGAGTCGAGGAAGGCCTGCTCGTCGAAGCCGCACGGCTCCGCGAGGTCGATCTTGGTGAGGACGACGAGGTCCGCCCAGCGGTAGGCGGTCGGGTACTTCACCGGCTTGTCCTCGCCCTCGGTGACCGAGGCGAGGACGATGCGCAGGCTCTCGCCGAGGTCGTAGGACGCCGGGCACACGAGGTTGCCGACGGTCTCGACGAGGAGCAGCTGGGTGCCGGCGGGCAGCCAGCCCGCGAGGTGGTCGCGGACGAGGTCGGCCTCGAGGTGGCACAGGCCGTCGGTGACGACCTGGCGGACCGGGGCGCCGGACCGGGCGAGCCGCTTGGCGTCGTTCTCCGTCGCGAGGTCCCCGGTGAGCGCGGCGACGGGTACCCCGTCGGCGGTGAGCCGGGTGAGGACGATCTCGAGCAGGGCGGTCTTGCCGCTGCCGGGCGAGGAGAGCAGGTTGACCGCGACCGCGCCGACCGCGGCGAGGTCCTCGCGCAGGGCCGCCGCGAGGTGGTCGTTCTTCGCGAGGACGGCGGTCTTCAGCTCGATGATGCTCATGCGCCCACCGCCACGTCGTCCTCGACCTCGACGGAGCCGACCTCGAGCGTGCGGCCGTCGCCCAGCGGCGCGCAGACGCCGTCGCACGCGTCGCAGCGCCACGGCGGGGACGCCGTCCGCTCACCGGTCGTGCCGCAGCCCGCGCACATGATCTCGACGGGGACCCGCTCGACGTCCAGGCGCGCGCCCTCGAGCGGCGTCCCGGCGGTGACGACGTCCCAGCCGAACGTGAGCGCGTCCGGGACGACCCCGGCGAGCGGGCCGATCCGCAGGGTCACCGCGAGGACGCCGCGACCGCCGACGGCGGCCTGCACCGTGGACACCACGGACTGGGCGATGGACAGCTCGTGCACGCGCCGGCCTGCTACAGGGACTTGCCGAGGGCGCGGGAGACCTCGATGAGGAAGCCGAGGCCCTTGGCGACGTCGGGGTCCTTGAGGGCGCGCAGCGCGGGGAACACCCCGGCGACGGTCGTCTGGTTGGCCCGGGCCGCGTTCGCGCCCTCGAGGAGGGCGCCGGCGAGGCTGCCGAGCAGGTCGACGACGTCCTTCTTGAGCATCCCCGAGTTCAGCAGGGCGGTCGCGGCGTCGGCGATGGCCGGCGCCTCCTCGGCGAGGCGGCGGGTCGGCTCGGCGAGGAACGCCGCGCCACCGCTCACCGCCCGCAGCTCGTTGATGCCGCCGGACACGTTCTCCATGATCGTGTCGGACCGCTCGAGGAACCCGCCGACGGACATCGCCGCCAGGGCGAGCACGTCCGCGTGGTCGAGCAGGGTGTTGAGCGCCGCAGCGACCCCCGGGTCGTCCAGTCGCGCCTTCAGGCGGTCCGTGGGCGTGCTGCTCAGCACCTCGGGCATCGTGACCTCCTCGACGCGTCATCGCGTCGCCGTGGACTGGTGCTGCGGACGTTAGTGCGGCAGCGTGTCATCTGTCTGCCCGCGGCCGGGCGGATTGTCCGAGCATCTGGTGAGGATGTTCAACCTCTGGATCAGACCAGGGACCTAGGTCCCTGTGAGTTCAGGACGCATCGGGCGTATCCAGTCCCCGCCTCGTACCGGGGCCGGTCCCGACGTCGCGGCGGCTCAGCGGCCGTGTAGCCGGGCTGTGTCGAGCAGGTGGTAGAGCAGCAGCAGCTGGGTGATGGCGAGAGGCTGGCTCGTCCCCTCGGCGAAGCGTCCGAGGCTCGCGGGCACCGGCGCGTCGATGCCGAGCGACTCCCAGATCGCCTTGACGACGACGCCGGCCTCCTCGGCCCCCACGTAGCCGTGCACGTGGAGCGCGTCCACCGGCCGGCCGTCGGTGTCGCGCAGGAGCTTGAGGTGCAGCGCGCGCTGGTCGCCGCCGGGCAGCACGGCCGACAGGTCGGGGTGGTCGATGGTCGGGCGCAGCATGAGCTCGGCGGACAGCGGGGTGCCCGGCGGGTCCTCGCGGCCCGCGATGGGCGCGAAGCGGACGACGATGTCGGCCCAGCGGCGCTGCGGGCGGACGAAGGTGGCGCTGTCCGGCTCGCGGCGGTCCAACTCGGCGAGCACCTGCTCCGGGGCGTACCCGCGCTTCGTCGTGTCCCGGTGGACCTTCCAGCCGCGGCGCACCTCCTCGGGCGGGTCGAGGTAGACGGCGATGTCGAAGCAGGCGCGGGCCAGCCGGGTGTGCAGCGGGAGCAGGCCCTCGACGACGACGAACTCGCGGGGCTCCACGAGGACCGGCCGGGTGAGCAGGCCGGTGTCGTGGTCGTAGACCGGCTTGAGGACCGGCTGGCCGAGAGCGAGCAGCTGGAGGTGCTGCTCCATGATGTCGACGTAGTTCGCCTCCGGGTGCAACGCGGTCCACGGCACCTCGCGGCGCTCGAACCGATCGTGCCTGTGGTAGTCGTCGACACAGACGGCGGTCATCCGGTCGGGACCGAGGGCCTCGACGAGGCCTCTGGTGAGGGTCGTCTTGCCCGACGCCGAGTCGCCGGCGATAGCGATCATCACGGGCCGGTGCCCGCTCGGGCTCGAGGCACGCTGCATGCGCGGGATCCGGTGCGGCACGGAAGTCCTCCTGGGGTCACGTCGGTCGGGTCGGGTCTGCAGGTCATGGAGAAGTCCCGCCGGCCGGGCGGTCAGGGCCGGCGCGCGGCGAGCCGGCCGGCGGCCTGCGCCACGTGTTCCGCGGAGAGCCCGAGCTCGGCGGCGACCCGGTCTCCCGGGCCGCTCGCCCCGAACCGGTCGACGCCGACGACGGCGGCCGCGCGGGCCCCCGCGAGGGTGGCCCACCAACCGCGGGTGCTCCCGGCCTCGACCGCGACGGCGGCCGCCCGGCCCACCGCCCGGGCCAGGGCACCGCTGCGTTCGGCCCGGTCGCGGTCCGGCACGCTCACGACGCGGGTCGGGGTGCCCCGGCGGGCGAGCAGGTCGGCCGCGTCCAGGGCGAGCGACACCTCCGACCCGGTGGCGACGAGGACGACCTCCGGCTCCGGGGTGTCCCGGACGACCCGGCAACCGTCCTCGCCCAACCGGTCCAGCCCTGTCACCGGCAGCACCGGCAGGTCCTGCCGGGACAGGACGAGCGCGGTCGGCCGCCCGGAGCGCAGGGCGGCGGCCCAGCACGCCGCGGTCTCGGTCGCGTCCGCGGGGCGGAGCACGTCGAGCCCGGGGACGAGCCGCAGCGACTCGAGCTGCTCGACCGGCTGGTGGGTCGGCCCGTCCTCGCCGACCCGGACGGAGTCGTGCGTCAGGACGTGGACGACGGGCAGCCCCATGAGCGCGGACAGCCGGATCGCCGGCCGGGCGTAGTCGCTGAAGACGAGGAACGTGCTGCCGAACGGCCGCAGCCCGTGCAGGGCCAGACCGTTCAGGGCGTGCCCCATCGCCTGCTCCCGGATGCCGAAGCGCACCAGGCGGCCGGAGAAGTCGCCGTCGCCGACCGAGGGCGCCGGCAACGCCGTCCCGGTGCTGTGGGCCAGGTCCGCGGAGCCGCCGACGAGTGCCGGCACGTGCGGCAGCAGCGACGCGAGGACCCGGCCCGAGGCGACCCGGGTCGCGGTCGCGGTGCCCGGCTCGAAACGCGGCAGCAGGGCCTCGAGGTCGTCCGGGACCGCACCGGACGCCACCCGGTCGAACGCCGCCGCCTCGTCGGGGGCGTCCCGGCGCCACTCGTCCTGCCGGGCCTGCCAGGAGCGGCGGGCGGGTCGCTTCCCCTCGAGGACCGACGCGACCCGCGCCGCGACGTCGTCCGGGACGACGAAGGGCGGCTGCTCCCAGCCCAGACCCTCCCGCAGCGCGGCGAGGTCGTCGGGGGTGAGCGGGGCACCGTGCGCGGCGCTCGTGCCCTGCACGCCGGGCGCGCCGCGACCGATGACCGTGCGGACCGCCACGAGGCTGGGGCGCTGCTCCCCCGCCGCAGCGGCGGCGAGGGCCGCGCGCAGCGC
>JACRAB010000481.1 GCA_016213575.1 Actinomycetota bacterium
CCGGCGGCGACCGCCGGGGCGCGCTCGCGCCGCTCGGGCGGGCGCTGGCCCTCGCCGGGCCGGAGGGCTACGTCCGGCTGTTCCTCGACGAGGGCCCGCCGCTGGCCGCCCTGCTCCGGGCGGCCGCCGAGCACGGCCCCGGGAGCGGCTACGCGGTACACCTGCTCGCCGCCGGCGGCGCGGACGCCCCGCGGACACCGGCCCGGCAGGGGCTCGTCGAGCCGCTCAGCGACCGCGAGCGCGACGTCCTGCGGCTGCTCGCGACCGAGCTGAGCGGGCCGGAGATCGCCGCGGAGCTCGTCGTGTCGCTGAACACCGTGCGGACGCACACGAAGAGCATCTACGCCAAGCTCGGCGTCAACAGCCGGCGGGCCGCCGTCCGCCGCGGGCAGGAGCTCGACCTGCTCTCGGCGGGGGCTCCCCGGAACAACCACCACATGTGGTGATCCGGGCTCACCACATCCGTTCCTAGCCTGCGGGCATGGACGACACAGACCTCCCGCACGGCGACCCCGCCTGCCCCTGCCGGCCCGGTGCCGGCCACTACGAGATCCGCGTCCGGGGGCACCTCGCCGGCCGGTGGGCCGCCTGGTTCGACGGGCTGACGCTCGACCGGCTCGGCGACGGCACGACCCGCATCGCCGGCCCGCTCGCCGACCAGGCGGCCCTGCACGGCGTGCTGCAGAAGGTCCGCGACACCGGGCTCGCGCTGGTCTCGGTCGAGGAGGTCCCCGACGCGGCGGCCTCCCCGGACGGGACCGCGCCGTGATCGCCGTCGAGGGGCTGACCCGGCGGTACGTCGGCTTCACGGCCGTCGACGACGTGAGCTTCACCGCCCGGCCCGGTCGCGTGACCGGCTTCCTCGGCCCGAACGGGGCGGGCAAGTCGACGACGCTGCGGATCCTCGTCGGGCTGTCGGCCGCGACGTCCGGGACGGCGACGGTCGACGGCCGCCGGTACGTCGACCTGCCCGACCCGGGGCGCGAGGTCGGGGTGCTCCTCGACCCGTCCGCCCAGCACGTGGGGCGCACCGGCCGGGAGACGCTGACGATCGCGCAGCGCTTCATGGGACTGCCCCGCAGCCGGGTCGAGGAGATGCTCGCCCTCGTCGGGCTCACCGCGCAGGAGTCGTCGCGGCGGGTCCGCGACTACTCGCTCGGGATGCGGCAGCGGCTCGGCATCGCGACGGCGCTCCTCGGCGACCCCGCCGTCCTCGTCCTCGACGAGCCCGCGAACGGGCTCGACCCGGCCGGCATCCGCTGGATGCGCGGGCTGCTGCGCGACTTCGCCGACCGGGGCGGCACCGTCCTGCTCTCCTCCCACCTCATCCACGAGATCGAGGTCGTCGCCGACGACCTCGTCGTCCTCGCCGGCGGCCGCGTCGTGGCCCGCGGCCCGAAGGCCGACCTGCTCGCGGCCGCGGGGCCGGCGGCGGACGGCGGCGGCCTCGAGCAGCTGTTCCTCGACCTCACCGAAGGAGCCCTCACGTGACCGTCGACGTCGCACCCGGCGCAACGCCCTCCGGGTACCCCCCGATCCCGATGCGCCGCATCGTGACGACCGAGGTCCGCAAGCTCTTCGACACCCGGTCCGGGTTCTGGCTCGGGGCGGGCGTCGGGCTGCTCGCGCTGCTCGCCACCGCCGCGGTCGCGGCGCTCTCCTCCGACGCGGGCATGACGTACCGCGCGTTCACGACGGCCGTCGACTACCCGCTCACCGTCGTCCTGCCGGTCGTCGCGATCCTGTCGGTGACCTCCGAGTGGAGCCAGCGCAGCGGCCTCACGACGTTCACGCTCGTGCCCCGCCGCGGCCGGGTCGTCGCCGCCACGGCCGGCGCCTGCGTCGGCGTGGCCGTCGTGACGGCGCCGCTCGCCCTCGCGGTCGGCGCGCTCGGCAACCTCGCCGGCACGTCGCTCGCCGGCATCGCGCCGGTCTGGGACGTTACCGCGACGAGCATGCTGACGATCGTGCTGTCGAACGTGCTCGGCGTCCTCGTCGGCTTCGTGCTGGGAGTGCTCCTGCGCAGCTCGGTCGGGGCGGTCGTCGCGTACTTCGTCTACGCGCTCGTGCTCCCGGCCCTGGCCGTGGTGCTCGCCGGCTCGCAGGCCTGGTTCCGCACCGTGCAGCCCTGGGTCGACCTGCGCTACGCCCAGGGCACCCTCGTCGACGGCACCCTGACCGCCGCGCAGTGGGAGCACCTCGCCGCGAGCGTCGCGCTCTGGCTGCTCGCCCCGCTCGCCGTCGGCCTCGTCGCCGTCGTGCGCGCAGAGGTCAAGTAGCCGGGCCGGTCGCTCACCGAGCGGACACGCCGGCTCCGGCCACGGCCGGCTCCGGCCACGGCACTACGGCCGCACACCGAAGACTCCCGCTGCGTGGAGCGACGGGAGTCTTCAGTCGAGCGAAGCCTCAGTCAGAGGACGACGCCTGCTCCGCGAGCGTGTGCGCGACGATCGCGTTGGCGTGCCCCTGACCGAGGCCGTGCTCGTTCTTGAGGAACGCGACGAGGTCCATGTGCTTGGCCGGGAGCCGCTCGACGACGAGCGCCTTCCAGTGCGCGACCGGCTTGCCGTACTTCTTCTCGATCGAGGGGAAGTACGACGCGGGGCCCTGGACCTTCGGCGCGGGACCGTCGCTCACGAGCCTGCCTTCTCCTCGAGCCGGGCGATCTCCTCGGCGACGACGGAGTCGTCGAGTTTGGTGAAGACCGGGACCGGCGCCGGCACCGGGGTGCCGGGCACGATCGGGACGGGCTTCCACTCGGCGAGGGTCTCGCCGCGGGTGTAGTCCCCCATGAGGACCGGGTAGCCGGGCCCGCCGTCGAGGTCCTCGACCTCGCGGATCTGCGGCATCGGCGACACGGTGCCGACGCCGCCGAACGCCTCGTGGACGGCCTGGGCGCTGTGCGGGAGGAACGGCGAGAGCAGCGTGCGGCAGTCCGAGATCGCCTGCGCCGCGACGTGCAGCACGGTCCGCATCCGCTCCGGGTCCTCGTTCTTCAGCTTCCACGGCGCCTGGTCGGACAGGTACTTGTTCGCCTCCGAGACCACCCGCATCGCCTCGGCGACCGCCTGCTTCTGGCGGTGCGTGCCGAGCAGGTCGCCGACGCTCGTGAACCCGGCCTCGGTCGTCGCGAGGAGCGCACGGTCGGCCTCGGTGAGGACACCCCGCTCCGGGATCGCCCCGAGGTTCTTGTGGATCATCGACGCCGTCCGGTTGACGAGGTTGCCCCAGCCGGCGACGAGCTCGTCGTTCGTGCGGCGGACGAACTCGGTCCACGTGAAGTCGGTGTCCTGGGTCTCCGGTCCCGCGGTGGCGATGAAGTATCGCAGGGCGTCCGGCTGGTACCGGGCGAGCATGTCGCGCACGTAGATGACGACACCGCGCGAGGAGGAGAACTGCTTGCCCTCCATCGTGAGGAACTCGCTGCTCACGACCTCGGTCGGCAGGTTGAGCTCGCCGAGGACGCCGGGGCTGCCGCCCTTGTCGCCCTTGCCGTTGTAGGCGAGGAGCTCGGCGGGCCAGATCTGGCTGTGGAAGGTGATGTTGTCCTTGCCCATGAAGTAGTACGACCGGGCGTCGGGGTCGTTCCACCACAGCCGCCAGGCGTCGTCGTCCCCGGTCCGGCGGGCCCACTCGACCGACGCCGACAGGTAGCCGATGACGGCGTCGAACCACACGTAGAGCCGCTTGGCGGCGTTGTCCTCCCAGCCGGGCAGCGGGACCGGGATGCCCCAGTCGATGTCGCGCGTCATCGCCCGCGGCCGGACGTCGTCCAGCAGGTTCAGGGAGAACTTCAGGACGTTGGGCCGCCAGTCGCTGCGGGTCTGCAGCCACGCCCCGAGCGTCTCCGACAGCGCCGGCAGGTCGAGGAAGAAGTGCTCGGTCTCGACGAACTTCGGGGTCTCGCCGTTGATCCGGCTGCGCGGGTTCTTCAGCTCGGCGGCGTCGAGCTGGTTGCCGCAGTTGTCGCACTGGTCGCCACGCGCACCGTCGTAGCCGCAGATCGGGCACGTGCCCTCGATGTAGCGGTCGGGCAGCGTGCGGCCCGTCGACGGCGAGATCGCGCCCGTCGTCGTCTTCTCGATCATGTAGCCGTTCTTGTGGACGACGCGGAACAGCTCCTGCGCGACCGCGTAGTGGTTGCGGGTCGTCGTCCGGGTGAAGAGGTCGTACGCCAGGCCCAGGCCGTGCAGGTCCTCGACGATGACGCGGTTGTAGCGGTCGGCGAGGGCCTTCGGGGTCAGCCCCTCCTGCTCGGCCTGGACGAGGATCGGGGTGCCGTGCTCGTCGGTGCCCGAGACCATGAGGACGTCGTGCCCGGCCATGCGCATGTAGCGGCTGAAGACGTCGGAGGGGACGCCGAAGCCGGCGACGTGGCCGATGTGGCGGGGGCCGTTGGCGTACGGCCAGGCGACCGCCGAGAGCACATGCGTCATGGAGCGATCCTATTGAGGGCCGGACCGCCCCGCGGGCCGCCCCGCCCGTGGCACCCTGTCCCGCGACGCCGCGAGGACGGCGAGTCACCGTCGGTCACCGGTTGGACGACATGTCGACGGATAGCAGTATCGCAAGCACAGTGCGTGACGATATTTCGTGGCGTTCTGTCTCCTCTGCACCGTGTGTCCGGGCGCTCGAGATTACATCTTCACGTGGCGCCCAGATCGGTTGTCATGTACGGCCACGACCGTCAGACGTCGGGGCACCATGGTCACGGGACAAGGGGAAAGTCCGCACACCATGCCTGCGGGCACCGGTCGGGCACCGGGCGGACGGCGGGACGCAGCGGCGGGGACACCGCTGGGGCCCGCGGATGGATGGGGCACATCATGGACGTGACACGCTACTCGCAGCACCTGCCGAGCCAGGCCGCGGACCGGTCGGCGACGACCCCCACGGGCACCGTCGAGAACCCTGCGGAGGACGCGCCGCTGCGCGTCGCCATCATCGACGACCACCGGACGATGGCCGACCTGCTCGCCTTCGCGCTCGCCGCGGAGACCGGTTTCGTCTTCGTCGGGCACGCCCCGTCCGTGAGCACGGGCCTCGAGCTCGTCGCCCGGATCCTGCCGGACGTCGTCCTCCTCGACCTCAACCTGCCCGACGGCAACGGGATGTGGCTGGCGCGGGAGATCTCGACGCTCTACCCGTCCGTCCGGATCGTCATCCTCACCGCGGAGACCGACCCGAGCCTCGTGAGCCGGGCCGCCGAGGCCGGCGCCTGCGGCTACGTCGCCAAGACCGGCGGCCTCGCCGAGGTGCTCGAGGCGCTGCGCAGCGCGCGCAAGGGCTCGATGGTCGTCGACAACCGGCTCATCGCCGCGCTCGGCCGCCCGCGGTCCGCGACGACGTCCGCCGCCCCGTCGCTCACCTCCCGGGAGATCGACGTCCTCCAGGAGCTCGCCGCCGGTCGCGACGTCACCGCCGCGGCCCGCCGGCTCGGGATCAGCCCGCACACCGCGCGCGGCTACGTGAAGACGATCCTCACCAAGCTGGACTGCCACTCCCAGCTCGAGGCCGTCGTCACCGCCGCCCGGCTCGGGCTGCTCCGCCTCCACCAGGCGTCCTGACCGACTCCCCGCACGTCCACCGAGTCCACCGGATGGCCATGCTCGCGCGCGGGCCGCGTCCGCGCGCCCTCGACGACCCGCTCTACGTGCCGCGATCGCCGCTGTCCGCCGACGAGGAGACCGCCCGCTCCGAGGCCCGCAGGATCGTGCGGCGCGCCCTGGTCAGCTACGCGGTCGCGAGCCTCGGCGCGCTGCTCTTCGTCGGGGTCGGGGCGTCGGTCGTCGCGGAGTCCGTGGCCCGGGACGGCGCCGTGCACGACGCCGGCTTCTACACGCAGAAGTTCGCCCAGCTGACCGTCGCGCCGCTCGTCACGAAGGACCTCGCGGCCGGCGACCCGCAGGCGATCGCCAGGCTCGACGAGCTCGTCAAGCGGCAGATGGCCGAGCACGAGGTGCTGCGGGTCAAGGTCTGGTCGGCGGACGCGCGGGTGCTCTACTCCGACGAGCCGCGCCTCATCGGCCGCAGCTACGAGATCGAGCCGGACGACCGCGAGGTGCTCGAGACCCTCGGGCTCGACGCGCACGTCTCCCCGAGCACGAAGCCGGAGAACGAGTTCGAGTCCGCCTTCGGCGAGACCCTCGAGGTGTACGCGGGCGTGCGCGCGGCCGACGGCGAGCCGGTGCTCGTCGAGGCCTACCTGCCCGTCGACCGGCTCGACGCGCTGCGGGAGAACCTGCGCAGCCAGATCACCCCGCTCGTCGTGCTCTCGCTGCTCGCCCTCGAGCTGCTGCTCCTGCCGCTGGCCGTCGTCCTCGCCCGCCGGATCGCCCGCGGGCACGAGGAGCGGGCGACGCTGTCCCGGCTCGCCGCGCACGCCGCGGAGTCCGAGCGGCACTCGATCGCCGCCGAGCTGCACGACGGCGTCATCCAGGACCTCGTCGCCGTCGGGTTCGGCCTCGGCACCGTCCGGGCCGTCGCCGACCGCGAGGGCCAGGCGGACATCGGCGCGGCGGCCCAGCAGCTCAACGACATCGTCCGCGAGGACGTCCGCGTGCTGCGCGGCCTCATCGGCTCGCTCGCCGTCGGCGACCTCGCCGCGACCCCGCTCGCCGGGGTCGTCACCCAGGCGGCCCTGGAGGCCGAGCAGGCGGGCCTCGTCGTCGAGCGCGACGTCGTCGACGTCGCGCCGCACAGC